>JBPOJG010000358.1:0-2890 GCA_052033835.1 Spirochaetota bacterium
GAACTATGAAACAGATCTGATGAAGGTGGAATTTTTTACGATACAGAAAAAGAGTTTTGAATTCAGAGGAGAACGTCATGAGATCGGAGGTGATCTGAATATGGCCGACAGAATCACACTAGAAGGAAAAAAATATCTGTTCTTCTGCAATTCAGATGCAATGGGCAAATCCATCCAGGGTGCAGGCGGAGCACTTGTATTCGGGAGCGTTCTTAGGACACTGATCTACAAGGCACATACTAGATTCTACAAAAACTGTTCTCCGGAAAGATTTCTGAAGGATGTGTTCATTGAACTGCAGAGAGTGTTCGAAGGACTGAACGGAGTCATGCTTGTATCTGCTCTGATCGGAGTCGTAGAAGAATCCTCAGGACTTCTTTATTATATCAATTCAGAGCATCCCTACCCTGTTCTTTACAGAAACGGGATCGCACAGTTTCTTGAAAAAGAGCAGATGAGAAAATTCGGAACCCCATACAATTCGGACATATTCAGAGTGAATGTGTATCCTCTTTTTCCGGGAGACTGTTTTTTTGCAGGTTCTGACGGAAAGGATGATCTTCTCACAAGAGATGCAGACGGCACACCTGAGATCACTCTCGACATCAGCAGTTTCCTGAGGACAATAGAAAATACTGAAGGAATCATGAAAAATATACACGAATTTTATTCTGATCCGGAAAAAATCACTGATGATGTTTCCCTCATCCGAATCGAAATCCGGTCCCTGGTTTCAAAGAAGAGCAGAAATCTGAAAGAAGTATTCCCCAGCTCAGGCAGACAGAATCTGAATTCCGCAGTCACTTTCATGAAGACTCTTTACAAGGCAATGCCCACAAACGAAACAGCTCTGCGTTTTCTTACACTGTACTATTTTCGAAAGAGAGAATTCAACTATGCTCTTCGCCTGGCAAATGCATACAATAATCAGTGTCCCGATTCCTGGAATATGCTGTATCTCGAATCCCTTCTCTGGAAAAAGATGGGGAATTTCAGAAGAGCACTCAGCATCTCAGAACAGATTTTTCTTCGGAATCCTGATATTATTAAAAACTTGAAAAACAGAAAGGAGCTTTTTTCATTGGTACAGAAGATAGATTCTTCCAGACAAAAACTTGTTTCGGGAATAAAATGAAATACAGAGAACTGAAAGCCGCCGTACCAAAGACAATTGCAGATGATTTTTTCCTTTTCCTCGATGATCTGAAAACAGAGGGATACTATGAAATTCTGTTTGATTCGAGCATCCCTAAAAAACCGGAAGAGGGAATCATCAGAGACGATACTTTTGTGAACATTTATCTGAGTGAGACCGATCTGGAAAAGGAACTGAAGGTCATGATCTGGCTCAAAGGGGCCGCCCCGGCAAGTTTCTTTATGGAAAGCAGACTTGTGGAAACAAGAGAGTTTGAAGAAGCTTATAAAGAATTTTATAAACCTTTCGTGATCGGTGACCGTTTCATTCTGATTCCTACCTGGGAAAAAGAATCCGAGGAAGCCAAAAAACTTATGGAAACAAAGGACAGAATCGTGATGTACATGAATCCCGGAATGGCTTTCGGCACGGGTCATCATGAAACGACAAAACTGATGCTCGGAATGATAGGAAAACTTATAAAAAAGGATATGAAAATTCTGGATATCGGGTGCGGTTCCGGAATACTTTCCATTGCAGCTGCACTCTCCGGTGCGAGTGACATCACCGCAATCGATGTCGATCCGAATGCAGTCAGAGCGACAGAATACAACTGGGGAGAAAATACATATCCGAATCTGAAGGAGATCAGAATCCTGGAAGGAGGATTCGATCATCCTGCGGCCTGGGACAGAGACTATGATTTTCTTCTGGCAAATATCACATTCGGAGTCATCTCTCAGAATATGGAAAGAATCAAAAAGATCAGAACAGACAAATTTCTTTTCAGCGGAATCATCACTGAAAGAAAACAGGACTCGATTGAACTCTTCCAAAAATACCTAGGCGGAAAATCTGTCTACGAAGAAGAATTTAACGGGTGGGAACTCATCCACTGGCAGAGATAAACTATAAGTAAGTAATCCGAACCATCGAAAGATCGTCAGTAAGAGTTCCCGCTTTTTTCAGTTTTTCTGCAATGAGTTCAAGATCACCGTGAGATTCTGCGGCAATATAACGGAATATATTTTCATCTTCATTCATGATTTTTTGACCGTTTTCCTTCAGAATCTCAATATCGTCTTTTCCGTCTGACCCGCAGATGACAGTATCCCCTCTGAAAAGATTGATCTGAGAAATTTTGATATCCGGGTTTTCCATTGTTCCGAGTTTTCTCATCATGGAAGACTCACTGATGAAAGAAGAAAGACCGTCCCGCAGAAGCACCGAATGAGGATGTTCAGCATTTACAAAAAGCATCCTGCCTGTCTCTTCGCTGATCAGTCCAAGAAACATAGACATAAGCATTGAGCCGTTGAATGTCAGAAAAAGAGAATTCAGTTCACTTACAGTATGGAGAATCCATTTCAGAGGATCGGTTTCAATCACTTCATCTGATCTGAGAATATTATTAAGTGCGGCACCCAGCACAATCGCTCCTCCCGCCCCCTGCATAGACTTTCCCATCGCGTCTGCATTTACAGCCAAAATATGCGGTCCGCTGTTCCTGAAATTCAGAACACCGGATATGCAGAAATCTCCTCCTATTTCAGAGCTGTATTTCTTGAACTGAAACTTCTTCTTCTGTTCAATGTAAAAGTCTGTCCTGATTTTTTCGGAAGTATTCAAATTTGCACAAAGAGGGTTCAGGACAAGTGAAGTGAGAAAATAATCTCCGTCCTGATGATTTTTAAGAGAAACCACCTCCTGCATTCTGTCCTGAAGTTCCTTTGTTCTTTCAAGAACTTTTGCTTC
>JBPOJG010000189.1:0-4393 GCA_052033835.1 Spirochaetota bacterium
CTCGGCGCATTTTACAGGAGACTCAAATCAAGGCTGGGAGCCCCCAAGGCAAATACTGCGACTGCACGGAAACTCGCTTCCATCTTTTTTATAATGCTCAGGAACGGTGTCGAATACAAAGAATCCGAGAGTGAAACTTATGATGAAAAATTCAAGGACATATCCATTCGAAAGCTTAAGAAAAATGCGAAAGCTCTGGGTTTTCAACTTCTCCCTATTGCTGATGAATAGATCTGGTTTCTTAGAAGTCGCCAAGGACGGGGTGCCCATCCCGAAGGAAGAAACGGACGTTTGGAAAAGTTGTTTCTTAGAAGTTACAAAAGAAGCAAGTCGAACAAAACCTTGACCGCCATCTCAGTTTTTGCCCATACAAGTAAGAATATTCTGTTATAAGCCTGCCTGTTTTATAAGTAATTTTACTTATATCCTGTCTGTTTTTGGTAACTCAAGAATTAAATTTTTGCAAAATTACAGTAAAAAATTTAGCCAGTACGTATTTTGAGAGGAAACTAAAATGATCAAAATGTTTTTAATTATAATGCTGCCCCTGCTTGCAAATTGCATTCAGACACCCGGCGAAAATAAGGACAGAGACAAGAACAAGAACCAACTTGCAGTTGCGGCAGCACAGGCCGCAGCGTCCACAGCGAAAAGTGGAAGTTCCTATAGCATAGGCGGGACGATTACAGGACTTACGGCAAGCGGTCTCGTACTGCAAAACAACACGGCAGACGACTTAACTGTGTCTGCGAATGCAACGACACCACCTGTTGTGAATAGTCTATTTACTGCGGTAAATTCCGGCTATTGGTCTTCCTCGGGAAATCCAGGGGTTGTTGGCGAAGCTTATGCTATCCAATTCGCTAGTGGCGGCCTCCCCTCCTACCCTAAGACGGCTACTTCCTACCTTCGTTGTGCGGCTGACTGAATGTAGTTCGATACGCCAGAAAGGGACTGCGTAAAAGTACTGTTCTTCCAAGCTTTTACACAGTCCTGAGAAGACTGCTTGACCGCAGAATCAGCTGAAAATCATTATGTACAAGTGCTGATCAGAAAAGCTTTAGTCCTCTGTGCTGCCTTTGTTTTACACTGCGGCACAAATACAAATACCCCAGTCATCCCGTTTATTTTTTTTGCTCCTCCTGGAATTCCCCAAATTGCCGGAATTATTCCTACAACAGAGATTCCAATCCCGGCAAGTATAGTTTTTGACGGTCAGGGAGACAAGGTTCCGGTTAAACCGGAATTTGTTTTGAAATACTATGTCACAAACACAGAACAGAATTTTGTGGGATATAATTTAAGTATCACATCCGCAGTTCCTACTCTTGCAGATACAATGGCAGGGGCCGCTGTGTATACTGAATCTGGAATTCTTCCTTCATTTCCTCATTTGGCAACGGAGGCCAGTACAACGAAATCAAACATAGTCAAAAGAAAAATTGCAAACAGAGTTCCGCCTCCTGGAATGTATCCTTTTCAGCACTGTGAGATCTTTACATTTACAATGAGGGCATATCTGAACAATGGATTCACATCCCAGCCTTCTGCTTCAGTGGCCGCATGTGCGAGTCCCTATCCTTATAAGTGCCCAGTCGGAACGAGCTGCAATCCGACCGCCTGTTCTCTCGCCACCTGCACGGCTGACGTGAAAGTAACCTGTCCGGTCGGAACCTACTGCAATCCTTGTTTGATCTCCGGTCAGGAAGGAAACGGATGCGAATGCCCAGCAGGCACGTCTCCTCCCGGCTGTAACCCGTGAAACGCTCCTCCGGCACCCTCTATGTCGTGGGAACTCCCATCGGCAATCTGGAGGACATTACATACAGAGCAGTCAAAATGCTCCAAGAGTGCAGTCTGATTCTTGCGGAGAATGGAGCAAACTCGAAAAAGCTGGCATCAAGCCTGAAAATAGAAACACAGATAAAGCAGCTCTATGCTTCCACAAAAGAGGAAGATCTGGACTGGCTTTGGAAAATGTTTGAGGAGGGAAAAGACGTTTCTTACATTTCCGATGCAGGAACTCCCGGAGTCTCTGACCCTGGGGCAAATCTTGTCCGGTTCTGCCGAAAGAGAAATATTCCTATTTCACCGATTCCGGGTCCGAGTTCGCTCACTGCTCTTCTTTCCGTTTCAGGATGGCAGACAAATCCTGCCTACTTTCTTGGATTTCTTCCGGATAAAAATTCTCAAAAAAGGACACTTCTTCAAAAATTTGTTCCTGAGGAATGTCTGATTGTTGTATTTGAATCAGTCCATAGAATACAGAATCTGCTGGAGCTCCTTCGTGAAGTTTATCCTGGGGCAGAGATTCTTGTCGGTCGTGAGCTGACGAAATCGTATGAGGAAATCATTTTGATTTCACCTGAGGAATCGATTCCGAAGGTAACAGCAAAGGGTGAATTCGCTGTGATAGTGAATAACAGGCTCAAAAAAATAGCTAAAGAGAGAAAGGCACAAGCCGATATATAAGATTAAGAGAGGTAGAACATAATGCTTATAAACAAGATCAAAAGCTTGGGCCAGACTCTAGAAGCCAAGAAAGCGTCTGCAGTGAAGTCTACCGCCTCTTTTATCAGCAATGACAATATTGCTATCTCAGAAGCGGCCAAAAAGAAATCAGTAGAAATGCAATTTCAGGCAGATGTGGATTCTATTACACAGAAAGCACTGATTGTAAGAACTGATGAACTCAGAGCAAACAAAGTTAAAGATGTAAAATCTAAACTGCAAAACGGTTACTACGACAATCCCTCAAATGATGTTCTGAAAAGAACAGCAGACAGTTTATTAGATTCTTTTTTAAGTTTAAACTGACTGGAACTTTCCTTTTAACTCATGCCCGTACTTCCTGATTGGATAAACTTTAACTTTCCTGCCAAGATACATTTGGAAGTAGACTGTGCACACAAGTGCGGGCAGTTTATTAAACATGTAGGATCAAGGATTCTGATTGTTGCTACTCAAAAAGAACTTCAGAACAGTATCGATCTGAGCAGTGTTAAAAAAAGCATCGAACAGCAGACAGAAGGTGTGATCCTTTACGACAACATTCCTGGTGTCGCCACTTATAAGGAACTTGATACCGCAGCACATTTTGCGAGACAGGCTCAGGTCAACTGCATTGTCGGTTATGGCGGAAGCGAGTCTATCAACGCCGCCAAAGCCCTCTCTGTGCTTGCGAGCAATGATTTCTTCGCTGAAGAAATGATGACCGGCAAAAAACCTCTGAAGAACAAACCTCTTCCTTTAGTTATCATTCCAATTATGCCCCTGATGGGACTTGAGTGCAATCCTTTCTGCTTTATTCAGGAAGACGGCACATCAGTGAGAAAATATTTCTCTCATCAAAGTCTTTTTCCTGAGCTCATTATTTCTGATCCTAAGATTGGATTTCATATGAGCAGTTCAGAACTGGGAAAGGCAGGCACGGCAATTATGTCTGCAGCGATGGATTCCATTTTCTCCAGATATTCCAATGAAATTACAAATGCATCTGCCCTTCGTGCAATCGAACTTGTAGCGAAGAACCTGATCCCTGCAATCCGCGATCCTAAGAATCTTGCACCTAAAAGTGCATTGTATGCAGCTAGTCTCTTAGCCGGTATTTCCAGTTCCATCAATTCACTCGGGATCAATTTTGCACTTGCACTTTCTGCGACCAGTCTGACCAAACTTGATATCCTTCAGGCGATGTCGATATTCCTTCCTCACGTAATGGAATATAACCTGACCTCATCCGCAGGAAAGTACGTAATGATTGCACGTGCGCTTGATGAAGACACAAACAATATTTCCATCATTGAAGCAGCTATTCGTGCGGTGGAAGGTGTCCGGAAAATCTACTTCGAACTGAAGATCCCTCAGAAACTTGCAGAGTATGAAGTTAAGAAAATTGAACTTCCAAGCATAGCGGCAATGGCTGTTCAGTTTCCATTTTTAGACAGCCTCCTGAAAGAACTTCCAAAGAATGAAGTCGAAACGATTCTAGTCGCAGCTTATAATTAATATCCCACTATCAAAAAATCATTTATCTTATGAACATTCAAATCTTCGGCACAAAAAAATGCAGCGATACTAAAAAGGCTGAGCGTTTTTTCAAAGAGCGAAACGTGAAATTCCAGTCCATTGATCTGAATGTGAAGGGTTTTGCAAAAGGTGAACTTCAGAGAATCACTAAAAAAGTGAAAGCAGATGATCTTCTGGACAAAGAAGGAAAACCCTTTCAGAACAGTCAGTACAAATATATGCAGGTGGATGCATTTGAACTGATCCTCGAAAAACCGGAATTCACAAAAACTCCAGTCGTATCCAACGGACCTGAATCTACAGTAGGCTACAGCCCTGAGGTCTGGGAGAAATGGATTAAGAAGTAATGCGACTTTGTCAAGCG
>JBPOJG010000048.1:0-5096 GCA_052033835.1 Spirochaetota bacterium
TCTGCAGAATTAATGGATGGATCGAGAATCAGAACATTTGTGGATTGAAAAGGAATTCCAAATATTTTACCGTTAGGAGCCAGAACACCCCCAAGCCATTTGCTTCCTCCAGCCAAACCAGTTATCGTTGCTGTATCAGCAGTGTTTAAGACTGGGTCAATGATCAAACCATTGGCTGAACCATAAGGAATTCCATAAATTTTTCCGTTTGGAGCAAGAATTCCTCCTGACCATTTTCCTGTCCCTGTTAAACCAGTCATTGTAGTTGTATCTATCGTCGGTGATCCATAACTGCCTAATGCAGCCTGGTTCTGCAGCATAGATTGAACTATTGACCAATTAGAAGGTTGAATCGCTTTATCCCTGCTTATAGTTACATTGATTGAGATTGCAGTACTTGCACTTCCTGATGGACCGCTTGCTGTAATTGTATATTTTGCTGATGCCTGCAATGCAGTCGGGGTGCCGCTTATTGTACAAGTTGAATCATTTAAGGCAAGTCCTGCCGGCAAGACAGGTGAGGAAGTACAGGAAAAAATGGACTCTGTTATTCTTGGAACAATGGAAGCTGTTTGATTTACCTGCAGACTGAATTGATTGTCTGAATAATTCAAAGTTGGTGCAGATACAGTTTGATCTGCTGTAAATTTAGCCAAGAATATCCAATGCAGAGGAGATCTATGCAATGCAGGATTACACCCTAGAAAAACCAATATAATGAGTTGTCTCATAATGCAGGATTACCTGACAAGCATTGTCTAGAAATTCCTTTATCTGTAAACAGTTAAATGCATTTTTCAGAGAATCTTCTTTTTTTTTGTATCTTGCTCTATAAAACGGTACTTTGAAATATTGCCGATGCGTTTACTAAAACCTTTTACAGTCAAAGAATGAATTGTCAAAGCATTTTATTTGTACAAAGATTCAACTCAGCCGTTTTCGGCCAGACTGATGACAATATACAATATAATTAAATTTAATATAACCGCAAGAAAAGAGAAAACATATATGATAAGCTCCGGAAGACTGAATTCTCTTTTTTTGACAAGACTCCAGGCAGAAGTCAGAAGGCCTGCTAAAGCGATAAAGAAAGGAAGAAGGACAAATAGGAAATCCATCCAGGAAAGAAAGGAAATTTTCTCCTGCACTCTTTCGAGAACGAAAAGAAGCGAGATCAGAAAAGACGGCATTATAATCAGAAGAATTATGATTCTACCTGCCAATATGAGTTTGGTATTTTTCATTATAATCTTTCTGCCTTCTCTTTAAATTTCAGCCTTCGTTTGACTGCCGTATTACTGTATACAATATAATGAAGATGATTACAGCCGCAGAAACGGAAATACAGTCAATGATCAGCTCAGTAAAATTCCAGCTGCTCTTCAAGAAGAGAGCATATGCAGAATAAAATAATCCGATACCCGCTGCAAAAAAAGGCAGCAGAATGAGAAAAATTTCCGGGTGGGAAAAAGAAAATCCTTTTTCTCTGATCTTGATAAAGATTATGAGAAAAGAAATAAAAAAGACTGGAAGACTGATCAGCAGAACAGATATCCTTAAAAAGACAGCATACTTAGGATCAATCATAGTTTTTTTCTCTTCTTCTCACCTTGCCGCTTTTGAAGTTGCCTGTTCTGATTCTGTGAGGAACATCCACGCTTTCCATCATAGCTTCCATACTGATCAGACGTTCATAAGAAATGTGTTTCTCATCCATTTTATCTGAAAGGAGACACCCGTCCTGAAGATTGCAGCATTCTGTAATTGTACATTTTTTTCTGATCTTTAAAAATTCAGGAAAAGAAGATACAATATCTCCCTTTTTCATGTGAAGAATTCCCCATTCCTTGATTCCGGGGGAATCGATGAGAGTGATTCCGTTTGGAAGAAAAATCATATGAGAGTTGGTTGTTGTGTGTTTTCCTTTTCCGGAGGAATGACTGACTTCTCCAACTTTCATCATATTTTCGCCTGAAACAGCATTGACTAGACTCGACTTTCCGGCACCGGAGATTCCTGCAAGAAATGTCACCTTGTCTTTCAGTTTGAGTCTGAGATCCTCTATCCCCTCTCCGGTTGTGACCGATACAGTCATTACATTATATCCCAGCTCTCTGTAAACGGAAGTTTTTTCTTCTATGAATTCAGAATCAGGAAGATCACATTTTGTAAAAATAATCAGCGGAGTGATTCCTGCAAAATGACAGGAAGCCAGACATCTGTCAATGAACCCCGGTTTTGTTTCCGGATTTGCGAGTGAGGCAAGGATTGCAGCATAGTCAATGTTTGCACAGAGTGCCTGAGCATCTCCGTCCCTGCTTTTTCTGAGAAGAGTATTTTTTCTTTCCACCCCGGACATAATTTTAAAATCATCACCCGAATTCATTCCGGGATCTGCATTCACAATGTCTCCAGGAGTCAGCGGATTTCTTTCGCTGGAACCGGAAAGTCTGAGCTTTCCCCGAAGCACAGCTCTCTTCAGACCTGTTTCAGGGCTGAAAATCTCATAGTAAGCACCATATATTCTAGTAATGACATACTGTCCTTTCAGAAGGTTCATAAGTCTTCGTCCGACCAGCCGACGTCAGCAAGGAAGTCATCATAAGATCCGTCAAAGACACTGATCGTATTGTTGTCAAATACTACCAGTTTTGTCGCCACTGCACGGAGGTGCATTTCGTTGTGAGTCACCATAATGACTGATCCTTCAAACTGATCAATTGCCTCTATCAATGCGTCGCAGGACTGCATATCCAGGTGGTTTGTAGGCTCATCCAGAAAAAGCAGACTGCAGGGAGTGACTAGGATTTTACCTAAAAGAACGCGGCTTTTTTCGCCTCCAGAGAGCACCTTGATTTTTTTCAGTGCACTGTCTCCGGAAAACATCAGACCGCCTGCGATATTTCTCGCTTTTCCTTCATTACAATCCTTGTCTGCACTCATGATTTCTTCTACAATTGTATTGCTGTCGTTCAGATCCAGTTTGTTTGTCTGACCGAAATAACCCTCTTTCAGGACAGGGTGTTTATTGACTGTTCCTGAAACTGCCTTGAATTCTCCGGCCAGAATTTTCAGAAGAGTGGACTTTCCCTTTCCGTTTTTCCCGATGATGCAGATCCTGTCTCCGTTTCCTACGCTTAATGAAAATTTATTTATCAAATATGGCTCTTTGCCGTCGTAGGAGAAACTGATTTCTTCTGCAGACATCATCTGGCTTGCAGCGAAATTTGCACTGTTGAAGTAGAGTTCCAGATCCTCAATGTTTTCCAGAGCTTTCATTGTGCCCTGTTTCTCCAGTTTTTTTACACGGGATTGAGTGCGGCTTGCGAAACTCGCCTTCGCCTTGAATTTTGCGATGAAGATTTCTTCCTGCTTTCTTTTCTTTTCTTCATTAAGCCTTGTTTTCTCGTAAATCTCTTCAGCCTGATTGATCTGGTTGTACAGTTTTTCAGTATCCCCTTCCACTTTGATTGCTTTCTTTCTGTGAATGGCAACAGTATGAGTCACTACACTGTCCATAAAACTTCTGTCGTGAGTGATGAGAACAATCTCTCCTTCCCATTCGTGCAGGAATTCTTCGAGCCAGCGGATTGTCACAATATCCAGATAGTTGTTCGGTTCATCGAGCATCAGCATATCCGGTCTAGAGACAAGAAGTTTTGCGAGGTTCATTCTGATCTGATAACCGCCGGAAAATTCAGAGGGACTTCTTTCCATATCCTTCTCTGCAAAACCGAGTCCAGAAAGAATTTTCTCCACCTGCCAGGTTTCATACTCTTCACCCTCAGGAAGTCCAAGAGCACATTCTTCAAGAACAGTCGGTTTGGTAAATTTCAGATGCTGCTCCAGATGACCGATTTTGTATCCTTTCGGTGAACTGATTGTTCCTGAATCATATTCTACATTTCCCAGGATCATCTGAAACAGTGTGGACTTTCCGTGTCCGTTTCTTCCCACAAGTCCAATTTTTTCACCGCGATTGATGCTGAAGCCCAGATCTTCAAAAAGAGTCTGCTTCCCGTATGATTTGTTCAGGCCGAATATTTTAATCATAAAATCCAGATTTTTATAAGTGAGTTTCTAATCAATAAACAATGAACTCATTTTTTCGACCAATCCTGCCGATGCCGGTGTTTTTGCAGATACAGTCGACAAAAAGAGAAAGCTTTGAAATAAACATACAATTTGTAGCAGAGAAAATATTTTTTCCTAAAAATCCTTTGTTTTCGAAAAAACTGCCTTTTAAATAATGGAGTTAAGAAGAAATTTAAAGAGGGCACATGAAAAAAATTCTTATTTCTTTTCTCATCATTTTTCTGCCAATGATCCTTTCTGCACAGGATGCGGCTGGCGGCGGAAGCACAAACGGTTTTGTACTGAAAGGCGGTATTTTTGGAATCGGAGGAAGTTTTAAATCCTCACTTGAAGATAAGCTCATGATTACAGACCTTGCAGGCGTAAATCCGGGAGGCAGGTTAAATACATCCTGGAACAGTTCAAATAAACTGTATCTCCTGAACCCTCTAGGGTTTGACTATTACAAATCAATGGGTTCCGGTTCACTTCTTCTTGGACTGGAAATGAGAGGTCTTCCATTCAATAATCTTCTTGGATTTCAGAATAACTATGACTATTATTCTATTGGAGGATTTTCCAATAACAACAGTCTCGGAAGTTTGGGAATTATGCAAATGACTCATAAGTTTTCCAACCAGGATTTTAGAATTGGTTATCAATTGACTTTTGGACAGTTCTCAGTTACTCCAATGTTTCTGTTGAGAAGATTTCAATCCAGTTACGAAAGTAATGGTCTTTTTGTAAATTCTACCAATCCAGGAGTGGAAAAATATAAACTGAATTCTACAACCTATTCCGGATTTTTAGGTGCAGATCTTCTATACAAGTTCAATGCACAGTCTTCCGTGTTCTTCAACATAGCATTCCAGTCGCCGATTCTGGGGGACATTATCAAGGCGGACGCATTAAAAATGAATAGTACAAAGTAGATCATACAAAAGAATATCCAATGTGAATAAAGAATTTGAGATATTTGAGCATTTTAAAGATATAGAAGATCCAAGAATGGACAGAAAGAA
>JBPOJG010000097.1:0-3001 GCA_052033835.1 Spirochaetota bacterium
TCCTTTTCTGAATTGCTTCTTTTCGTTTATGTCAGTCCCTTCTTTTTGTGTCCAGCTTTTTTTGTAGGAACTCCTACGATGAAAAGAGACATAATCCGGGGAGAAGTTTTCTGCAGATTCCAACTGGCAACAGTTGAATCTGTGTTTATTTACCCTCCAGTTTTTTCATAAGTTCCAGAATCAGTCTGTCCTTTTCTTCCAAAGCCTGTTTGCTTTCTTCGATTGTCCTTTCCTGAGTTTCGATCGTCTTTTCTTTTTCTTCGATTGTCTTTTCCTGAGTTTCGATCGTCTTTTCTTTTTCTTCGATCGTCTTTTCCTGATTTTCGATCTTCCTTTCCAGATCCTGAAGTTCCATCAGGATCTCCTCTTCCAGATCCATCTGACGTTTCAGTGTTTCATCTGAAACTGCATAGTTCAGACGCTGCACAATCTTCTTCTGCAGTTCGTCATCAAGAGGATAATCGTAATAAACGATATGATCTTTGGAAGGATAGGTTCGAAACCTGTCCTTGCCTGAACTGTGACTGAAAACGCTGAGCACCTTTTCCAGCCGGTTTCGCATTTCCGTCTTCAGCTCAAACAGCTGAATCACAAACGAATCATGAGTCAGACTGTCAATAAATTCATTCTTCTGATGTTCAGCATCGTTTCCGGTCAGACGGTCGCGGAACACCCTCGCCACCTCAATGACCTTCGGAAGGCTTCTGTCGAACGCATAGCCGATGAAATATATCGTAATGATGGGCAGAGAGTCTCTGCTGTACTGCTCGCCGAGATACTTGCGAAAACGCATAATGTCTGTGGACAGTTTCGCCTTCTGCAGTTCAATCAGCACCTTCTTTGTGCCTTCACCGGTTTTAATCTCTGCAAGAAAGTCCAGACGGTAGACTGTCAGAAAGGGCGTGTGCTCCGGGGGTTCTTTTTTGGATGCATTCTTTTCAGAATCCTTCCTGTCCACAGTGACGGTGCTCTCCTGGGGCCAGACTTCAATGGAAAGAATTTCCTGGTGAATGATTTCGGAAATCAGTCCACTGGCTATGTCCAAATCTTCCAGAAGGAATTTGAATACGGTATCATAAATCGGATTTGCAAGAGCAATTGCCATAAGGAAAGTATGACAGCGGCCGGAAGGACTGTCAAGAGGAAATCAGTAAAAAGGTCTTTCTGCCTTGCGGCTGGTGAGCTGTTGAACCGCAGCGCAAATGCCGGAGAGGATCATTCAAAAAAACACCACATTCGGACAGACAAAAGTTTACCTGATCCGGGAGTAAACAAACTTGCCAATCTGTAAAGTTTTTTCAAATCTGGAATAAATGGTTATCGGAGACAAATTATGAAACAGCTGATGTTATTTATACTGGGATTTTTATTTATACAGGCAAAAACTCCGGATTTTACTAAGATGAAACATCTCTATCTTTTCAAGTCAAAAAACTACGTATGTCATCCTGCGGAAAATGTAGAGGGTGTGAATATGAGACCGGAAGAGATTCTGAAAAAACACAGTTCGTGCTTTTATGTTGAGAAGAAAAATGAAACAAAATCTTTCAGCATAAACTGTTCGAAGGATAAGACAATTCATTCTTCCCTTGTGTATTCCAAGAGCAAGGATGTATGTGAATCTATCGCCAAATCATTGAAAAAAGCCTTTGCCAAAAAGTAAGATTCTGATTGTAGAAGATGACGATTCTTTAGGAGCCACTCTGAAAGAGAGGCTTTCTAGAGAGTCCTATCTGACTAGACTGGTAAATACAGTACAGAAAGCTTATACGGAAATTCAGGAATTTCGGCCTGATCTGATCATTTTAGACGTCGGTCTTCCTGACGGAACCGGTTTTGAACTTGCCAGAGAAATTATCCGTTACAAGGAACATCCCCCTTTTCTATTTTTGACTGCAAATGCAGGAGCAAAGGAGAGACTCGAAGGTTTTGAGATCGGAGCAGAGGAGTTTATCCCTAAACCTTTCCATCTCAAGGAGCTTCTGATCCGCGTGCATCATGTTCTCGAAACTCACCGGAAAAAAAGAACAGAGTCAAAGACGGAAGATGTTTTTTTTGGAAACTGCAGGATCAGTTTTGAACGATACGAAATTGAGACAAAAGATGGGAAGGTTATTTCTCTGCAGACAAGAGACTGTGAACTTCTGAAATTCCTGATTCAGGAAAAACACAGGGTTGTTTCCCGTTCCGAAATTTTGGACAGAGTCTGGGGGGAAGAAAAATTTCCGACAGAGCGTACAATAGACAATTCGATTGTTCGCCTTAGAAAATGCTTTGGAAAAGATGGTCATAAAGCAATTCAATCGGTACGAGGGATTGGTTACCGTTTCACAGGAGTCTTAGATGGCAAACATTAGATTTCAAAATTCACTGAAAAATATTCCGCAGAATATTCCTCCTGTCTGGATGATGAGACAGGCAGGACGATATCACTCTCACTACAGAGCCCTTCGCGAAAAGTACAGTTTTATGGAACTGTGCAAACTTCCTGAAATTGCTGCTGAAGTGGCACTTGGTCCGATTCAGGAATTTGATTTTGATGTGGCCATTCTTTTTTCAGATCTTCTTTTTCCTCTCGAGGCACTCGGCTTCGGTCTCGAATATACAGATGCCGGTCCTAAACTCGTAATGCAGCTGAATGAGGAGAATATAAAAGGTCTTAAAAAAACAGAAGATGCTCTCCCTTCGCTTATGTTCCAGAAAGAAGCAGTCAGGCAGACCCGTGAAAAAATTCCAAAAGAAAAATCACTGATCGGTTTTGTAGGCGGTCACTGGACACTGTTTGCCTATGCGGCTGCAGGAAGACATGAGGGCGGACTTCTGGAAGCAAAAAAAATTCTTCCTCTTGAGAAAAAATTCCGCAGCATCATTCTCCCACTGCTCAAGGAAAATATCCGACTGCAGCTCGACGGAGGTGCTGAGATTGTAATGATATTTGATACATCCGCAGGCGAACTTGATCTGGAATCTTTCAGAGAAATTATTCTGCCCGGAGTTCAGG
>JBPOJG010000347.1:0-2494 GCA_052033835.1 Spirochaetota bacterium
ATCCGAGCAGACTGTCTGAGAAAGACAAGGATGAAATGTTCAAGCGTCTGGGTCAGCAGAACGACTCTGAAGGAAACAAAATGTGGGGAACCTCGTTCGGAGACGGGATTCTCGGATCAGCGAATTCTTTCCTTACAGGAGTCGCAAACGACTTCACGAATATGTTCACCGCAGGCAGCGGAAACATCACAAGCTCCGCAGGTATGGTCGATGAGAATGGGGTTTTTCATCCGAGAACCTGTTTCGTGGCGGGAACGAAGATCAGAGTTCTGAAAAAATCTCTTGCTTCAAAAGTGAAACGCCCGGAAGATATTCCCGTGACGAAAGAGTTTGAGGAACTTGCGAACATCGAAGATGTGAGGGTAGGGGATTATGTTCTGTCATGGAATGAAAAGTCAAAGAAGACTGGCTATGCAAATGTGCTGAACACATTCGTGAGAAAGACAGACCTGATCTATACTCTCAAGGCAGGAAAGGATTCTCTTGAAACGACTTGGAATCATCCTTTCTGGGTTGTGGGGTCAGAGGCTGAGCGGACAGCGAATGGCGAGCAGCGGATAGGGGCAAAATCCGCAGATTCATCTTCTGTTCGCAGTGCATTTTCTGAAAAGCTGTCAGCATCATATACTGATAAAATATCACATTCGGGATATTCTGCATCACTTGTCTCTGCAATGCAGGTTTCTGAACCTTCTGAAAGAAAAGGTTCCTGGGTTCAGGCAAAAGACCTCCGTGCAGGCGATACTGTAATGAAGTCCGACGGAACGCTTCTGAAGATTGAAAGCATCAAGTCGGATAAACGGACTGAGACGGTATACAATTTCGAGGTTGCGGGAAATCACACTTACTTCGTGGGCGAAGAAGGGGTATTGGTGCATAATGCGGATTATGGGGGTGCTCAAGGCATTAATCGTTGGAAAACCGATATCCATCAGGTTGATTTTGATAATGTGAATGAGGAAGAAGACCGTTTAAGAAAAGAGGGAAAATTAACAGATAAAAAGAAAAAGGAACTATCTCAAAAATTAGAATCATACTTGAAGGTAAGGCAGGAAGACTATATAAATGATCAATTAAATGATTATATAAAAGATAAGAAATGCAAATCGAGGCTTGTCTGTGGTGGCATTAGTGAATTTGAACAAGGACTTCGATATGAATCTCAACGTTTTGTAAATATGAAACTAGAGCAGTTTAAATCTCCTGTAGTTGGGTATGACTTTTTGACGGATAAGCCTGTAAAGATGCCACAAGGTCAGAAGATATTGGATGTAACAGACAATGTTAAAGCCAGAATTTCGATTGCAGAATCTGAATATCAAAATTTATCAGCCCCAAAGAATCGGTATTTTGTTGGAATGCTTTTAAATAATCACTTTCAACCGGGAGGCTTGCTCGACTTCAAGACTGATTCAAAAATAGTAGGCCCTGATGCAGAATTTGAAGGATACCAAGGGTTTATAAAATATGATGGAAAGTTTTTGATGCAGCCGGATTTGGGAAATATTGTTTATGGGCATTTTGTCGGGAAATATGGTGGGATGAAATTAGGGTTACCTACAGATAAACCGGAATTTGAGCTTTGGCCAAATACTACTATAATGTCATCTGGACATTACAGACAACTGAAAGTATGGAAGGAGCTAGACAGAGCACGAGATCAGAGAGGAATGGCTCATGGCTACAGATGTGGGACAAGGGTTATTCTGAATTGTTCAACTTCTTCAGACACAGGCTGGCCGAAGGATTCCAAATGAGAAGATTTATAGAAAATGATTTTTTATATTATTTAATACTGTCCTTGCTTTGGTCTATTTATACAGCTTTTTCATTCGCTTATGATATGGCTCTTTCTCGTAAAAAATATGGATCACTAAATGAATTCCAATATTTGGAACTAGATTTTTTTTTTGAAGATTTTCTGCTTTTTGTGATAAACCTCTTTTTTGTTACTGGAGTCTCGACAATTTTGTTGACTGCTATAATTAATTATATCATTATGAATAAAGCAAATAGAAGACAAATTGTGAGTCATGGTTCATTTTTTCTACTCATAATCGCCTTGACTATACACTTTTTTTCAATCACCTTTTTTATGAGAAATTTGAAACAGTTTTTAATTGGGTATATTCTAACATTAGCTACATATACAGTACTTCAATATTTTAAAAATAAGCTAGTTCAAGAAAGTAAACATCAACAGTAAATCAACCAACCTATCAGGAAGCTCTCGAAGCCCTTGTTGCGATCACCGGCCCCGACGGGAAAGTGAATCTGGACAGTGTTCCTCCTGATGTGGCGGAAGCTGCACTGAAGAAGCTTGCACTTGCCGATGCAAATCTGAATCCGAACAATCAGCTCTTTCCTCTGATGGCAGGACAGTCTTACAATGACGGAGACAGTGCATTCAAATTTCTTGACACGATGAAAAACGACTTCAAAAATATGTTCACTCTCCCTTCTTCCGGCACTCTGACCGGCTCTGCCGGTATGG
>JBPOJG010000491.1:0-2562 GCA_052033835.1 Spirochaetota bacterium
AAGACAATGGCGGCAGAACTGCTCTGCACGCTGCATCTGAGAAAGGCAGTGTGGATATAGTGAAACTCCTTCTCGAACAGAAAGCCGAAGTGAATGCGAAAGATAAGGATAGTAAAACAGCTCTGCACATTGCATCTGAGAAAGGCAGTCTGGAAATAGTGAAACTCCTTCTCGAACAGAAAACCGAAGTGAATGCGAAAGATAAGGAAAGTAAAACAGCTCTGCACTCTGCATCCGAGAGAGGCAGTCTGGAAATAGTGAAACTGCTCCTCAAGCATAAAGCTGATTTGTATGCGAAAGATAAGGATAGCAAGACAGCTTTCCATTTTTCTATTGAAATGAAAAAATGGAAAATTGCAAAACTTCTCCTTCAATCCGGTGGATTTTCTGAGTTGGATGAAAGAGTTAAAGATTTAATCCTTCAATCAGAAGATGCGTCTTATTTGGAAAATTTACCTGTATATAATGACAATCCCAAAGAACATGAACTCATCCTCGATGAGCTTTTGTTTCGTTCTTTAGAAAAACAAAAAACTGCTGTAAGTATAGAACTTCTAAAGAATCATAAATACTTGTATCAAATAGAACATCAAACTTCTGAAAAGTTTTTCTATTTTCTAAATAATTCTTATAACCTTTCCGGAAAAGAACGATTGGCCTTTTTCGAACAGTGGAAAAATTTAATCAAAGAAAAAGAGACCTCTTCTGTTAATAAACATAGTTCTACTTATCTCTGGTTTCTGGAAAAAGCAATTCAGCTGGAGACGAAAAAATTCTTGAGTCAGGAAAATCGAGAAATGGATTTTTCGATTCCTTTTTCAACGATCCTGCCATTACTAAATAATCCTAAAAATAAGATCCTGAGAGTCCGCCCGGAATTGAATTATATTCTGGGAGCCTATTTTTCTCTGGATAAACAATGGGAGGACTCCAATCAGTATTTGGAGTCTGCTTATAAAAAACAGGAAGGATTTTTAAATACAGCAAAAAATGATCCGGATTATTCTCCTCTTTTTGCTAGTCCGCAGGAGACTTTCTTTTTTAAAAAACTGGAAAAAGAGGAATTTAAACCGAAAATTGTTTTAAAGCAGTTTCACAATAAAAAGATTACAACCCTCTCCGTTTCTTATAATGAAAAACTTTTTGCAACAGGCTCTTCGGACAATACAGTCAAACTTTGGGACAAAGAGGGAAACCTTCTGAATACATTCTATGGCCACAGTAAGCCTGTGAAACAGCTAGAATTTTTTCCAGACGATAAATATATCCTTAGCGGCGGCGAAGACAATCAGATTATCCTTTGGGATAAAAATGGAAAAAAAATCCAAAAACAAAATACTTCTGGGAACTTTTATTCCTTGGCAGTCTCACCAGACGGAAATACAATCGCTGTAGCTGCAGAAAAAGGTCTGTTTTTCTATGACTCAAACTTCAAGCAGATATCCAGCCTGTCTGCAAAAGGCAATATTTCCTTAATTTTTTTTCAAAAGAATTCAAAAGATATATTTTATATAGATGCAAATCAATTTAATACATACAACATAACGAATAAAGAAAAAAGAACAATTTATGCGGAGTATGGAAATGATTCTAGCGACGGTGGAAGGTATTATGGCGTTAACATTAGGTCTAATGATAAAAAATATTTCTGTTTAGAAAAATACGAAGGTTTTTATGAACCGTCTGTTGCTTCTAGTTATGAAATAAAAGAATTAGTTTATTATAGCCCCAAGACAAAAGGGGAATTTAAATTACTTGATAAAATTCAATTAAAATCTCTTCCTTCTGATTTATCAAAATCATCTTTTGGAAATCAGTATGTTTCTGTCGTAGAAAATGGATTCATTAAATTAATTGACTTGGAGAATCAAAAAATTCTTAAGAATTGGAATTCTAAATTTCAAGATATTTCCAAAGCAGAACTGTTTGCAGATGATTCCAAGCTGATCACTGCCCACGAAGACGGCAGTATTCGGATCTGGGAAATGGAAGGAAAACTTCTCACAAGCATTATTCCGGAAAAGAATGTAGGTTCCATAGAATTAAAAGATAACGGAAAAAAAATATTCAATTCCGATGAGTCATTAAAAATTTGGGAATCTGCTGCAAAGGATATTCAGTTCAAAGTTCAGAACACGAATTCTCTAAAGGCTGAAATTCATAAAAACTCTATTTCAATAATCGATACTGTTCAAAATAAGGAAATCAGTTATCTGGAAGGGCATTCCGATAAAATTCTTTCAACGAGCTTTAGTACGAATCAGATACTGCTGATCAGTTCATCAGAGGACAATTCAATAAAGATTTGGGATCCCTTCAAAGGTGAACTCAAGGAAACGATTGTTCAATTCAAAAATGGAAATCAGATCATCTATACGCCGGACGGTCGGTTCGATTATACTGACAAAGTTGTGCTGGAGAATATCTCTTATCGTCTCCCTGACAGATTTGTAGATCTGATCGATATTCAGGATCAATACTATACGAGAGGGCTTTTGGCGAAGATTCTTTCGGGGAAGATCAGAGAGGAGAATATTGACGGGTTTGTGAAGGCGCTGCAGG
>JBPOJG010000273.1:0-5215 GCA_052033835.1 Spirochaetota bacterium
AAGGCCTCTGAATCCTGCCGAAAAGACCGAATCCGAGACTTGTGTTCAATACTCTCGAAGTTTCTGATCCAGGAAAAGGATTTGATGCTCCCAGCCAGAAGCCAAGTTCCGGTTTTTTACTCTGAGACTCTTCCGCATTGACAGCACTGAAGAGAAAAATGACCATTAGAAGAAAGCGCAAGATATGTTCCTAAAAACACCAATTCGGCATAGAGCCTCTGTGTCCATACATATATTGACTTGAAAAAACGGACTAAAAAAAGTTTTTTTCTTCGCTGAAATACTGTCTAAGTCCAAAGGGTTTTACACTTGACTGCAATGCCCTGAAAAATAGAATTGAACAACACTACAGGAGTTCGTATGATAAAATCATCAGTTATGGCCATTCTGGCTTTCTTAGTCTCTTCCTTTCTTTCCGTAAGCTCAATTTCCGCAAACGACTGCAAAGGCTTAAGTGAATCTCAGTGCGGTTCGAATGATGACTGTACATGGGTAAAAGGCTACAAAACCAAAGATGGGGTGAAAGTAGACGACTACTGCAGATCTAAACCCGGAAAAGGTGATAAAAAAGACAAGAAAGATAAAAAGGATAAGAAAGACAAGTCCGACAAAAAAGACAAAAAAGATAAGAAGGATAAAAAGGACAAGAAAGACAAGTCCGACAAAAAAGATAAGAAAGACAAGTCTGATAAGAAAGATAAAAAGAAAAAAGATAAAGACTGAACTTCTTGAATAAGTCACCGATTTTCTTCAGGAGAAATTCGGACTCTTCCCGAAGCATTGAACTGACGAGGGAAGAGTGCTCACATTTGAAAAGTCTGCGCCTTTTTTCGGTGCAGAAAGAAGTGGAGATCCGAGACGGAAAGGGAAATTCTTTCTTTTATGACGTTCCTGCCAACAGTGAAAAAGGACTTCTCCAAAAAACCGAAAAAAATATTCCAGCACCCGGGTTCTCGGCCGCATCTGCACTTCCGAAATCTCAGAAACTGGACATGATTCTGCAAAAGCTGACTGAGTTAGGAGCCGATCATATTCATCTGATTGTATTTGCACAGTCTGACAGAAAGGAATTTAATGAAAAAAGAGCCGAAAAAATAATCATCTCTGCAGCAGAACAGTCAGAAAGGCACAGTCTTCCGGAAATCCATTTTCATAAAAACCTGGAAGAATATATCAGAATCTGCCCTGACAGTTTTTATCTGCATCCCTATGCAGATAAAAATATCACCGAAAGTGTGAAAGGAAGAATTCCTGTCATTGGACCGGAAGGCGGATTTAGGGACTCTGAAATTGAACTGATGAGAAAGAACGGAATCGAAGGATGCAGATTCGGCAGTTCCATACTCAGAATTGAAACCGCAGTACTTGCGGCATCTGCAATTATAAAATATCTTAACTTAAGAGACGGAAATGAAAGCACAGGATAAAAAAAACACTATATTCAGCCCAAGTGAGGCTCACGAAGAACTCAGAGAAACAGTAGGAAAGTTTTCCAGGTCAGTCATAGACGGACAGGCAAGAGAGCATGATGAAAAGGAAAAATTTAATGATGAACTTTTCAGAAGACTTGGAAAGGAACTCGGACTGTTTGGAGTCACTGTTCCGGAAAAGGACGGAGGTCTCGGAATGGATGCAGCGGCGGCAGTAATCATCCATGAGGAGATGTCAAAATTTGACCCTGGATTCACTCTTTCGTATCTGGCTCATGAAGTACTCTTTGTAAATAATTTCTATCACAGCTCGAATGAAGAACAGCGGAAAAAATATCTGAAAAAAGTCATTTCTGCTGAATGGATTGCAGGAATGGGAATGACTGAACCGGGAGCAGGTACTGATGTTCTTGGGATGAGTTCTGTTGCAGTCAGAAAAGGTGACAGATATTTACTGAACGGAATGAAACAGTTCATTACAAACGGCAATACAGGAAACGTATTTTTAGTGTATGCAAAACTGGATTCTAAAGACAGCAGAAAGATAACTTCATTTGCAGTGGAATCATCGTTCAAGGGATTCAGTGTAGGAAAAAAAGAAGAAAAAATGGGAATGAGATCTTCACCTACTACCCAGCTCATCTTTGAAGATATGGAAGTTCCCGCAGAAAATCTGATCGGAAAAGAAAATGATGCCGTAACTCATATGATGAGAAATCTGGAAATTGAGAGAATCACCTTAGCGGCTCAATCGCTCGGGATTGCAGAAAGATGCATTGAAATTATGTGTGAATATTCAATGAAACACAGGGATGCTTTTTCAAAAAAACTTTCCGAATTCGGTCAGATTCAGAGACTCATCGCAGACTCCTACACCGAATGGTCTGCAGCAAGAAGTCTTGTATATTCTGTCGCTTCTGAAATTCATCCGGAAAACAGAAATTCACTCGGGGCAGCATCAGCAAAGCTCGCGGCAACCAGAATGGCTGAGAATGTTTCGAGAAATGCAATTCAGGTACTCGGCGGATACGGGTACTGTCGAGAATACCCTGTGGAAAGACTCCACAGAGACGCGATCCTCCTTTCGATCGGAGGCGGAACGAATGAAGCAATGATGAAAAATATTGTTTCCGATCTGAGACGAATTTACGGAGCCTGATAATGAGGAAACTTTTTTCTGCAGTATTTTCATTATTTTTCATTTATCAATGCTCATCGACAGGAGCCGGGAGAACGGAAAATCCTGCTGAAGTAAAAACGGAAAATCCAGTAATCTCCACATCGGGAAGAAATGACGTCCAAGAATCGGAATTCATATATTACAGGACTCCAGTATTCATTGATCACCTTGGATTTGCTGCTTCTGAAAATCCTGAAAAAATGGAAAAAAAAATTTGGAAAGGCAATATACGAACAGATGAATTCAAGGAAAAAAATGAAGAAATCATCCCGGCTGAAAGAATTCCTGAACTCCGGCTGAACATATCCAGAGATCTTCTGAAATCAGTGAAAGAAGCTAAAATTACTTACATTCGTCCGGTAATTCTTCATTTGACAGACATTTCGGCGGAACAGTCAGAGGCTGGCAATGCAGATGCACAGAAAAAGGACTTTGTGAGTTCAACTGTCAAAGTGGAAAAAATCAGACTGGAACTTTTCGATCTCGACGGCAAGCCGGTACCTTCCTCAGTTACAGCCAAGTCGCTTGGAAAAGTAAAAAAACTGAAACTGGATTCCAGTGACGGTCATCTGTACTTTGGAAATAACTATTTTATAGCCTTCAAATATTCGAAAGCACCTGGAAATACCGAAAAGCTGATACTGAAGGATGAAAATCAGTGGAGAACCGCAGTACTTCCTGTCATTCAGACTGCTGGAAAAGATCTGAGTCCAGGAGAAAAACAGCTGCTGAGAGAAGCAGTCTATACCTCACTGCTTCGTGTAAACAAGATATTGACTCTTCCCAGAACTGCTTATCAGAAACAGCTGGAGGAAAAAAATCTCAAGATTTCAGAAATCGCCGGAGAACTTTCCGTCAATTCAGTTTTTATTATCAAGGCGGAAGTAAAGGACAAAGTATGGAAACTGCAGACTGAAATCGTATCTGCATCTGAATCAGCAATTCCGGGGTACAGTCTGAATTATGATCTGAATATGGAAGGCAAAACCTTAAGCAGTGCAGCCGCCGAATGGGAAACAGTCCTGACTGCATTTTACGGTGATCCTGCAATCAGATCAAAAATATCTCCCAAAACTCCGATTGATTTCAAGGATGACTCCGCTTGGGAAAAATATTTCCAGGCCAAAGAACTTTATCTGTCTGCACCTAATGAAGAAAATCTGTACAGGGCAGTGGAACTTCTGAAAGAAACAGCAGCTGCTGACCCGGAATACAGTGAAGCAATTGCTCTTCATTCACTTGCAAAACAGAGACTCTCACAGATTCTAAAATCTAAAGGTGCAGATTATAAGTCTACAGAGAAAATCAGAAAGGAAGGAAGAGAACTTGCTGACCGATCTGCAGCACTGTCACCCAATCCTTCTGCCTACAGATCTCTCTGCCTTTTTTTCTGGAACAACAGAGACAGAATGATGCAGTATTCTTCTCTTGCTCTCGACGGCAATGGAAGAGACGCCGATGCAAAATTCTTTTTTCTGAAAGGAGCCTTTCTGAAAAAAATGTATAAACTGAAACCGGACTCTCCTGAGGTTTCTCAATACTATTCATGGAACCCGAATTCATATGCTGCCAACTTGTTTTTGATGGAATTGAACCTTTATCATTCCGCTTCAGACAAGGCACTGGACTATATGTACAGAATTTTGAAACTGAATGAACTTTCGGATCTTCAGAAGTTCAATCTGCAGGGGAATGTTTTCAGAACAGTAAAAAAGTATGATCTGGCAAAGACCAACTACAGCAAGGCACTCGAAATCTCAGCCGCATCACCTGAGGCAAATTTCGGAATGGGTCAGATTTCCCTCGCGGAAGGCGGAAAAGAGAAGGCGCGCACTTATTTCGACAGACTCTACAACGGCAGCTCGCTCGATGAAAAGTTTCTCGCACATAAAGGATACGGCGACATTGCAGCATCTGAAGGAAAATATGATGAAGCAGTGAAACAGTACAATACTGTGAGACATTTGAGAAAATATGACGAGGAAATAGTTTTCAGCACTGTCCAGGCACTGATCTCCGGAGGAAAAAAGAAGGAAGCAAGAGACATTCTGGATTCGGTTCTGAGATCAGACACGGATCATCCCGAAGCCAATTATTTTATGGCAGCCGCTCAGGAAGACAAGAACAGAACAGAAGAGTATCTGAAAAAAAGCTGTGATTCAGGATTCAAAAAGGCCTGCAATCTGAAATAGTCAAAGTTATGCCTTGAACTCACCTGCACGCGAAATGCGTAAGGTGAGTCAGTTAAATGCCGTTGACCAGACATGAAATCGGCATCATTTCATCCGGTGTTCAGATCTTTTTTACTGTACTGGATAGTTACATAGCCTGAGGGATTTAAAAGTCCATAGGCATTTACTCCAAATTACTTGATTTTCGCCCTGAAAAGCCGATATTAAATAAGAAATGATGATCCCCACTCTTGCAGTCGAGAATCAGAAAATTCTGGATCAGGAACAGAAGATATTCGCACTCAGGAAATTTATTTCTGAAAATCCGTTCTTCAACCTGCAGGATCTTTACCGATGGCTTTACTACGGTGAATTCGGACCGCAGGATCATGTTTACTATTATAAATCAAAGTACAAATCAGAACTGATGAAAA
>JBPOJG010000114.1:0-8595 GCA_052033835.1 Spirochaetota bacterium
CAAGAGCTTCTTCATAAGCTGACTTTGCTTCTTTATATTTTTTCTTTTTACTCAGTTCAAGTGCCTTGCTGAAATGGGTTTTGGACTGACTGACAGCATCCTGTCTGGAAATCTGTCTGTACTGACCTGGATTTCTGCTGACATACAGAGCCCATGAGTAGGAAAGAAAATCCTTTTTCGGAATCTGAACAGCCTTGTCGTCAGAAATAATATTCGTGAAAATGAAAAGGATGAACATAAAAAATTTTATCATACAGGCTCCTGATTTTTACTCAGTTTTCAGAATTAATTCTGTCTGAGAAATTGCAAACAAAAAAGCCTGTTCCGACCGCAGTACAGACTCGGAAAGACTGACTGTGCTCTTTGATAACCCCTGAAATAAATCCATATCTCCAAGACTGAATCCGGATTCAGGGCCGAGCAGAAAGAAAAATCTGTCTGTTTTTACTATATGTTCTTTAACATCTGACATCAGTTCTTTGCCGGATGGATCTAATAGGACGATACAGTTGTTTTTAAATTGTAAGATATCAGACTTTTTGCCGAATGTCCTGATTTCGGGAAGGTTGACTCTGCTTCCCTGCTCCAGTCCTAAATACAGTTCTTCCTTGTATTCCCCCTTCTTCCAAAGAGATGAAGTCTCGTATGATTTTTCCGATTTTTCCATTGGAAAAAAGTAGATTCCTCCGACTCCGCAGACTGCCGCTGAATGCAGTATTTTTTTGACTGTCTGAGGTCTCTGATATGCGGTTAAAAATATAACTTTATTCAATGAAGAGATTTCAGGTTCGGATTCAGGAATAAATTCTCCGAAAACTGTAAAGTCTTTGCGGTCAATTTCCAAAATTTGAAACTGTCCTTTCGCCGAATTTATTAGTCCAGCTCTGACTTTTTCTTTTTCTTTTGTCTTTAATATTTGAATTATATGAGAAGCTTTTCTGCCGACAACTTTGAAAAAACTGTTCTCTACTTTCTCTTCAGGAAGAAGCAGAAGAATGTTCATTTTTCAGATATCAACCCAAGGTTTTTTGTCTTGAGAATTTTGTTCAGGATTTTTTGGAGGATTGGATTTTTCTATTTCCAGAGGTGCCGAATTCTGCTGCATACACCCGAATACAGAACTTTTCCATAAATAAAGAAAAAACATCATAAATAAAAAAACGGGAATAATCTTTTGAATCAAAGGAATATCTTCAGAATTTTTCAAACGAAAAATATCGGAAAGCCCTCTCTGTCCAACAGGCGTAGATGAAGTTAAATCGAATTTGCCGATCTGATAGACTAAAGTATCATCGGGATCAACTGTAAAAGAAGTATGACAATAGGGACAAGTCACTAAGATCGCCCCTTTGTCTATTGGAAACCGTATTTCCCTGCCACACTGAAAGCAGGGGCGAATATATTTCATATACGCCCCATAATCAACATTAGTATTTGAGGGATCCTTTCAGGAATTCTTTGTTTGCGTTGTATTTTTTCTGAGAATAACGTTCGTTAGTATCAGCAATTGCTTTGAAGAGTTTATCAAAGAAATCGAGATTTTTAACGATGAATTCTTTCTTGTACTGAACTCTGTTTGGACGAGTTCTTGAATTTTCTACATAAGAAAGTTGAAACTTACCAACTCCTCTTTCATTAGTAGCCTCAGTGAGCTGAGCATCAGTAGTTGGAAACTTGCTCATATCAAGAACTGGGTATCCATGCTGATAAAAAAGAACATAAGTCTCATCATGTACACTTCCTTTATAAGCACTTACGGGGGAAGGATCTGTATGAGGCTTTCCATCTTCAATGTGGGAAAACTTTACTTCACTCTGAACAAAATCTCTATTCACTGTATTGAAAGTTACTTTTTTAAGAGCACGTGGAGGCTGCTGCATTGGATCTCTAGCTGGATCACCAGTTTTTGCTCCGCCCTGTGAACCGCCCTCATAATAAAGCTCAATATATTTCGCACGAGAACCAAGATTCAGTTCAGATTTTCCCCACTCAGAGTCTTGGAAGTCAAATACTTCGAGTTTCAAACAAGTGTTGTCATCCGCAGTTTCATCTTTTTCTGCAATGATGCACTTTGTGCCTTCAGCATTTGCCTTGCCTTTATGCAAAATAGTTTTTGCAGGAAGAGCCTTGATTTTCATACGAAAGAGAACGGAATGTGCTTTCAGTCTTTCGTTAAAATCTCTGATTTTTCCATCCAAAATTACTTCTGTAGAATTATTGGATTTTGACTGCTGTGAGTCCTCGTATCTCTTTTTAGTAGCCTCTGAATTTTCTAATTTTTCAGGAGCTTTGAAATCTTTATCGTCAGTGGCAGGAGTTGCCTGCGCAAAAAGGCCGACGGAAAACGCGAAGATCATGCTGGTTATGAAAAGTCTCATAATATCTATCTACCTCAAATCTTTGTTCAAATGTTATTGGATACCTTAATTTACATTCGAATTATGTAAAGCAAATATCCTACTATTCTATCGACTTTTCCCAAAAGAAATTAACTTTTTGTTCTCTGACGCTGAAAAAAAACTGATTTATAGAGAGATCTGATGCCTTTTTTTCACTGTTTTATTTTTTATATCCGTCAAAGGGAACTGCTTGACCAGTACCCTGCCTCTGCAGAACCCTGATTTTATATGACCAATCAGGAAGAGCCGGAATCAGCAAAGACTCTGAAATTCAGTACAGCGGGAAGGCCGGATATAGCCGGTGCAATAGAAAACGGAGTGCGGGTCATTCCGATAGAAGTGGAAGACCAGATGAAGGACGCATATCTGGGCTATGCAATGAGCGTGATAGTCGGGAGAGCTCTGCCGGATGTAAGAGACGGACTGAAGCCTGTGCATCGACGAATTCTTCATGCAATGAACGAAAGAGCCTGGAGAAGCGACAGACCTTACGTAAAATGTGCCAAGATCGTGGGTGAAGTCATCGGTAACTACCATCCTCACGGGGATACCGCAGTCTATGACACATTGGTCAGACTCGTTCAGGAATTTTCTCTGCGTGTGCCTCTGATTGACGGTCAGGGGAACTTCGGTTCCATCGACGGGGACAACCCTGCAGCCTACAGGTATACTGAGGCACGACTGGCAAAAGTTGCCGAAGAACTTCTGAAGGACATCGAAAAGGAAACAGTAGACTTTTCTCCTAACTTTGATGACACCCAGGAACAGCCGGATGTCCTTCCGGCAAATTTTCCGAATCTTCTTGTGAACGGATCTTCCGGGATCGCTGTCGGGATGGCAACGAATATTCCCCCTCACAATCTGGGTGAGGCAGTCAGTGCAGCCGTTGCTGTCGTCAAAAATCCTGAAATTACGGTCAAAGAACTTCTGAAGATTCTCCCAGGGCCTGACTTTCCCACTGGCGGGATCATCATAGGCGGTGACGGACTGCATTCTGCCTATACGGCCGGCAAAGGGAGCATCAGAATCCGCTCCAAGGTAGAAATTGAGCAGACCTCAAAAAATCGGGATATGATTGTAGTTACGGAAATCCCGTATCAGGTAAACAAAAGAACTCTGCTTGAAAAGATCGGTGAACTTGTAAACGAAAAGACTGTAGAAGGAATCAGTGAAATTCTTGATCTGTCGGACAGAAAGGGAATTCGTATTGAAATACATATTAAAAAAGATTATAATTCACAGGTTATACTTAATCAGCTCCTGAAACTGACCCAGCTCCAGGTGAGCTACGGTATCACCATGCTCGCAATTCTCGACGGAAGACCGAAGATATTCAATCTGAAGGAAATGCTCGTCGCTTATGTAGCTCACAGAAATGAGGTGATCGTCAGAAGGACAAAATATGAACTTCGAAAGGCGGAGGAAAAAGCTCATATTCTGGAAGGTCTGAAGATTGCACTCGATAACATTGATGAAGTGATCAGAATCATTCGGGCCTCAAAGACTCCGGACGAGGCAAAAACGAATCTGATGAGTTCCTTCAGTCTGTCCGAAGTGCAGACCAAGGCCATTCTCGATATGAGACTGCAGAGACTCACCTCTCTTGAAGTCAGAAAAATCATTGATGAACTCGAAGAAATCAGAGCGATTATCGCTGATCTGAAAGATATTCTTTCCAAACCCGAAAGAGTGAGTGAAATTGTAGTGCAGGAACTCGAAGCAGTCGCTCAGAAATTCGGAACCAGAAGAAAGACAGAAATCAGTCTCGAAAGCGTGGACACTACTGGTTTTGATGCTGTAGATCTGATTGCTGATGAAGATGTAGTCGTGCAGATCACTGAGGATCAGTATGTAAAACGTCTTCCTATAGACACCTTCAAACGCCAGAAAAGAGGCGGAAAAGGCGTTCAGGGAGGATCGACCAAAAGAGACGACATCATCAAGATGATCCGTATTGCTTCGACTCATGATACCCTGATGCTTTTCTCTGACAGAGGAAAGGCATATGCCCTCAAGGTATATGAACTTCCCCAGGCCACAAAGGAAGCGAGAGGAAAAAGTCTGCGTGCAATTCTCAATCTTTCTGAAGGTGAAAGAATTACATCCATCTGCAATGTGAAGGATTTTTCAGAGGGCGAACTGGTCATGGTGACTAAACTCGGAATTATCAAGAAGACAAGGATTGCAGAATTTTCCAATGTGAAGAAAAACGGAATCATTGCGATCGGGCTTCGTGAAAACGATTCTCTGCTTTTTGCGGACGCAATTGATCCGAAGGATGACATTATTCTGGCAAGCCGTGACGGACTTGCTGTCAGAACAAATCTTTCCAAACTGAGAAGTCAGGGAAGAACTGCGGGAGGCGTCATCGGTATGAGACTGTCCGACAATGATGTTCTCATAGGTGTAGCAATTCCTGAAAAAGAATGCGACCTTCTGGTCGTTACAGAGAAAGGATACGGAAAAAGGACAGAGTATTCCGAATTTGCAGTAAAAGGAAGAGGCGGCCTCGGACTGACCTATCTTAAGATCACTGACAAGAACGGTCCGGCAATCGGTGTTGCAACTGTAAGGAAAAATGATGAAATTATCATTATGGCGCAGTCAGGAATGATCATCAGAGTAAATGTGGATGAGATATCTCAGGTGGGAAGATCCACAGTCGGAGTAAAAGTTGTCAACATTAAGGATGAGGACAAAGTAATTGATTTTGCATTGATTTCAGAAAGGGAGGAAGAATGAGACCATTTAAAGTACTTGGGGTACAGCAGATTGCAATCGGAGGCGAGGATAAGTCCAAATTAAAAAATTTCTGGATTGATCTTATGGGACTGAACATTACCAACACTTTCAAAAGTGAAAAGGAGAATGTGGACGAGGATATAGCAGCGATAGGAAAAGGTCCTTATGCTGTGGAAGTGGATCTGATGCAGCCGATCGACCCGTCCAAAAGCCCGAAGGTTCATGAGCCTAAACTGAACCATATAGGTCTCTGGATTGATGATCTGCCTGCATGTGTAAAGTGGCTGACAGAACAGAAGGTCAGATTCACTCCCGGCGGAATCCGCAAAGGTGCAAGCGGTTTTGATGTCTGTTTCATTCATCCGAAAGGAAATGAAGAATTCCCTTTCTGCTCAGAAGGTGTTCTTGTGGAACTCGTTCAGGCTCCTCCTGAAGTCATCAAGGCTCTGGGATAAATTTTAATGATTGAGGGACTGTCTAAAAGCTGAATTTCACCGCGAAGTCCACGAAGTATATATTGCATTAATTTCCATTAAACTGAAGCTGATTCAATATACTTGAAAGTTATATTAGAATTTTCTAATATATTATCTGCGCGGTGTGCCGAGAGCGTCATTGAGTCGAACATTCATCGCCTGATAGAGTGCATATTCGGCAGCCAAAGGAGTACGGTAAACAGCCGAATAAGGCAGTCTGTCAAGCGTGCTTTTCCACATTCCCCCGCACGATCTTCCAATCACCCGGATTCTGAAACCGGTTCACTCCCCCAGTTTTTCCAGTGCGGATGAAATATCCGGAAGAAAAAAAATTCTTCTTTTACTGTTGCATTCATAAATAAAGTCTCTCAGACTTCTGCTTTCAAATTTTGAAAAATCTCCTATGACTGCCAGCTGAACATTATAGTTGGAAAATTTCTGCAGTCTCTTCCGAAAGCTGTGCTGCATCTCCTGCTCCAGTTTTATGAAGAATGAATTTCATTTATTGCTCCTCCTGTTTTCATTGTTGTCTGAGTCTTCCATGTAGATTTTCATATTCCCATTTGCAACAGTCTGTCAAATCCGTCCCATCCTCTATCTAAGCATTTTTCCAGAAGAGGAAAAATCTCTTTCTGCTTACTCGGCTGCTGTTCATAGAATTCAGTTAAAACTTCCGCAATTTCTCCGACACCGTAGGAAAACTCCTGGAGAAAAATCTCGCTAATTTGAATTGCCCAGTCAGCGTCACCTGCAGAAAGGTTCCTGAAATTTTCCGTAAGCTGGTAAAAATCTTTTCTGATGTCTGATGATCTTAATATCTGCAGGATCAGTTCTCTGCATTTTTTTTCCCTGCCTTTATAAACCTCTTCATCACAAAGCCTTATCAGCAATATGGATGAGATTTCTGAAGAAGGAGTCTCTGAAGCCTGTTTCAATACTTCCCAGAAAAAATCTTTTCCGATGATATTATTCCGATGATAAAACATTGCATTGAGCAGACAATGCCTGAGATTCTCATAATTTTCCCCTGAACCGGAGAATACTTTTTCTTTATAATTCTCCAGATAAGATACCTTCCCTTTATAAACTAAATACACTAATGTACTGAAAAACTGGAAGGCAAGGCTTTCCTGACCGAATTCTTGCGGTCGGGCTTTTTTATTCTCAATAATTTCAAACGAAGTCTCTAAAGCAGTTTTGATAATGCTTTCTTCATTATCGAAATAAGGTACAATATAAAGGGACAGGGACAGTGAAGATTCTATTTTCTGTGTTATCCAGAACTGCATCAGCTCAATTGCCAATCCTCTGTCTCTATTAAAAAAATCCGCGATATGCTGTGCAATCAGAGCCTGTTTTGCAGCGTTAGGACTCAGTCCGCAGAGTCGAAGTGCATTTTTCACTTTTTTATTGTAAGGTTCTGACTTAAATACAGAAATCAGAACGTCTATTGCAGCACCGTAACTGGAATTGAGAGCTCGGGATAAAACTTGAGATGACGATGCATTATTTTGAATGAAGTAATCATCTTCCGAAAGTGATGCAATGCAGGCGAAGTCCTGATATTTCCACTTATGAGATTCCGGCAGATCTGCATATTTCTCGCTCACCCATCGGAATACGGCTGTCATATCAGAAAGCTGCATTTTTTCCAGAATACGGATAGTCAGAGCAGAACCGTCTTCCAATGGAATAGATTTTTTTTTAATCGCCTCCCCTATTTCCTGCAGAAAAGAATCTGCATAACTGTTCAGTTCCGGTTCTTCCAATACTTTATCCAGAAGAAAAAAATTTTTCTTCGGGTCCAGAATGAATTCATTGGTCACTATCTTTTGGGTTTCATACCAGCCCATTTTTTCAATTCCGCCCATCCGTGCGGACTTCCGCATCAAATCCAGCTTCTCTTCCATCGATGCTTCTGAAAATTCTTTACTGGTAAAATGGCTCTCCACAAAACTTGTATCGGAAATCCATCCACTTGCAGGCACATCCATCCGGAAATCAAGTGATACAAAGCTGACCGGATTTTCTATTTGTGCTTTTTCGAAATGAAGCCTGTAGAAATTTTCATAGGAATCAAGTTTCTCCTTGAGTACGGAAGAAATCTCTAAATCATTTATCTCATATTTAATACTGAGAGGAAATGAACTCGGCATTCCTGAAAACTGCAACTGAGATTCTCTGCTTTCTATAATATTCAAAATAATCTTTTCCCATTTTTCCCGCAGTTCAGGAGAGAACTGCTTCCAGAAATCCGGCAATGCTTTAAATATAGGAAAATATGTTTCCGCATATATATAATAATCAGGATTAAGTACCACTCTGCAAAAGTAATCAAATCCGTACTGCACACAGGCCTGGATTAAAATCCTATGAAAACTGAGCAGTTTTTTTCCGGACAGTTTACTGAACAGATCCGGACAAAGATCCGTTTTCTCCCGAAAATTTCTCCGGATCAGGTCGTCTATTTGTTCCAGCAAGTACTCGATCGGATAGAGTCCTGGATAGAACCCCCCTCTATTTTTGTCATAGGTGCAGAAACGGTCATACACGTAAGTTATATCAACAGAAACATTCTTTCCTTTCAATTCAATTTCTTCGAATTTATCAATGCACTGAATTACAAATCCCGGTTTCCCCTGCAAAATCAAATCGAACAGATGCTTAAAACTTTCTGTACGAAGGAAATTATCGTTATCTAATAAATCCAGTCCGATTTGCAGGACTTCCCGGCTCCGCTCCGGAAACAGATTTTCCAGAAATTTAAATGCTTCTCTATAATAAACTAAATCCTGATTGTACAGATTTCCAATTTTTTTATCAAATGCATATACCTGCAGTTCCAACGAAAAATCTCTAAGAAGGAGACGGATGATCAGGGAAGTAATGTGCGGGTTGTTGTCGAATAGCAGTATGGATTCTAAAAAATCTTCTGAAATGTATTGACTTTGAATTTTGTCAGTTTTAGTCAGAATAAA
>JBPOJG010000398.1:0-3508 GCA_052033835.1 Spirochaetota bacterium
ACTTTCAGAAGTGCAAGAGATGCTCTGGGTGATGCACCATGACGTATATACGGTTTAATGTCAGAAATTTCAGTCGTGGCTGGTCTAGTGTTTCTGACCACTCTTACAATGTATTCCTGAAGTTTCGGATCGAGATAAACTTTCTCGCAGGTTTCAGATATTTTCAGAAGATCAGCTTTCCTTAATACAATGTTTACTGATGAGGCTCTCTGAATGCCGGATCCATGTTGAGTGAGAATTGCAGTCTCTTCTTCCAGAGAAGGGTAGCCCACATTGATTTTCATCAGAAATCTGTCCATCTGAGCTTCAGGAAGCTGGTATGTTCCTTCCTGATCAATCGGGTTTTCTGTAGCCATTACCAAGAATGGTGTTTCGAGCTGATATGTGTTCTCGCCGATTGTGACCTGTCTTTCTTCCATACTCTGCAGAAGGGCAGACTGCACTTTTGCAGGTGCTCTGTTGATTTCATCTGCCAGAAGAACCCCGGTAAATACTGGTCCTTTTCTGACTTCAAATTTATTGTCCTTCTGATTGTATACCACAGTTCCAATGAGGTCCGCAGGAAGCAGATCGGGGGTAAATTGAATTCTTTTAAAAGGAAGATCAAGACATCCTGCTACAGTCTTTGCAAGGAGTGTTTTTGCAAGGCCCGGCATACCTTCGAGCAGAACATGTCCGCCTGCAAAGAGGCAGATCAGAACCTGTCTTACAACTTCTTCCTGTCCAGTGATTTCTTTTTTGATTTCCTGCACAACATTCTGAACCTTCTCTTTTGCTTCAATAATCAGTTCAGGCGATACTTTCTCATTCATAGTTCCAAACTTGCAGAAAGGCAGGTTTTTTCAATGGTAAAAAAATATGAAAACTGATTTTTAGAACGTTTACCTGGGAGGAAGTGATGATCCTAAAGCGTACAGGTAAACAAACTGAAATGGAAAAGTGACAATATCAAAAATAAGTGCAGGAGGGTAAAGAACTGCATAAAGATAGTTTGGTGTGCTGTCCAGACTGTGGATTCTCAGATATTTGACTGTTCTGGCGCTGCCTTCCGGGGCAGTATACGCTATCCTTGATCTGTCTTTGAATTCGAGAAGTACTGTATTGCCTTTATTTTTCAGGATAGGGATATTTTCATTTTTGGGAGAACTGAGCTTTCTGCATTCATCCCGAGTCTGCATATAAAGGTCTTTTATGGAATAAGCCGCTGTTCCTGTTCCATACTCACTCCTTTGAAGAATATGACAGCTCCCGTCTGTGCCGGAAAGAATGACTGCATTTTCCTTCTTATTAAACTCGGCTCTTCTTAATTTCAAATCCTTAAGATTCTTTACAGATTCCGTATAATGGTAATAACTGTATTTGTCCATATTATTCAAATCCAGAATGTCACCTTCCATATTCAGCACAGGAAGAGAGTACAGAGGAAAATCTCCGTCCGGTTTCATATTTATATCAGAGTCCTTACTGTTTTCGCAGTCATGGACAGAATAGCTGTTCACCTCATAAATCAATTCATAATCATTATATTTAAAGCACCTGTTTTTCTGGAACAGAAATGACTTCCAGTAGATTCTTACTATGTCTTTGGCAGGCATTGAGACTTTTTCAATATCAGAGGGATTAAATGGAGAACTTATACTGTCAGGATATATACTGTCATATACCGCCATCATTGCACAGTTGGAAAAGAGAATAAAGAACAGTAATGCTGTCACAGGCCTTAAAATTTTTGAATTCATTAGAGCAGATTTCATAATTTCCTTTATTTTATCTGAAGCAGATTCTTGAATCCTTTTTTCTTTACTCTATATATAATAAAATCGGAATCCAGCGTGATCACGTAACGAAGATTCTGTTCTTCCGAGATATGCAGAAGGCTTGCATCAGCCAAATCCATCGGAACATTTTTGTATTTCAGAATCAGTTTTCTGATATTTTCCAAAGCAGATTTATCCAGAATCGGAATCTGCAGAATGTCTCTCTGAAGCCAAATCAGGAAGTCTGACTGAACTTCCGGATTGAAATTCAGAAAATGCATTGTTTCTGTAATCACAGGCCAGCTTGTATAAAGTATGCCCCTGTACGTTTTGAAAAAATCCAGAACCTGAGTGTAATATCTGTCCGAGTTGTCAAAAAGAGCAATCAGAGGACCGGCATCAAGAACCGCGTTTTGCACGAATTGACTCTTTCAGTTTTTTCTTGTAGTTGATCGAGTTGTCAGAAACGCCGCTGCCGTATTTTCCAAAAAACTCTTTGCCTGATTCATAGACTGAGGTCTTTGCTTCATAGTTTTGAAGGTACGCTTCGAACGCACAGCGGAGCACTTCTGATTTGGATTTTTTTTCAAGCTTGGAAATTTCTTCCAGTCTGGATTCCAGTATTCTAGGCAGTCTGAGTGCGAACATGTATTACATCTTGTAATACACAGGAAGATTGTCAAGAAAAAATTGTTTTCTTAAGAGTGTCGGTTTCTGGCTGCATATACCTGCAGTACAAATTCAGCAGCTTCGAGATTCTTGTTTGCGTCTTTGACATCTTTTCCCCAGACAGTGAGTCCATGATTTTCTATCAGAAAAAATGGGACATTCTGGTCCTTCAGTTGAAGTTCCGAAGAAAGAATTTTGGAAATCTCGGGGACGGATGCAAAATTGTGAATGACAAGCATTTTAAAATTCGGCTCTTCGGTAAAGTCTCCGAATGCTTTCAGTATTTCCGTGTTGGGCAGAGGAATGTAGGCAGAATTTCTCGATCTGGTGAGTCCGAAAACGGGAATGCAGGAAGCCACTGTATGCACATGCAATACAGCGCCTACATTTTTTAATGATGAATATACTGCGGTATGAATGGAAGTTTCAGCACTCGGCTTCAGTCCTGTTCCGCTGACCGGTCTTCCGTCGCTCAGTGCCACTTCCAGAAAATCTTCAGATGTCAGTGAGCCTTTATCCTTTCCTGAGGCAGTTACAAAAAAGGAATTTCTATCTTCACGGATGATGGAAAGATTGCCGGCAGTTGCAGCCATCCACTGCCGACTGTAATAAATCTTTGAAAACTCAATCAGAAGTTCCAGTTCAGTTTTCAATGAAAGCTGCCATATTATTTATTGACTCTTTCTACATAAGTCAAGTCTCTCAGGTCGATCTTTACAAAGTCACCCTGTTTAACAAATATAGGAACATTGATTTCCCCGCCTGTTTCCACTTTTACTTTTTTTAATGCAGTTCCGGAAGTATCTCCCTTGAGACCTTCTTCAGCATATGTTATCTGCAGAACTGCAAAGTTAGGAGGAATGACTCCGATCGGATTGCCCTCATAGAAAGTGACTTCCACCTGAGTTTCTTCCTTCATAAAAGGAAGAATGTCTTCCACATACTCAATCGGGACAGGGAGCTGCTCATAGTCGTGAACGTCCATAAAGATGATGCTGTCACCGTCGGAATAACAGTAGGTCATGCTTCTTTTTTCCAGTTCAACACTTTCGAGTTTTTCCGCTGCCTTGAAAGTTCTTTCA
>JBPOJG010000488.1:0-2794 GCA_052033835.1 Spirochaetota bacterium
ACAGCTCTGGAGAGTTTATGAAATTTGCATTATTTTGTATTTTATTTACATTCGGTCTGAATCTTCAGGCCGCCGACAAAAAGAAACTGAAGCAGGAAAATGCTTCCGGTTACATTCTGGACAAAAAGACAAAGCAGCCTGTCACCGGCGTGACAGTTGAACTGAAAAATGCAAATTTCGGGATCGGTTATTATCGGGCAAAAACCGACAAAACCGGAAAGTTTGAATTCAAGGACATCATTCGAGGAGTGGATTACATTCTTGCTGTGACAGCCAAGGGTTACGTAAATAAGAACCTGCTCAATTATAAACTTGATACGAAGAAAGTCTTTATTGAAAAGGACATCACAATTTTCGGGCGGGTTCTGGACACATCCGACAAGCCTCTCTCAAAGACTGAGATAAAGATTGAGAAGTCGTATGATTATGATTATGAAAATCCCGATCCTGAAACAGCTTCCGAATCTCCTGCCGCGTCCCCGGAAGAGGTTCATGTCAATATGGAACAGCTGGACTATCCGAAGACAGCAGTCACAGATGAGCAGGGTAATTATAAAATATCCAAACTTCCCAAAGGTTCCTATAATCTGACTTTTTACAGAGAAGGTTTCATTGTAGAAACAGCCAGTCTGAAAAAAATTGAAAGCGGGAAGTCCTTCCGTCTTGCAATGATCATGACTAAACCTGCCTCTCTGACCGGAAAACTTCAGATCAAGGATGTTCTGCCTGAAACAGGTGCAAAGAATATTATGATTACCTTAAGTTCTCCTACTAAGACTTACAATGCGTACAGTTATCATGATGGGACTTATCAGATTCAGGATATCAAACCGGGAAAGTATCAGCTCAGTTTTACTCACAGAGGTTTCCACGATATAAAAATCAAGGATCTGGAAATCAGAGAAGGGCAGGTTCTGACAGGGCAGAATAAAATCATTCAGGCAAAGGATCCTTCACTTACACTGTACTCATCCAATTATACATATCCCGCTGGAAATAAAGTCAGCTTCAATCTGCGTTCATACCGCATCGATAAAGTGGATCTCAAGGTTTATCAGGTACCTGCATCTCATCTGGTGCTTCCTCCTGCAAAACCCGAAAAAATTGATCCTGAAAAATTCGGTTACAAAACGGTTCTGAAATGGGAAGAACCTATTCCCAGATATCAGCCTTATGACTGGATGTACACCGACATTTCTCCCAAGGAGCCTCTTCCTCTGGGCACTTACTGTTTTGAGGCATCCTATACAGACAATATTATCGAAAGAAAATTCTTCACTGTTACATCTACGGGGATCATTGCCAAAAGATCCGAATCAGGATTTCTGATTTATGCAACGGATTTAATTACAAACAAACCTCTGGAGAATGCATCTGTCTCTGTGTGTCTGAATGAAACACTTCTTCAGGAGAAAATGGCAAAAACAGTTGTACCTTCCACGAGAAACAACGGCACAGAAGGAACGGAAGATCCGGATTCAGCTCAGGATTATACTGCCTATAATGAAGAATATGAACAGGTAAAAACTGTTGTTTCCAAAAAAGATCTGAATCAGTTTCTGGGATTCAATGCAAAGCAGATTCTGGAAGGAAAAACGGATCAGGATGGAGTATTCAAAATCAATCACACCTCACCGGAAGCTTTATATGTTTACGTAGTATCTCCGAATACCAGCTCGGCAATTCTCAATACCGGAAATCCGCTCTCTTATACTTCGGAGATGAATAAATATTTTATATATACAGACAGACCTACTTACAGGACAGGTCATACTGTTCATTATAAAATCATTGCGAAGACAAGAAACGACAAGTTTGTGCCTCACGCACCGGAAAAATTTCATGTTTTTATGCATGATCAGACAACAGGAAAGGAATATTCCGCCGGAGAAGTTACTCTGGACGACTGGGGTACGGCAAAGGCTTCCTATACACTCAGAGAAGATTCAGAACTTGGAAGATATGAGATTGTTCTGAAAAAAGAGAAGGTTGGGAATAATGGGGAAAAACTCTGGGAACTTGCAGGAACCGGATCTTTTCATGTGGAGCAGTACAGAAAACCTGAGTTCAAGGTGGTCATCACTCCTGTAAAAGACTACTATATCAACGGCGATAAAGTGGAATTCAAGGTGGAAGGGAAGTACCTTTTCGGTGCGCCTGTTGCAAAAGGCCATATTGAATACAAAATACTGGAAACGAAATACAATGTAGTGGAAAATAAATATTTCTGGGAAGAGGAATACAGTCAGGACTACGGCGGAGCGTCCAGGATTCTCCGTGAAGGAACTGCTGTTCTGGATGAAAACGGGATCGCTCTCATACAGGCAGATGCAGGCACTTATCCTTATGACAGAAATATCTCCCTAGAAGTCAGCCTGAAGGACAAGTCAAATGTAGTCATGGATGCCTCTCAGTCAGTGATGGTCGGTCGCGGTGAATATTATATCATGATCAATACAAAGCAGGCATTTTTCGACAAAAACGACAAGAAGAGAATTGAAGTCAAAACAGTCGATCTGAACTACAATCCTGTTTCCACTGAGGTCAATGTAAAATTCCACAGATTTATCTGGAAACCTTGGCAGCGTCTGTATGTTCGCGAAGAAAAGGCAGTATTCGAAACAAAGGTTCAGACAAATGCAGAAGGAAAGGCAGAACTCGTTCTGAATACAGAAATCAACTTCCCTGGTGAACTCGACATTGTAGCCACAGCAACAGACAGAAGAAAGAATCGAATCAATGCAAACAGAGTTGTCTGGATCTATGATCAGACTGTTCCTGTGCAGGCCCAGTA
>JBPOJG010000191.1:0-3414 GCA_052033835.1 Spirochaetota bacterium
TAATTCAGCACGAAGATCATCTTCGACACAGTTTCTTACCGATCGAGTCCATTCATTGATTTTAATTACCTGGCCGGCCATTTTTATCAGTCTTCACTGTCAATTGAATTCAATACATCAAGATGTCGATGGTTTTTCAAGGCACGAATCCATTTTCTGTTTTCAGATTCCTTTGAAGAAACATTCAGTTTCTTGACTCCAGTCCCGGTTCTTGAAGTCAGTCCGGCTAAAAGACTCAGATAAGTTTTCTCTTTTGGTTTCAGTTTTTTCAGAAGCAGAAGCCCCTGTTCCTCATCCGACTTAAAAATCTTATCGAGTGCTGAAAGCAGCTTTTTTTTCTCAGGTTTTGTTTCAGAAAAAGTTTTTTCCAGTTTTTCCTTATACTTTTTCCAGGAATCCACAGAGGCTTTTCGGTCAGGCATTGCCAATTTTTTTTCCTGAAATTTATATTCAAAATAAGGTTTCAGCTGCAGAGGAAGAGTCTGAAATATCTGAGCAGTTTCAGTCTGAACCTGAAGTGACATTATCCGGGTCTTCAAAGAATCCAGATCGGAGCCTATTTTTTTGATCTCAGTTCCGCTGAAAAGTTCCAGATTCATCGCTGAAATTTCCTGAAGCTTTTTCTTAAGTTCTCTTGCGTTCATTTTTTATTTCCTGTCTGGATCAGTCTTTTTACCATAACGTCCATCTGTGCCCTTGACTGCTCAGATGCCTGATAATCGGCAACCGGTCTCAAAGATTCTATCGCCTTATTTACGCTTGCAAGCCTCTGCAGACCAGGCCAGATTTCACATTCGGCCAAAAGCTCCCTGTACATATCATTTCTTTTCCAGACAGCGAGACTCTTGTTCAAAATACGGATATGACGGCTGAACACAAGCTCCTTTGTATTCCACAAAGTCGGAACGATTGCCCGGACAATCTTTTTTCTGTTCAGATATTTATGAGAATAATTCTTGAGCTGAAGCACAAGCCAGTTGATTCCGTTTGTAGACAGCCAGTCAGGAATGACTGGGATAATGACCTCATCGCAGAAGAAAAGAGCACATTCCGAAAGAGTGTAGAGATTAGGAGCACAGTCTATAATGATAAAATCATAATAACTTCTGATGAATGAACTCACCCTGTCGAGAAGTTCAAAATAATAAATGGGTCCGCCGAATGCAGAGATTCTGATTTTTCCTTCTTCATCAAAACGGATTTCCTTCTCCGCCTGACCAAGTCCATAATGTGAGGATAGAAGATGGAGATTCGGCCAGTAATTATCCGAGTCCAGATAAGCCGAACTGCCGTCCTGCAGAATCTGCTTTTCTTTTGCGAAAACAGGAGATCTTGGGTCTGTTTCAGAAAACTGACCGATAATGTCTTCTTCATCAATAGGTTTGATGAAACCTCGTTTGGTTCTGTCGAGAATCCCGTAAAGCGACCTTTCGGGTGACGGAAAAATGTGCTTTCTCCAATATTCACCGAGCATAAATACAGAAGCGTTTGCCTGAGGATCCGTATCAATGAGCAGAACCTTGTATTCGGAACCGTCCGGTTTGGGAGTATTTGCAATTCCGGCGGCAAAATTGACAGACAGTGTCGTCTTACCGACACCTCCCTTAAAATTCAGCATACATATGGTTCTTGCAGACACGGATGTACATGAGATTCATTTGCCTGCATATGTCAAGGGCAAAAATCAATAAGAGTAAAGGTCAGGTTCTAAAAAACTGCTCTCAGGATTCGTTTAAAGAATTGATTTTTTTCATCAGTTCAGCAATCATTCTGTTCTTTTCTTCAAGCTCCTTTTCTTTATTCTGGATCTCCTTCTCTTTATTCTGGATCTCCTCGATTAAATCCTCCCGCATTGTTTTGACCGCCTGATCAAACTCCTGCCAGGCTCTTTCTTCTACAGCGAGTTCTTCCATAACAGATTTATCATTTCTGAGCAGATTCAGTTTGGAAATGATCTTCTCCATCAGGCTGTCTTCAGTATGATAGCTGTATTCCTTTGTTCTTTTATCTTCTACAAAATACTTCTGCTCAAAAACAGAAAGCACTCTTTCCAGTTTTGTCTGCATTTTCAGCTCGAGTTTTGGAACCTGAATAAAAAAAGATTTATGGGTGAGCTGTTCGAGAAACAGCACCCTCTTATGAACCTCATTGCCTGTCAGCAAATCAATGTATCTGTTGTCCACCTTGATTACAGACGGAAGATCCTTATCGAGAATATAATTCAATATGTAAATCGAGATAATCGGCAGGTATTCCCTTCCCAGTTTTCCGTTCACATTCACTTCGTCTATTTTTTTGTACTGCTCCCCCAGATAATCTCTGAATCTGCGGATATTTGCTCTGATTTTGGCCTGCTGAATTTCTATCAGAACATTTTTATATTCATTTTCACCTGTCTGAATCAGTGCAATAAAATCATTATGATAAACCTTCAGTTCTCCTGAATCATCCTGATAATTGCTTTCCTGAGATTTCAGACTCAACTGGATAATTTCCTGATCCAGAATGGCGGAGATAATACCTTTTGCAATTTCCAGATCACTCATCAGATATTTGAAAACAGTATCGTAAACAGGATTTGCTATGATCATAAGGAAATGATGTCCGATCGATGAAATATGTCAACTAAATTCGACAGTATCTGCTGCGCAGCTGCCAATTTAATCTGTTTACAAAAATAAGTTTTCTTTGTATTCTGGAAGAGGCTGATAAAATTATAAAATCAGAGGAACAAAATGCAGATTAAAAAACACAATATTTATAAAATAGATGATTATCTGTTTGCATTCGGAATTTCCAGTTTTTTTCTGATGATCTTCGGACTGACTCTTATCCTTTCGGGGGACTTCGCGGCAGGACTCACAGGATTCTTTTTTATTTCTGCTCCCCTGAGTATGGTGACAGCAGGAACTGTTTACAGAAAAAAGGAAAGAGAAATCAATCAGCTGATCAATATTATGGAGACGAATCTGGAAATTGACGTTCCTTCTCTTCTGCAGATTATGGGAAAACCGGAATCTGTAATTAAAAAATATCTGACAATTATTCAAAACAAGGGAATCGGATTTTATCTTTGGGATGACAGGGTATTCAGGGTTTACGACAGAAGACTTCTGAACAATTTTCTGTTCGTTGAGAAATGCCCTGACTGCGGGGCAAAAATCGGAAGAAGATACCCTCTCATTATTGACAGAATACCCTCCTGCGACTACTGCAGCAATCCGTTCGATCTGAAATACTGGAACGAACTGAAACTGAATGCGGTAAAGAACATAACCTGGCAGAACCTGGAAACATACAGACTGCAGATGAATTCCAAAAAAGAACTGGACAAGACTCTTCTTGTATTTCTTTTTATGTTCTTCTGGCCTGCAGGTTCCTATCTAATTTCCAACTCCGATTAAACAGGGTATT
>JBPOJG010000343.1:0-7713 GCA_052033835.1 Spirochaetota bacterium
GTGGAGACTGCCGAAAAGTCGATTCCGCTCAGCTTGACTGTGTCTTTTGTTTTGTACTCCACCTGTTCTGCTGCTGCTTCAGAGAGTTCAAACTGACTGGCAAAAAATTCCACTCTTCTCAGTATTCCTACAGGAACTTCCACGGCGAGAATCGCTTTGTTCATTCGGGAAATTTCGTCTTCAGTGAATATAATTTCAGAAGGAACGATCTCTTCGGGCTTGAAATTTTCCTCTATACGAGTCAGAAGTTCTCTCAGAAATCTTGTATTGAAATGCAGAGCCTTGACTACAATATCAATCCTGTCTTTTAAGGCTTCAATGACTTCATAAGTACCGCCGCCCGCATCGTCATTTGCAGTCAGATACCATGCAGCATCGGGACACTGTTTTACCTGATCAAACATTTCCGCATAATTGTCTGCAAGAACTGTCAGAAGTGCCGACTGGGTTCTTGTAGGAATACGGTTGTATTCATCAATGATTTTCACCCGCATATCGAGCCACTTTCTCCATGCAATTTTAATGTCATCCATACTTTTTGCATTCATCAGATCGGACGGAAGAGGATTGCCGAGAAGATCAGAGACAGTCATCTGAGGCTGTCCATGCTGCATTCCGCGTTTGATTTCGTTGATTGTATAACCTGCAAGGACACCCATAAGCACAGCACTTGCAGTCTTGCCTCGGCCCGGACCTCCGACTAAAAGACATTTTCTTCTGGTGACAAGAGTGAGAAGGGGAAGAAGGACGTAACTCGAATAACTCTGACCGGAAGGAAAGTTTACGGCTGTCTTGAAATCGCCTACTGTGAAGCTGTGAAATTTTCCGTTATTGTATTCAATATCATAATAAGGACTGATAATCGCATGATTTGCAATCCAGAAATAGGCCTTCCTCAGTTTTTCATCCAGATTTTCAGCACCCGCATCGTTTATGTTCGTTCCCTCGGCGGCGGCAGGTCCGGAATACAGATTCATTACATCGAACTTTTTTTCCTTTTTTGAATGTCCCGGAATAGTGGGGGATTCCGATACTTTCTTGTAGCTCTTATCCTGACTCATTTTATATCCTTTTTTAATGAATTATGATGACTGATTTTCCGATCGCCCGATATTCCCGTAATTGTTCTGATCTGTGATCTGACTCTGATATGCATCATGAACCTGTCCTTCGGAAAACAAATAGATCCGGCTTATTCGATTCTGTCAACGGAAAATTATAATCTTTCTCTGTGTTCCTTTCTGCCGACCCTTCTGTAGAGAACCGTATTCAGTGTATCCTGAATATGAAATATTTTCAGATCAGGGTACTTGGAAATAATGTCTTCCTTTTTTCTGTCTGTAAAGACAGCATAGAAGGAGTTGATTGCATCCTCCATTTCAAACGGAAAATGATCCTTCAGAGAAACATCCGGATTTTCCCTTTTCAGTTCGGATATAGAAATAATTTTATCCCAGAGTTTCTTACGGGAAAAAAGAAACTCTTCGAGTTTTTCCGGATCGATTGACAGATCTGATGAACTTAGAAGTTTTTCCGAAAATCCGACAAACACTGCTCCGAGTGAAACAAGTTCTGAGAGACGAAGGTTCTCTCCGATCTTTCTATAATCAAGAGGAAATATTCTTTCTTTAGAAACTTTCAGATCCTGAAATACTGCACTGCAGTGAGTCGCTTCTGCTGCAAAGTCGAGTGAAAAATTTTCAGTCTTGAGTCCCTCTGCCTCTTTGTCCGCGGCCGCTGCATAACAGTTTCTTTCAGAATCAAAACAGAGTATGATCAGTATTTCCGAATTGCCTCCGTTTGTGAAAAAAGATTTCTCACCGCTCAGTATTCCGAAGTCTTCCGAAAAACGGATTTCTGTCTTCAGATTGGAAGTTCTTCCTTTCCAGCCTTTTTCGGAAATCCCCATAGACGCTGTGATATTTCCCAATATAATATCATGAAGAATTTTTTCTGCTTCTGCACTGCCTGAATCGGAAGCAGTGCGGAGAATTTTTCCAGCCGCATTGACTTCTGCCATCACAGCAACAGGCAGTCCCGGACTGAATCTCTGAAGTGAAAAATCCCTGAGCTTTTCATGAAAAAGAGAAAAATCATCCGTCTTCAGAACATCAAAAAAACCTTCTTCTGCAATTCTTCTTCTGAGAATTTTAAATACATTTTCTCTGTCAGTAAAATCAGGGATGAGACTTAAGGAGGATTTGAGGTTTGCACTGATCATTCTTTTTTTCTGACCATGATTTCGAGTCTTTCATCGAGTGCTTCTTCTTCAGGAGTCATTGTCTCCTTGGATTTTTTAAACTGGGAAAGTCCCTGCACTGAGATTCTTTCTTCCGGGATTCCGAATTTTGCACTGATGTATTTTGCCACAATGGACGCTCTGTGAGCATTGTACTCCCAGTTGTTTTTGAATACGGTTCTGTCTGAATTTTCGAGATACGGAATCTGCACTCTCACTGTGATTTCCAAAGGAACTTCCTTGTCGGTATCTGAAAGTTTTTTGAAGAGTTCTTCGGTTTCTTCGGGAAGTTTGATCTTTCCCTCACCGAGGGACGAGGCAGGAATTGTGAGAGTCAGTTCATCCTTGTTCTGCAGCTGAATGAGCACCTTGTCTGTGAGAACCATTTTTTTAATGACTGACGTCAGTTTTTCCCAAAGTCGGTACACCTGAGACTTCGGTACTAGATCAGGATCTCTGATGATCCCTGTATTTCCGTCAAGCACAAGAGTTCTGCCTCCTGTATCAAGACCGAACCCGCCTCGGATGATTCCTGCAACGGCCTGGAGTTTGGCATTGTCCACATTGGAAATGGAATACATTATAATGAAAAGTCCCAGAAGAAGAGTGATCATATCCGAATAGGTGAGAAGCCATCTTTCGGATATATCCTTTTCAGCATATTTTTTTCTGTGTCTCGCAGGTCTTCTTTCTCTGGTCATTTACTTATGTTCGGAAATCTTTCTTTCAGATAGTTCCATTCCTTTTTTTCCACATCCGCATAAAAGGATTCGAATATGTCCGACTTTACCGGAAGGCAGGCATGGTATCCTTCCTCTACAGTGGCAAAAAGAGGATAGATCCCCAGGATTTTCGACATGAATTTTGCCGGTTTCAGAATCAGGGAATTGATCGGTCTGTGTGCCAGACTGTAGAACTGCCTCATATTTTTCAGCACATGAAAGAGCTGCTTTTTTCTGTCTTCTTCGTGACCGAGTTCCGAAAACAGTGAATCATAGTATTCTCTGGAAATCTGTTCTCCGTTCCAGCCCTTTTTCAGAAGAATCTCAGCCATCATTGTATCGAGTCTGTCTGTCAGATAATTGAGCTCAAGCAGTTCTTCCATACTGTCTCTTGTGCTTTCCTTGATCATTGATTTGACCTTGTCAAAACCTTCTATTGCAATTCTGACCCAGTCCTGCTTGCCTTCTACATTGTAGACCTTTTCGAAGAAGTATTCCACCATTCGAAGAGTTTCCTCTCTCTGAAAATAGTCAATATAGTACACATGAAATCTTTCTATCTGGGCTCTTACTATTTCTTTGTGAGCAGGAAAACTCAGACTGTTATTTTCTGACATAAGTTCCATTCTTAAATCCAAGCATCAGTTTTGAAGTATTTTTTTGGCTCCGAATAAGTATATTTCCGTCATTTTCCAGTTCGAGCACATAGTCTCCTTCTTCCCGGATTTTGGAATCTTCCGAGATCATATCAAGACCGTTCAGAATGATTTTGTCCTCCCGTATGATAAACGGAACTGCGAACATTCCGGACGGGGGCTCTTCCGAGAGAACTTTCAGAAAAACACTTTCAAAACTGTCGTTTCCAATTCTTTTCAATTCTGTTTTGATGAGGATGCAGGGACAATCCTTTCCGGAATCAGGAATCCATTTCATCTTATCTGTACTGTAGGAATACGGTCCGTAAAAACTGTGCAGAAATGTTTTCACAAAAAAAGGACTCTGTGATCCGTTTTCATTTCCTGCAATGACCAGATGCTCTTCATTTCTCCCTTGGAATATATATATTTTTTCTTCCTGTCCGTTGACTGACTTTCGTTCTGCCGAATAGAGTTTTCTGAAATCCGCACTTCCGGGAATATTCAGACGTTCGAGAAGAATCTCCTCCTGATTCTTAAAACAGTTCAGAAGGAGAAACAGAATTGACATTAAGTATGCCAGATGCAGCTTCCAGGTTCTTTTGATCTGCAGACAGTTTTGCGTACTGTTCAAGTCAGGCTTCCTTTCTCATTTTTCGGAAATGCAGAAAAAGACAGAACCATCCGGCAATCAGACAGACTCCTCCGACCGGCGTGACTGCTCCGAACATCCTGATCTGGCTTAATGATAAAATAAACAGACTTCCTGAAAATATCATGATACCGACAGAAAACAGAATCAGAGAATATTTTTTCAGAAGAGAGACGGAAGGATGAACCGAAACGGAAAGTCCTGCAATGGAATGGAAGAACATATACCGGACACCTGTCTCAAATACGGTGATTTCTTCGGGACGCAGGAACTGACGGAGACCGTGTGCTGCAAATGCTCCGAGTGCCACAGAGAGCAGGCCGAATATGGAGAATATTTCCGGGAACAGATTTTTTTTCATAGGCTGCGACTGCAAATCTGTCTCTTTCGCTGAGAATGTCAATAGAGTTTTTGAGGAGCGAATCTGATTTTTATGGCCGTGTAAAAAGCTTCGTGTTCTTCGTGCCCTTCGTGGTGAAAAATAGCTTTTGAAGTTTCAATCTCATTTTTCACGGGAAATCAGAGAATTTGGATTTGTTTTCTGCCGAAAATATATATATGAAGTTATTGAAATCATACGGAAAAGTCTTTCTATTGGTCATTGTTTTCTGCATTTTAAAAAATCCAAAAGAAGAAAATAAAACAAAAGAAGAACCCAAAAAAACAGTACGGACAGTGGAAGAAAAAGAAGTCAAATTTTCCTCCTCCGATCTCATTCTTTCCAAACTGGATGTCCTTCCTAAGAAAAGAGGACTCAGGGCAGAACACTATCCTTCCTCAAATGAAAGAAGACTCGATCTGTTTATCCCTTATGTGGAAAACCTCGGTGGCGGATATGTAGGAGTAGGGACGGATCAGAATCTGAGTCTCATCGCAAAGGCGCGTTCTGAATATGCCTATCTGATGGATTTCGATATGGACATTGTCCGTGTCAACAAGATGCATATCTTTCTTCTGAAACATTCTGAAACATCTGAAATTTTTATGGAAAGATGGAAGAGATCAAACAAGGCAAAGACAAAGGAACTGATCACAAAAGAAGGGGGATCTGAAACTGAAGATCTTCTCAAGGGTCTGGATATGGGACATGTGCCGTACCTCGGAGTTCCCGAGAGATTTGCAGAGCTGTCCTTCATGAATAAAAAATTCGGATTTGTCACATTCACTTCCTCCAAAGAGGAATATGATTTTCTGCGGGAACTTGCTCTCTCAGGAAGACTGAATGCAGTTCCTGGAAATCTGCTCGGAGACACTACAATCGGAGAGATCTCTGCAGTGGCACAGAAAATATCCGTTCCAATTCGTGTGTTCTATACATCCAATGCAGAAGAGTATTTTTCCTTTCCGAAGGAATACAGAGAGAATCTGAAAAAGATCTACACAGATGAAAAAGGAGTTCTCGTCAGAACAGTCAGTGCAGGAACCAAAAACGGATGGGGACAGCCGGACGGAGAAAAATTTCCCGATTCAGTACCATTTCACTATAATATACATAACATACAGAATCTTCAGAAATGGGCAGACATCCCTGAAAAACTGACAATACCTCAGCTGCTGCTTTCGAGAACTCCTGTCAAAAAAGGATTTTCCATATTCGAGAAACTTCCTCCTGAAAAAAAGAAATAGGGAATAGCGGCCCCGCTCCCGAACGTGGAAGCGGGTTTTCGCTAAAGCAGGTTCATCCGTTCATACGAAATTATTCAGCTCTAAGGGCCGCTGACACACCGTATCTTCGTTGCATTGCCCGAGGACGCAGAGGATTTATTCAGCACCCAGATTTCATTCGTGAAACTTCCGGCGGTCTGAAAATTTATTGTCCATGCATTGCTGAAATTATTTGCATCAGTAGTGGATGACCAGTAACGATCACTAGTGTTGGGAAAATTTGTGATGTCTATTTGAGAACAGCCTATTCCAGATGTGTTGTCGGAAACACATCTGGAATAGTCGGCAATGCTCTGCAGTTCGTTACGGTTCGGCATACGCCAGGTTCTGGATGCAAGAGACAGTGTATTGCAGTAATTGGCAGAGCCGATCCATGAAGCATAAGAAACGGTTCCGGTCGAACATCCTGATCCTGACTGTCCCCTGCTGCATTTCTGCCAGATCAGACGGGTAGCATTGTCTTTGACTGTTCCGTTTGCATTATCCGTAAATCTGGACGGAGACGGCAAGAGAGAAGTGATATTGTCAGTTACGCAGCGAACGTAAAACAGACTGTTGTTTGACCACATATTGGAGTATCCTTCCGCAAAACTCAGCTGCCAGTATTTCGGAGGCACTGAATTGGAATATAAAGTGGAAGTCCAATAACCGTTCAGACCTGTATTTGGAAAAAAAGCAGGATCAATACTCGGTGCATATTTTCCGAGGTCAAGGATTGTGCTCAGTTCCTTCAAAGTCGGAAGTTTCCAGGAATTGATCGGTCTGCCGCCCAAATTTAAGGAGGAACAGTAACTGTTTGCAGTTGTCCAGTTTTCAAATTTGGGAGGTGAACCGGAGCAGGACGCATCATTGTTCGTACCCTTGCTGCATTTCTGCCAGGTCAGACCTGTCACATAGTCTGAAACAGTTCCGTCACCGTTATCAATATAAGTTCTGCTCAATGTTTTCTGACTGTGTCCGTCATCGCTGTCCATGTACATTGCTGTCTGTCCTGTTTTGACTAAACCTAGGGCATACTCACGGTCAGAATAAGTTCCAAGGCAGTTCACGGTGATGCTGGACGGAGCGACTGAATTGTTCCCCGCTCCACCCGAAACAGGACAGATTTGATTGGAAGAATACGTCTTTGCGATTACGTTATATGTTACACTGGGAGTATTGAATGTAAAACTGCCGTCTGCAGAAACGGTGATTGAGTCTGTTCCGTTATTGATCAGAACCAAAGGACCTGTCAGTCCTGTAATTGTACCGCTCGGATATTCAACAGTTAAAATATTCCAGGTTTTGGAAGCAATTCCGGATGCAGATGCAGTGACAGTGACCGTTTCAGACAAAGTATTCGCATCGGAGAGTGCATTGACTGCAACGGCCTGCGGAATATTATAATTGGACGAAGTAAACGTCAATGAGGCTGTTCCGAGTGACAGTGCGCCTGGAACAGATGAGCTTAAACTGACTGTGACATCTGAAGAAGGCTCGTTCGTAAGACTTACGTTAATTGTTCCGCTTGTGCCTTCATTCAGAGAAGCAGTTCCCGAAATGGAAATATTCTGAGTGTCATCATCCGTTGTATTCAATGAAAAAACTGCCGGATCCAGTCCCATAACGTTACCCACAAAAAACTTGTACATAAAAGGATATTTTATGCAATGTCCATATGAACAGGGACGAGGAAGAAAAGCAAAGAAGGCTTGAAGCTTATGAGGCTGGTGATGTAAGCTGGTATGAAGAAGAGTTTCTGGGACTGTATCTGGGTGACAGACGGTTAAGCAGGCGTCTCGGCCAGATTATGGAATCAAG
>JBPOJG010000020.1:0-9251 GCA_052033835.1 Spirochaetota bacterium
GATATACATAATGATATTTGAAAACAGAATCATGCGAATTTATTTACAAACTATGGGAGGTTCACTGGGATGAACAGATCAAAAAGATGGGTGATTGGACTATTGTTTATGCTGGTCGGTACTGTTATGGCTGAGAGCAAGAAGAAAAAACCAGCCGCAAAAAAGGAAGATACGGTGATTCAAAAAGCGACCGCACCAGTCTGCAAAGTCTCAATTACAGATCCTATAGACGGAAGTGAAGTTCCTCATAATGATAAGCTTTGGACACACTTTACTTTTACGGTAAAAGGCATCGTAGAAAATTTAGGAGATAAAAAACTCTGCCTGTACCAGAAGAAGAGCTTAAGCGATAGAGTCTGGTGGCGATCGGGAGATCCTATAACAAAAGATTCTCTGGCGAATGGCAGTTCTTTTCAAATTGATTATGCCACTTGCGGAGGCAGGTTAAACAGACACAAAGAATGTTATGTATTTGCTGTCGTTCAGGATGACTGTCCGCCAAGCGGATCCACTGTCAGTGCTATTCAGAACACTTTTTGCGAATCTCAAAAAGTTTCAGCAAAGCCCAAAGGTATATTCAAATGAACAACAAGAAGGTTACCAAATCGAAGTCAGATCAGATTATCCCATCGAATACTGTAAAGGATACTGAATCGAATTCTGTTCTGAGTAAATCAGAATGCCCTAGCAGTGCAGGAAATGGCAGTATAATGGAGTCCTGCAAGGCTTTTTTTGAAAACCGATTTGTCCAGATCCTAATCGCTACTGCCATTTTTGCCGGTGTTCAGCCCCTGTCAGTCATGCTTTCAACAGGTACAGGATTTGAATATATTTTCATTACACTTGTAGTAATAACTTCATATCTTTTTACGGTTGTAATCCTTTTGAACAAAGGATCAGCTTCAATTGATCAATTTAATGAATTGTATTTGCTTTCTAAGCAAGCCGGTTCAGGCAGTGAAATCGACTTTGCTGTAAGTATTCGAAAATCCATTATCAGCAGAATAGAATTGGAAATTACCAGACTTACAAAAAGATCCTATTTGAATCTGTGTATTGGCGGAGTCAGTTTTGCTGTCGGATTAGCAATTCTTTTATCGTCCGGTGAATGGTATGAAGCGAGCAGCCAGATCCAGGAAATCCTTCCAAGAATATCAGTTGTAGCTTTGACGGAAATTGTTGTAATCTTTTTCCTGAGTTTTTATAAAAGAAACTTGGATGATATAAAATACTACCAAAACGAACTGACAAATGTTGATTTTAAAATACTCAGTATTTTAAATCTCAACCGAAATGAAAAAGATGAAGAAACTGCAAAGGCTCTAATCCAATTGTATTTGGAATTGGCAAAAACAGAGAGGAATCCTTCATCGAACTCAGGCAAGGAAAATGTAAAAGCAGCTGAACCTGAGCAGGAAAAGGGAAATGCTGTGAAAACTTCATTGAAGAAAATACATTCCTTCAGTCGAAAGAAATAACTGTGATTTTAAGAAGAAGCTATGTTCCAAACCAGACCAGCTTCATCGACATCGGAAAAATCTGGTTCGAATAGATGCTCAAAAGTTATACATACGAAGAAATTGTTTATCGCGTCTGATCTTTTTCTTGCTAAATTAAAACCATTTTCATAAATTAGAAGAATGAAGAATCTTCTTATCGAAATTCCTTCGGATATATTGATGCATATTCGGATTCCTGAAAAGAGATTGGTTTCCGGATTGAAGCAGGAATTGGCAGTTCAGCTTTACAGAGACAAACTTCTCTCCTTTGCAAACTGTTCGCGTCTTGCAGAAATGACGAAAACAGAGTTTCAATTACTCATACAGCAGTCCGTCCTTCTTGCAGAGATCGGATAATTTCCTGTCTTTTGTCCAAATTTTAATCCTATCTGCTTTCACTGAAGCATACAAAGCAATGTCAATAAAAGAAAGTCCTTTTCCATACAGTTTTTCCTTTTCTATAAGCTGAAATACAATCGAATAGTCAATGACTGAAATTTGCGGAAGTCTGGAAAGGAAATAAAAAAATGCATCTCTGTCTTTTATGCTTCCAGACCTCAGTTCAGATTCGATCAGAATATGAGTAGACGCAAGATTTTCTTCCAACAGGGACTTTACCGGCCCTGTAGACTTCTCCCCATGCAGAAAATCTATCCAGACAGAGGTATCAATCAGTACCAAGTCTCTCATCTTTTTCTCGGAGAAACAAAAGCTTTCTTGTCCGTTCCAAAAAGATTAGCCATCTGCTTTCTTGAATATTCATTGACAAGAATTTCAAGAGCAGAGTGAATCAGCTTTGTTTTTTCATTTATTCCGGAAAGGCGCATCGCTTCTTTCATAAGATCATCTGAAATATTCAAGGTAGTTTTCATAAAAATACGTATGTCAATTTGATATGGTTCTGTCAATCCTTTTTGTATGGTTATATGACAGGTTCAATCACAGACGCCAGTCAGTCCAGTGTATTCCCAGAACTGTCTTTGGATACTCTGTACTGATGCGGGAATTTATATCAATTCCTTTCAGTTCCCTGATTTCCTCTTTTTTGAGCGGACAGCTTTCTTTTCCAGTTCTGCAATGTCATTTTTAACCAATTCATTTCCTGAATCTAGACTGAATGCTTTTTTCATATCATCCAGGGCTTCGTTGAAATTTTCCAGTTCCTTTCTCGCTAAACCTCTCATCATGACTGCAATCAGTTTGTCGGGTTCCTTTGCAAGAACCCTTGTGAGCTGTTCTTCCGATTCTTCAAATAGTTTTACTATAAAAAGAGAGACTCCCAGTTCTGTTTCTGCTTCGATGAAAATTGGATTCAACTGAACAGCATTTTGGAAATCACAGATTGCCGGATAGTATTCCCCGAGTTTTTCCAGCAGAACTGCACAATTCTCATAATAGTAACCGTTCTTTGGGTCAAGTGAAATGCATTTTTCATAATCTGAAAGTGCTTCGTTATACTTTTCCAGCTTTTCATAGGCGAAGGCTCTTTGATAATATCCTAATAAATCATCTGGGAAAGCATTCACAGCGTCAGTGTACATTTCAATTCCTCGTATCCTTTCTTTTCTGTTGGGAGAAAAAATTGTAATGTATGCTTCACGAAGTCTATCTTCATATTCCTGAGAATATTCTTCTTCCTGATTGGAAGATTTCTTTTTTACTGCAGTTTTTTTCCTGGAGGCAGGCATTCTGTTCAGCCCTCCTTATCTTATTCCAAGTAGGATAGAATCAATTATTTATGCAAGATAAATATTCAGAACAGCAGGAATCATCCTTTATGATCCGGATTTCCAGACTCGCAAGCATTAAAGCCTCTGCTGAGATCTACCCTTCAGGCTTTTGGAAATCTGTCTCGGCAAAATCCGAAACTGCCTAATTCCCCGCTTTTGCTAGCTTTTTCGGCAGCCTGAAGGGCGACATTCAGTGACAATGCAAATGGACTTTCAGCCAATGAATAATTGACTATATGAAAATTTCATTAAAAATCTGGGTAATAAAAGTATATTCATATACCGGAAGCGGAAAAATTAAATTTCTCCCTTTCAGCTGCATATCGGATCATCCTTGGACTTCTCAGAAAATCAGGGGTCTTTTTTGCCAGACTCTTAAGTTCCTCCTCGTTCAGAAATTTCTGCTTGGCACCGGTCTGAAAATTGAAAAGCACAATGCTGCTTCCTTCCAGAATAAAACCGTTTTCAGTATCATAGACTGCTTCAATTCTGCCTATCAGAGAATGATCCTTCCAAGCGGGGCAAGCATCCTGTGCCTTGATTCCGTGAATATAACCTCTGGGTGTGGAGAGAACTAGAATTCCGTCTTTCAGTATCGGAGCACGGACAGGCATTTCTTCCAGCAGATATTTATGTCGGAGAGATCCGGTCAATTTATCCAGCCAGAAAATATTTCCGCTGTCATCAAAAATAATGATAAAATGATGATACACCGCAGGATGAATCAGAACTGCTCCCGGGGTCATGAAAAACCAGTTCTGTTTTCCTGTGTGCAGATTCAGGCTTGTGATTTTTCCCTCCTGAGTGCATACAAAAATCTGATTTCCGCTTCTCATAAGAGAAAGAGTCGGAACAGAGCTCAGAAGATGAGTCCAGACAGTTTTTCCTTTGGCAGTTCTGGCGACAACAGACGAAGACTGGTTTTCTTCGTCGATGACCAGTGTATATCTGAGTCCGGCTGCCCGCAATGTTTTGAATGAAACTTTTGTCTTCAGGTCGAAACGGTTGGAAGACCTTGCAGAAGGATTGAATCTCAGATAATAGTATCCGTCCGCATCCGAATAATAGTGAATCTCTCTCTGATGCCCGTATTTCAGATCCAGAAATTCTCTGTAATCTTTTCTGAACGGGAAACTGCATTTCGCATCTGTGCAGTCAATTGAAGGAGAATCCTCTTCCTTTTTATCATAAACAGAAATATTGTCAGCAGGTGTATTTTTTACGGTTTCCGAAGTTTCTGTTCTGCCGGATTCTGTCTGTCCGGAATCAGAAGAGTTCAGTAGGTTTTTCAGAATATGAGTTTCATTGACTGAACCTTTGCCTTTCCCGTCTCCGCAGAAAGACAGACCGAGCAGGACAGTCAGAAAACTGATTGTATTTAATATTATATATTTCATAATTTAAAGTGTCCTGTCATTTTCTTACACAGCTGAATGAGACTGTGCAAAAGCATATTTACCGCCGATGCACACGTGCACAGTCCTAGCTGTCAACACAGATACTGTTTATCTCATACTTTGGATTTTTATGCAATGGGAGATTACAGCAGCCGAATAGGTATTAGGGATATTACCTAGGGTGTTAGATATCAAAGAAAATTGGTAGAAAAGTTCGTTCCTTTTTTGGTATTGGGAATTTTGTAAAAAGATAATACAGGACACAACAGGATTTTCAGGACAAACAGGATAAAAATGATGCAGTTGTGAATCCTGCAAATCCTGTAATCCTGTAAAAAACAGTAGGTACACGGTTTTTGGACTTCAGTTTAAAGTATAAAAAGGAACGAGTAAAACTTCTCAAATTGAACACCCCAGATATTACCTAAGCCGCTGTCCGATGCGGGAACTGAATTATGACTCAGGGACTTTTACGACTCCCCATTTTCCTCTGTATTTTACAATTGCAGAATCTTTTGTTCCGACACCGTTGTCTTCAAAAATGATGGGCACAATGAGTTTTCCTGTTTTGCTGATGATTCCTTTTTTATCGTTTACTGTAACCCAGCAGTATCCATTGCTTGACCAGCTGTAGCCTCTGAAAGATTTGCTGTACTCTTCCGGAAGTTCAACTTTAGCGATAATCTCTCCTTGTGTATTGATCAGAAAATCTGTGTTGTCTTTGCTTACAACTGCTGTCTTATCCACGAAACCTGATCCGCGAAAAGAATATGTTCCTTTGGGGATCAAAACCTTCCCTGTGAAATCCATATATCCGTCAAGACTGTTATTATCTTTAATTCTAATGATTTTATCCCAGTATTTAATTTCATACTGTTTCGTATAATTGAAAGGCAGAACAATTTTCCCGTCCTTGTCAATCAATCCCATTTTGCCGTTCTTTATTGCGACAGCTTCCCCATTCGAGGAGAAAGTTTCAATCGAATCATATATAAAAGGAACCTTAGTTCTGTTTTCGGCATCCACTGCGCCCCATTTTTTATTTCTCATCAGAATAATTCTTCCTTCTCGAAATCCATTGAAGTCGCTTCCCTCGTGCTCAATAGGAATCACAACCTTGCCTTTCCTGTCAATGAAACCGGCGGAATTGAAACTGAGCCAAAGGTTTGACTGAAACTCCTGCATGGATACGTTGGACTTTTCTCTTTTCAGCTGAACTTCCGCTATCCCTTCTCTGAATGGAAACGCAGTATCATAGATGAAAGGAACAATCACTTTCCCTGTCCGGTCAATATAGCCTGATTTTCCGTTCTGACTGACAGAGGCAAGTCCCTCAGAGAAGAAGGAAAATTTATTCTCATACTTGGCATCTATCACAATATTTCCTTCCTGATCGATGAACCCGTATTTTCCATTCTGGCTGAACAGAGCCAGACCTTCACGAAAGTCTGAGGTAAAAATATCATATTTCAATTCGATGTTCCTGTTTTCAGAAAGGTTCAGGAGAATATTCTTTGAACCTTTTCTTCCGAAAAAGATTTTCTTTTTCGGATCGGCGGCCCGGAGTGTGCTGTATTCGAATGGAATAATGATATTATCATTAATATCAATGAGTCCAAACCGTCCGGTATCCGGTTGGGCAATATACAATCCCGCAAGTCCAGGTTCATTGTCACCCGGCCAGGCTCTGGATATTTCTGCATATTTCGGCTGAATGAAAAAATCAGGGAGTTTTGCAGAACTGACGCTAAGGTTCTTTTCATTTCGGGCAGAGGGTTTTCTTTTTTTCTGCACCGTGCAGGTGAAGAGAAGGCAGAGAATCAGGATTGGCAGATACATCATTATAATGCAATGATCGGACGGGCAGTATAAAAACTAAATTTCAAAAAAAGGGGGTCACACCCCTTTCAATAAGGGTGTGACCGGTGGCGCGGACGGCAGGATTCGAACCTGCGCGTATGGCTTGGCAAGCCAGTGCTCTACCTCTGAGCTACTTCCAGCAAGGGTTCCAATCTGTCTGCATTCAGAAAAGCCGTGGCTCCGGTATGATCACGATGTTCGACCATTAAACTATCCTTTTGAAGGTGAGAGGGATTCGAACCCCCATCTCCGTGCGGCGCCGATAAAGTATCACTGTAATGCAATCCAAAAACCCCCGATAAATCTTAGGGCAATAACCTAAAGAGAAACCAGGACGGTTTCCGAGATCAGCCTGAGTCTACCGGATAAAGATAAATCTTCAACCCTGACAGGTAGAATTTCTCAAGTGAGATTTACTGCAAGAAGTTTTTTTGGGGATATAAAGGAACTGTCTGTTTGGGGGATATCTAGATTTAGCGGGGTTGTGTAAAAGCATAAAAACTGAGCTTTTACACAGTCCCAAGGCAGGAGACTTCGTAACAGCACATTTATCGCGGGTAAACACGGATCTGATCAGGCTGTGAACGCGGATCAGAATATCAGATAATGCTAATGTATTGATCTGCTGCATTGAATTAACTCCAGTGCTATGAAAATCAATTCAATACAGCCTTCTTATTTCTCGTGCCCTTCGTGATGGATTTCAGCTTCCCCGCCGGAACAAGTCACTATTGAATGACAAATTTCTCAAATTTTTGATAATCCTGTTCCTTACATTCTACTTCCAGAAGAGTGCCGTCATTTTCATAACTCACTGAATGTATGTGAGCATTCTCATTCAAGTAGGAAACAATCCCGCCCTGATCATATGGAATCAGCATTCTGCATTTTACGTATCTGCTGAATGCTTTATTGACGATGACCCGAATCAGTTCAGTGATTCCGATTTTTTCTTTTGCGGAAATAAAGACACTGTCTTTATCCACAGAAGGAATCGTCATTGAAGTGAGATCGGCCTTGTTGAATACGTAAACAGTGGGAATATCTTTTGCTCCGATCTGCTCGAGTGTTTCATCCGTTACTTCCATCTGCTGTCTGTAATTCGGATGAGAAGAATCAATGATATGCAGAAGCAGATCCGCATCTCTGACTTCATCGAGAGTGGAACGGAATGCCTTCACTAAATCATGAGGAAGCTTATTCACAAATCCTACAGTGTCCGAGAGAAGAATTGTTCTGCTTTCCGGAAGTGAAATTCTTCGTACTGAAGTTTCCAGAGTGGCAAACAGCATATCCTTCTCGAATACTTTTTTGGATTCCGATTTTTGAGAGAGTTCCAGCATTACATTCATTAAAGTCGATTTTCCTGCATTCGTATATCCTACCAAAGCAACAGATGGAAAATCAGTTTTGTTTCTCATTTTTTTCTGTGTTTTCCGTTCATTCTCGAGCAGTCCCAGTTCCTTGTTCAGCTCGGATATTTTTTCCTCAATTTTCCTTCGGTCAAGCTCCAGTTTCTTTTCGCCTGATCCTCTGTTTCTTGTGCCGACGCCTCCGCTCTGCCGTCCAAGTGATTCATTTGAACCGATAATTTTAGGGAGCAGATACTGCAGACGGGCGGATTCAACCTGCAGTTTTGCTTCTCTTGTCTTTGCTCTTTTGGCAAATATCTCAAGAATCAGAGATGTTCTGTCCAGAATCTCCCGATCCAGTTCTCTCTCCAGATTCTTGATTTGAGAAGGGGATAATTCATTGTTAAAAATAATGATATCCGCATCTGTCTCTTCCAGCAATGGTCTGATTTCTTCGATTTTTCCATAACCTATATAATAGGCAGAATTTACTGTTTTTAAATTCTGTTCTGCTCTGCCTACAACGGTAAATTCGCAGGCAATTGCCAGGTTATGAAGTTCATCCATGGACTCACTGAAGTCCGGCTGGCTGTTCAGGTTTACTCCAATGACTAAGGCTTTTTCTTTCTGCAACATGATCCCTGTTTCCTTCAGTCGCCGCTGAAGAGTTCCTCGACGCCTTCGAGTGGTTTGGCATCGGGATGAAAATCAAAGCCATCCGCCCTCCACTTCTTCCGTTCTTTAACCGTGCCATACAGATTTTCATGCATCAAAACCCATCGCAGGGCATCACTCGGCAGTTCTTTCAATGCACTGTCTGCCTCGAGAACAATCTCTTTCACCTTCTCACGGGGAAGTCTCTGCATATCGATCAGAAAAAAGACCTCTGTCTCAGACAGAGCTGAAGGGTATGGCACATTATTGTTGTCAATCGGACTTTCATATTCAGTGATCGGTTCCTTGGAAGTGAACTTGTAAATCATCGATCCGATATGAATGTAGCTGTGTCTGCCGGTTTTTGCATCTGAAGACAGATGAATCAGTATCGAATTTCCGAGTGCCTCAGACTCATTAGCATATAAAGAGGGACATCGCGGTATCCATACCTGTTTCAAATTTTTCCATGTCACAAGCAGTTCTTTCGGCTTGGGAGGAATCTCTGCATAGACTTCACTTGAGACATCTGCATCTATATCCCATTCTTCATTGAACACCTGACGGGTTTTGTAGACTCTTACGCGAGTACCACCTCGGCTCATTTCATCCACTAGCACTGTGAACGGCCGCCCTCCGTTGTTCTGTATCTGGTAAAGTGCCGCATCCCCGATCATCATCGGAGATGCATCCTTTTTGCCTTTATTTGATTTGCTCATCTTCTCTCTCCCTTTGGAAAATAAGTTTTATGAATAATAT
>JBPOJG010000058.1:0-2540 GCA_052033835.1 Spirochaetota bacterium
AGAAGCAGATCCGGATTCTGACCAAACAGAACCTTAAACGCAAAATCGACAGTGAGACTGAAAAGTTTCATTATGCTGATCAGCGTCACCGTGCTTTCGGCTCCCGTCAATTCATTTTAATGATAAATGAATTGCTGAGCGGCACCCTGAGGCTCTCGAAAGGTGAATTTGAGAGTCCCGCTATCGCGAGGATTTTCTGCATAGAAAGTCTGCTCTCGCCTATATTTTTCAAAGACGCTGTCTTTGAATCTGTCTTCTCTCTTTTCATAAAATACTTTACTTTTATAATATACCTTCTTTATCCCTACTTTCTTTTTTTCTCGCTTTTGTGGAAAAGCTGCAAAAAAAGAAAGTAGCAAAGAAAAAAGCAGAAAACCCGTATCTGCGATGCGAGCACGTTACCACGCTCGCCTCTTCGATGACTCCAAAAGATGCTGTGGAAAGTGCTTTGCTGATTTCTTTTATGACCTTTAAATCTTGATTTCCTCTGGGAATCTCCATTCAGTAATTTTATGTCTGTTTTTTTAGGGGGTAGTTCATTCCTCTTCCGGTAAAATTCCTGGAATTTTATTATAAATTATAAACTTGTCATAATCACGATAAACCTCTTCCTGAATCGCTCTTTGACTTTCAAGGGTTGACATTCGGTAACCCAGTTTCTTTTCTGTTTCAAAATATGTTAGTGTTGATTGATCTATATATGAAATATATAGCGCACCTTTCCTTTCTCCGAAAAATTCTATTTGAGTTGAATCCATCAAAGACCTGTCTTTTCCATTTTCATCTTTGGCAGAACTTTCCACTTTCATTTGCATCCTTACAAAAATTTTACTCTCGATTTTCAAAAATGTTACAAACGAAATATAATAATGAAAGTTTTGCTTTTTCCTTGCTGGCCATTCCAGACTCATAAGTGATTCAATAAGACAATCATCTTCGTAGTCAGATAAAGATTTCCTTTCAATAACTGACCGAATGCTTTTTTTTATGGTTGCATCCATAATTTCCGCATTCTCATTTCTTATTCCATATCTCTTCCGATATTTTTCTCTGCATACTTTTTTCAGCTTTTCAGAATATAAGTTGTAAAGAAGATCTGCATTCTGTTTTTTCAGGATTTCCTGAAAATTTTGTGCAATAGGAACCAGATATTTTTCTGTATACTTATTTGTTTTAACAGTTCTGTCAAAGACATCTAATGGATGTCTACCCATATTTTTATAACTTAATGTTGGACTAACCTCAATGTATTCTGGAGGAAAATCCTGAACATCGGTTTCTTGGCTTTTCCCCTTTTCATTACAGAATACTATTAAAAAATTTAGTAGCAGGCATAACAAAATTTTGGGTCTCATTTTTTCTGCCTCGGATTGACTATTGTATTGATAAAGTATTTCAGATCATAACAGTATCGACTAGGTTCGCCGCATTTAAATGCTCTTCTAGCTTTTTCATCTTTGTCAGTTGGTATTCCCATTTCACCAGGGCGAAACGTAGTTTCTACAGTCACATCTAAATGCCTACCTTCAGCATGGCCAGTCTTGCCCATTCTCCCAAGCTCCTGCCCGGATTTAAGGGAAGCGGGTGCAGATTTAGTGTTTCCTTCCAAATGTTTATAAATGATCAGATAATCTCTTCCATTAATATTAGTCTTGTATGTGACTGAATTTCCAGCACTGCTTAATTGTGCTTCAGTTCTACCATTTAAAGCATTCGTATAATCGTCCGTTCCTTTTGCGTAAAATTTACCATTGTGAATAACTCCATTCTCTCCTTTACTATTTTTAGCTATCCACGTTCCTTCAGTTCCCTCTGAACTCCTTACTTTTTCTCCCCTTAAAATTGCATTGATTCTAGTAGATGGCCTTTCTCCAGTCAATAAATCATTCCCTTCATGACGACCACCGGTTTCATAATGTGGAATGGAATTTGTAACACTAATTGTATCATAATTCGGATCATCTCCAACAGGATTTGAAACACCTTCCCCAACCCTGATTTTATTTGGAACAGCATACCCTTTATTAAGCTTGCTTGTTCCCTTTTCTGCATTGAACTTTTCCAAATCGTATTTTTTATAAGCAATTTCTGCTTCAACCTCCGCATTAGTCTTGAACCCTATCCCTGCACTGTAATTGTCAATCCTCTGCTTCATCAAATCAACAAATCCTGACTCAGATTCTCCAGCTAATAAAGGAACTTGAGTTCTTCCTCCAAGCGGATCATAATTATGCACAAGCACACCCTGTTCGCCTACAAAATAATTATGTGTTCCCTCCACCTCAAAATTGTAGACTGTGATGTCCGGGCTTGGAAGAGGTTCGACTGATACTACGGAAGCAGGGTTTCCTTTGGAATTGAGAAGGTTATTTCCTTTATGCAGATCTTTTGCCTCCACCCAGGAACCTTTTCTTTCAGATTTGACTGTATAATTCTTTATAATCAGCATTGCTGACAGACTTGCCGCTATCCGCTGCTCGCCATTCGCTTTCCGCTCAACTCCGGTTCCCGTCACATAGAAGGGGTGATTCCAGGTTGTC
>JBPOJG010000413.1:0-1587 GCA_052033835.1 Spirochaetota bacterium
TGTTCAGGAACTTTATCAGCAGGTTTTCGGAGGTGAATCATCTTCTGTTCAGGCAGTTCTCTGGTCGGATGAGGACAGTTTCGGAAAAGGGATCAATGAGGATGTGGCCGGTTTTGCAGAGGATGAAAAGAAAACTCTATACTATAAAATCTTTTCTGCATTCAAGAAAGCGAGCGGAGGAAAACCCGGTGCAAAATACATCAGGGAAACCGAAGAGATCATCCAGAAAATCGGAGAAAAGCATTTTTATGAACAGTCTCTCCGATGGATGAAGTCATTCCTGGACTATGAAGTGAGAAAGGAGACGGTCACATCAGAGGGATACAACGGCAGAGAATATCATTATGACAGATACTACAATATCAGCGGAGTCAATGCAGACAGTCTGAAGGCAATGATCTGGGCGGCAGTGGCAGTTCTCGATGAAACAATGATACGGACACTCGGGCAGGTGGCGGAAAAAAGCTACAGGAAGATTCCCGGAAAAGGTCCTGCAAACGCAGCTGTGGGAAATGCCTGTTTCTATACATTGGCAGCCTCTCAGAATATGGAGGCAATCAGCATTCTTTCACGACTGAAACTCAGACTGAAGCAGAGCAGCGTCATCAAGCTCATTGATTCCTACATTTCCGAATTTGCAGACGAAAAGGGAGTCAGCCCTCACGACATAGAAGATATGGCGGTTCAGGAATACGGCCTTGTGAAAGGAAAGGCAGATTATACATTCGGTGATTATCATGCACGCGTAGAAATCCTCAGAGTGGGAGATGTGGATGTTTCCTGGACAGACGGAAAAGGAAAGGCACTCAAGTCGGTGCCCGCATCCGTCAAGAAAGATTTCAAGTCGGAACTTAAGGTGATGAACGACAATGTGAAGGAGATTCAGAAGACGCTCACAGTTCAGAGAGACAGACTCGACAGATCCTATATCCATGAAAGGAAATGGATATGGAAGGATTTTGAAAAGAGATTCGCTCATCACGGTCTGATGCACTGCATAACAAAGAACACTATCTGGAATCTGGAAAAAGGCGGAAAGAATACAGCCCTTCTGTTTGACGGTGAAGACTGGATCAATGAAGACGGTGAGAAGGAAAAAATATCCGGTATAGAGAATGTATCCCTATGGCATCCGGCGGGTCAGGGACTCGAAACAGTGATGAAATGGAGAGAACTCATTCTTTCAAAAGAACTTGTGCAGCCCTTCAAGCAGGCCTACAGAGAGATATACATTCTGACTGATGCTGAAGTGAGGACGTCCGTATATTCAAACAGAATGGCCGCTCACATACTGAAGCAGCATCAGATGAACACTCTGATGAAGGGAAGAACCTGGACATACTCACTGCTCGGTGCTTACGATGACGGGCGTGACGGAGAAACTGCCAGACTTCAGATACCGTCACACGGCCTCACTGCACAGTTCTGGATACAGGAACTGTATATTGCGGATGCATTCAATGATTCCGGGATCTGGGACTTTGTGGGCACGGATCAGGTCAGATTCGTGAACGCTGCAGGACAGGCGCTGGAACTGACTCAGATTCCTGTGCTGATTTTTTCGGAAGTGATGAGAGATGCGGATCT
>JBPOJG010000378.1:0-4438 GCA_052033835.1 Spirochaetota bacterium
ATGACCGTGCATTCTTCTGCATTTATGTCCTTCGGGAACCTTCGGCAGAAAATGCGCTGCGTCAAAATTGAATTCTTTGATGATCTCTATTTCCTGCATCTCAGCCGTACTTTATCACAGTTGCTTCCAGCGGACTCATACTGAGTATTCCATCCGCAACATAGGAGCTGTCTTTCGGTCTGTGTGTGGAAAAAAGAACTCTTCCGGAGGAGCTGAACAGTGCATACTCCTCGCCTAGAGCCATCTTTCTTTCTGAAGAAGTAAAGTTCAGCAGAACCAGAATTTTCTCATTTTCATATTCTCTGATATATGCCAGAATTCTCTCCTGATGAAGAAACAGAAGTTTCTGCGTTCCTCTCCTGAGTGCAATTTCCTTCTTTCGAATGGATATCAGATTTTTATAGACCCAGAGAATACTTCCTGAATCGGAACTCATTGTCTTCACATTGACAGTCTCTGCTTCGGAATAAATCGGAAGCCAGGGAGATCCCTTGCTGAATCCTGCATTTCTAGTATTATCCCAGCACATCGGAAGTCTGGAGATATCTCTTCCCGGAAAAAGAGGCCAGTATCTTTTTCCCAGAGGGTCCTGTACATACTTAAACGGAACAGACTCCGACTTCATCCCGATTTCTTCCCCATAATATAAAAATGGTGTTCCTCTGAGAGTCAAAAGCATACAGGCACAGATCTTTGCGCGGGCAATGGTCTCCTTTCCTGAGGAATATCTGGAGATATGTCTTTTCTGATCATGGTTGGAAAGAGTATAATTCGGCCATCCGTGTTTTCGGGACAGAACGTCCTCCCAAGTGAGAATCGATTTTGCAAATTTTCCGGCACTCCACTTCTGGTAGAGAAATGAAAAATTAAACGCCATATGAAGCTGATCGTCTTCACCGCAGAAACTGGCGGACGCTTCCGGATTGCCTGGAGGAAGAAAAAAAACTTCACCTACAGACACCCTTTCACCGGAATACGAATCCAGAAGTTTTCGAAATTCTTTCAGTATCTCGTGAGTTTCCGGCCTGTTTCTGTCATAAATATGATCCTGACGTTCATATTCTCTGAAACCGTTAAAGAAATGTCTTGGGTTATTTCTGAGTTCTTCATCTTTGATATAATAGTTCACTACATCCAGGCGAAATCCGTCGACGCCCATATCCAGCCAGAAACGGATCATTTTAAAAATAGCCTGTTTGACTTCAGGATTTCTCCAGTTCAGATCTGGCTGCTCTACAGTAAATGCATGATAGTAGTACTGCTCAGTTTTATCATCCCACTCCCAGGCCTTTCCCCCGAAAGCTGCCATCCAGTTGTTCGGTTCTTTTCCGTCGACTTTGTCCTTCCAGATATACCAGTCTCTTTTTCTGTTTTCTCTGGAGCTTCTGGATTCCAGAAACCAAGGATGAAGGTGAGAAGTATGATTGATGACAAGATCCATAATGATCTTTATCCCGCGACCGTGGGCTTCTTTCAGAAGTTTACGGAATGTCTCCAGATCCCCGAATACAGGGTCTATGCTCTCATAATCTGAAATATCATATCCGAAATCAAACATCGGTGAGGGGTACACTGGCGAAATCCAGACAGCATCCACTCCGAGATCTGTCAGATAGTCCAGTTTTTCAATGATTCCCTGAATATCTCCGATTCCGTCACCGTCCGTATCAAAAAAACTTCTGGGATAAATCTGATAGATGACAGCTTCCTTCCACCAGGAAAACGTCCCCTGCTTTTCTCTGTTTTCAGTTTCAGAGGACTGCTTTAATTTCGATTTCTTTTTCGCCGGCACGCAGAATTTTCCCCCTAATGGAATCCAGAAGCTTTAAATCATAGATTTTTTTTCCCCTCGAATTTTTCAAATAAAAAGAATCATATGCGTAATCAGCACTGGTGGAAATTCGCACAAAATAGAGCTGGAAATCCGTTTCCGAGATTGCTTTCAAAATCCTGTATAAAAGTCCGAGGGAATCAGGAAGTTTTACCTCAAGTACTGTATATTCAGGATGAAGATCATTGTCAAACTCTGCCTTCTTTTCAAACATACTTTCCGGAATTGTATTGAAACTCATCCATTCCCTCGGATAGGAAAGGATCTCTTCCACAGTAATTTCGCCCAGATACACTTTCTTGAGATTTTCTTTCAGAGATTCGAGCTGTTCCTCACGGACAGAGTTTCCCCCTGAACTGTCCGTAATCTGAGCGGACAGAATTGTAAAACCTCTGTCGGAATGAAATGATCGAAGACCGATGAGATTCAGTGCATGGGCAGAGATTGTCCCGGCCAGACTGCAGAGAAAATCCTTTTTATAATCAGGATAATAGGCAGTCATCGTCACATAGGCAGGTTCTTTTTCCGTTTCGAGGATAAGATCTTTTCTGCCTTCCATTCTCCAGCGAATCTCATTTCTGAAATGATGATAAATTCTTCTAGGGGTATAGTACCGAATGTACGCTTCCGGTTCAAATGCAGTTGCAAATTTAGTAATATGTCTTACGAGCTCAGGATCAATATTTTCCTTTTCAAGAAGGAAGTTTTCCAGTCCGTCTTCATCGGAGCCCAGCGCATCTGCTGAACCGTTCTGCAGGAAGTCAGCAGTCTTCTGGTACAAAGAAGTCAGTATGGCCAGTTTCCAGTTTGTCAGAACGGCCCTTCCCACCGATTTAGTATCAATGATTGTCAGCACAAAAAGAAGTCTGAGTCTGTCCATATTCCCTGCTCTTGCAGCAAACTCTTTTATCAGAGCAGGATCAGTAATATCCCTTTTCGTGGACAGTTCCGACATCAGAATATGTTCTTCCACAAGAAATACCAGAAGCAGAATCTCTTCTTCTGAAAGTCCGAGTCTTTCTCCGACGGCCCTCGCAAGCTCCGCACCGTACTGAGAATGGTCCCCGAGTTTCACCTTTCCTACATCATGCAGAAGAACTGTCAGAGCCAGAATATGAATGTCTCTGCAGTCATTGAAAACAGACTGAATGTCTCTGTGCTCAAAGGTTCCTTCCAGAAGTCTGTCCAGTTCTCTCAGAATAAGAAGTGTGTGCTCATCCACAGAATAATGATGATGATAGGAAAATAATGAAAAATTAGTGCAGGCACCGAATTCAGGAATAAACTTTCCCAAAATATTCGCCCTGTGCATCAGAGTCAGAGTGAGTCCTATCCTTTTTCTGCTCTTAAGAATGGAGAGAAAGAGATTTACGGATGCTTTTGACCGGATAAAATTGTCCTCAATGAAATTGGATGCAAAACGGATCTCATTCAGAAGAGTCGGAGAAATATCCAGCTCTTCCTCCTGAGAAATCAGAAATATGCTCAGCATATCCGAATAAAGGGAATCGTGATCCGTGAACATCTGTCTGTATTTTTCGGGATACAGTGTATTGTCAAGTCTGTCCAGCAGAATGTTCTTTCTTCTGAATGAATATGTTTTCTTTTCTTCTAAAAAGCAGTAGTCCAGGTAAAGTGATATGAAAGAATACACTTCCGATTCATGAGAATACAGTGTCTTCATCAGACTGTCAATGGATGCTACCTCGCTCGAGGGTCCAAAACCCATAATTGACGCAGCGGAAGGCTGCATAGGAATCGAAAGAACGTCCGCCTTTCTTCCTTCCAGACTGTGCATAAAATTTCGAAGCCTCAGATAAAAATCATATGCATGTTCCAGATGCTGCACTTCGCCCCGTCTGAATGCCGGAAGCACAGCAAGTCCGGAAAGACTCGGAATCTTTCTTTTTGCTTTCTCAAGCCAGTATATACTCTGGATATCACGAAGCCCTAAATGGCCGTTTTTAATGTTCGGCTCCGAAATATGGAGCGTAAGACTGCCGTTATACACAGATGCAAGCGAACTGATTTTATCCCTTCTGAATGCCTCCATCAGATTTTGCGGAAGATTTTCCAAGACTTCTGTTCTGAATGTTTCAAAAAGACTCACTGATCCGAGCAGGAGCCTTGAATCCAGAATGGAATTGAATGAGTGCATATTATCAAGATACTCTTTTGATTCCTGAAGAGTTCTGCACGCATACCCTACTTCCTTTCTTTCATTGTAAAAATAATTATTAAAATGAGATACAATTACGTTCAGCTGCTCATCTGAAAGGTCTTCATAGAGATAGAGGATATCTATGTCGGAGGCGGGAGCAAGTTCCATTCTTCCGTATCCGCCTGTGGCAATAATGCAGAAATTTTTTTTCAGGTTTTCACTGTCATTTAGAGTATTGATCAGCCAGGCAAATTCCGCATCAGCAATATGAGTCAGCTGTCTGCACATCAGTCTTCCGGAAATGGAAGCATTTTTTTCTATGATTTTTGAAATTTTCTGCTGGAGCTGCATAAAAGGAAACTGCCGAAGAAGGGACTCGAACCCCCATGGATCGCTCCGCTGGTACCTGAAACCAGTGCGTCTACCAATTCCGCCACTTCGGCTTA
>JBPOJG010000180.1:0-13381 GCA_052033835.1 Spirochaetota bacterium
GTAGTCACTCCTACTGCCGTCTGTCATCCTTCTCTTGTTATGTACGAACTCCTACGAAGTCGCCAAGCCTTCTGTTGTTCTTTTTTAACCCCCTCGTAGTGGGCAAGCCTTCTGTTGAGTTGTAGGAACTCCTACGAAGTCTGGCAAGCCTTCTGTTGATCTTGTAGGAACTCCTACGGAAGTCGGTAAGCCCTCTGTCGGTTGTAGGAACTCCTACGAGGTCGGGAAGCTCTCTTGAGTTGTAGGAACTCCTACGGAAGTCGGGCAAGCCCTCTGTTGATCTTGTAGGAACTCCTGCGAAGTCGGTAAGTCCTCTGTTGATCTGTAGGAACTCCATCCTGAAAAAGAATTTCATTTTATAGGGGAAAGTCTATTGTAGTGCGTAAGGAAAAGAGGGGCAGAATGACGGAAAAATCGGGGATGGAATTTGAGAAGATCAGTCATCTTTTGAATACGGATGAATCTGAGCTTAGGTATCTTCTGAAGCTTGAAGAGGAAGAGATCGGTCATTTGAGGATGAGGGTGGGGAGTGCGATTCTTGAAGAGCAGTCCGGGATTTGGGAGCCTTTGGCGAAGGTGACTAAGTTTATGCCCAATTTTGTGAATGCCAAAATCTCCGAGGAAGTTCTGGGTGCGAAAATTTCTGCGAACATTACTTATCATCTTTCTGCTTCCGATGCGGTCAGTATTTCGGGATTTATGTCTGCGAAGTTTTTCTGCGACGTGCTTGAGCACATTATTCCTGAAAAAATTGAGTTCATCATCCGTGCCACTCCTCTGGAGCAGATGAGAAAGGCGATGAATGAGCTGAAGAAAAGGAAAAATTATTTCCTGATCGGAAGTCTGATTGATTATACTCCTGTGCCTTCTGTGGAGAAACTTTCGAAGGAGATGGATGATGCGTTTGAAATTCTGGAGATTCTTCATTATACTGCCAAAAAAGACAGGATGCTTTCTGTGATTGAAGCGTTTTTGGACGAGAAACTTTTTCGGGTCTGGAGGAAGGGAATTGAACTGGACGGGAATCGGAACTATCTGGACATATTCCGTCATGCGTCGGATTCTTTGACGAGACGACTGAAGTCATTTCACGGGAAACTGGACTCAGAAGAACAGAGCCGTCTTTGGACAATTCTTAACAAGTATGAACTCACTGCAAGGTTTTACTGAAAAAAGATTCTTTTATAATTAAATAATATGATGAAACATTTAAATGAATTCAAGTCTTTCCTTAAAAATGAGAATATTCCTTTTTTTGAGGTTGTTTCTCTTGCCTCTTACTGCTCTTTTAAGATCGGCGGGATTTCTCCTCTGATCTGTGAAGTGCAGAATAATGATCATATATTCTCTTTTCTGTCAGGTGCAGAAAAGTTCGGAATACCCTGGAAAATTCTCGGCGGCGGAACAAATATTCTCATATCAGATCATCCGGATGATTTTGTCATTCTGCAGCTGGGGGGACAGTTCAAGGAATATTCTGAAACAGAAGAAGGTATTTTTCGGATCGGTGCTGCTGCATTGACTACACCTGTATTCAGAAAAATATCTCAGTCGGGATACACTGGTCTGGAATTCCTGAGCACAATTCCCGGTTCTGTGGGCGGTGCAGTGATTCAGAATGCCGGGTGTTACGGGGGTGAACTTTTTGACTTTACGATTGATGTGGAGTTTGTCAGGGAGGGCAGACTGTATAAGGAAAAGCGGGAAAATATTCAGTATGGATACAGAAATACTCAATTTTTGAAGAACAAGGATTCTCTGATTACTTCTGTCACAATGTCTGCAAAAAAGGGAGATATTATCATGATAGAAGAATCCCTGAAGGAAAAACGCGACAGACGAAATTCTTCTCAGCCTCCGAATAAAAAAAGTGCCGGATCTGTATTCAAAAATCCTAATATACCCGATGAGAATGGAAAACCTCTCAAGGCCTGGTACCTGATTGACAGAGCAGGTCTTAGAGGTGTTTCAAAAGGCGGTGCAAGGATCGCAGAAGAACACTGCAATTTTATCGTGAATACTGGCGGTGCGACTGCCGCAGATGTCCATTATCTGATTGAACTGATCACAGACAGGGTCAGTCAGACATCAGGAATCCTGCTCGAAAGAGAGATTGAATTTTTCGGCAGAGTTCCATAATGCACTATATCATCGTCCCATTGGAATGATTGGGGGAAATTCAAAGAGCCTGAATGTTCTTTTTTTAGTCGGAACCAGATGAAATACAGGGCTCTTTTCTTTTCTGTCTTTGAACTGCAGTACTGCACTGAATTCATACCATTTTACTTTAGAATAAACAACTGTAGGGTATTTCAGAGCGAATGTGGTTCCGTCCTTGAATGCATACTGCTGAAAATCTGTTGTCTTAGGTTCCATAGTCTCTTTTTCTTCGAATACATCAATCGTTTCCGGAACAGCTGTCGTGCCGTCGTCGAGCTTTAAAGTAAAATCTTTTATATTAATTTTCCCTTTGAATTTATCTTGATCTGATTTGGTTTTTACCTGGAATGAAAGCCAGAGAAATTCGGCTTCAAGTCCTGCGGTTCTCACTGGAATAATCGGAAGAAATGCCGGACCTTTCCAGTCCTTATGTGTGATTGACTGAGAATCTGCAGTATAAACAATTGTTTCTGTAGAAATTTCTGCAAATGGAACAGCCCTGTTTTCTGCAGTTTTTTCATACTGTTTCTCAGGCTTAGAATACCAGACTGCATCGACAGATGAGCAGCTGCAGGCAGACAGAATGGAAGCAGTTAAATATATTTTAAATATTGAATTCATTTGTAACAGAGCATATTAAAGTGTCTTTTTGGGTCAAACAGAAATGTTTTTACTTTAATGCTCCTAATGGCGGATGGCTGCTGTTTTGTGTAGGGGAAAACCATCATCTGGAGGAATGGCTGATTTGATGTTACTACTCAGTAAAATAAAAAGTAAAGAAAAGGCAGGGATTTTTAGCAGCTTCCAAGTTAGCGAAACTGCCGGTAGGCTGAGTAGTTACAATTTGACTAAAATACTTTCTCAGCAGCAGATAATAATCAAAATTTACTGTAGTGTATTTATTTAGTGATTGACTGACTGTTTGACCGATTGATTCTGTGAATCAGAAGAATATACTGAAGCTGTCAATCTTGATAGTATTTAACTTGAGGCTGATTTTGTACCAAGTTAAACTGACTGAACCCTAAAGAACGGCTGATGACTGATGGAAAAAAATAATGAATAAACCATTAAAAATCAGGAATCTGAAAAAATCAGATTCAAGTCAGAATTTTTCCCAAAGGCATACAGTTCTCCTGGTGGATGATGAGGCAGGCAATCTTGAAGCTGTTGCCAGACTTTTAGACTCCGAATATAATGTAATCACAGCGCTCAGCGGTATGGAAGCACTGCAGATTCTTTCTGATCCGGAAGAGTGCCCCACGATCAGTCTGATAATATCTGATCAGAGAATGCCGCAAATGAAGGGAGTGGAATTTTTAGAGAAGTCGATTGCTCTTGTTCCGAATGCAATCCGTATACTTCTTACCGGATATACAGATGTGAATGAGATTATTGATTCAGTAAATCAGGGACGTATCTTTCAGTTTATTGCAAAACCGGTAGAGACTCAGAGTTTTCTGATTTCCATCAGAAGGGCTGTCGAGGTTTATGATCTTGAAAACAGAAATGTTCAGCTGATCGGAGAACTGGAAACTAAAAGCAGGAGTCTTGCGGAAAGTCTTCTGAAGCTGAATGACCTGAATCAGTCTCTTGAAAAAAAAGTTTCAGAGAGAACTGAAGAACTCGAAACTCTGAATTCATTCAGCAGAAAGATCAACTCAAAAACTGATCTGACTGAGATCTTCATTCACATATCACAGTATATATACAGCCGATACGGGATAGAAACTCTGTCTCTGTATCTTCCTGAGGAAAACAATAATTATCTATATACATATAAAATGTATTCATATATTAAAATTCCTGATGCAGATTACAGCAGATTCAGCAGCATTCGGATTCCTCTGTCTGACAGAAAGAATATCATTGCCGCTGTATTTCGCAGGAAAAAACCTTTTTATCTCAGGCGGATGAGAAAGAGTCTGTTTTCTGAGGAGTATTCTTTTGAGAGTGCTCAAAATCCTGACTCCGCATCATTCCTGCTTGTTCCCCTTGTTGTCCGGGAACAGACAGTCGGAATATTCAATTTTTCAAAAGTCTCAGCGAGATTGAATCTGACTAAACGAGAAATCATTTATCTTTTCAGTCTCTGTTCTCAGGCAGCCGGAATCATAAATACTGCAAATCTTCTTCGTCAGACAGAGAAGGCAAGACTGGATCTGGAAAGACAGAAAGAAGCACTTGAAGAGTCCCGAAAGAAAGAGGAGGAGGCAAGAAAGGAACTCGAGACAATCAATGATTTTACAAGGGTAATCAATGAAACTCTGAATCTCGAAGAAGTCATTGAATCAATGTTCCGTTATATAGAAAAGAAATTCGGGCTTGAGGCAAGTTTTATCTTTATGCACAATCCTTCAAATAACAGACTTCTTCTCCAGAATTATGCTAGGCTGCCTCATTTTTCAGAAGAACAGACAGGGATTATAGAATCATTTAAGGTGAAGCTGGATGATAAGAAGGGTATAAATTATCATGTTTTTTCTACAAAAAGAACTTTTTATGCACCAAAATTGTCAAGGTCTCTCGAAACTTACTCCTATAAGCCTGAGAAGGATCTGTCGGAGGCATTGAAGCTTGAATTCCTGCTCATCATTCCGCTTCTGATAAAAAACAGTGTAATTGCACAGGTTGTTTTTACCAGTTTCAGGGAAAATGTAAAACTGACAAAAATTCAGATAAAGAAAATCAGTTTTTTCTGCGATCAGGTTGCAGGGGCAATATACAGAAACCGTCTTATGAAGGAGACGGAAGAGGCAAAGAAGGAAGCTTATATTGAGGGGGCAATTGCACAGATTGCTCAGGAAGAGGCAGTCAAGGAAAAACAGAAGACAGATAAGATGAACAAGGAACTGTCTGTCTTGAATGAATTTGCAAAGACTATCAATGCAAAAAATGATCTGGATTATGTACTTCAGACAGTTCTTGACTATATGCATGAATCATATGGATTTCAGCAGGTATGGCTGCAGACAGTGGATCAGTCGGACAGACTTCTGGTTCCTTACAGACTTTTTACTAAGGATTCTGATTTTCCTAAACAGTCCAAGGCTTCTGCTAAATTCTTTCATTCAGAAAAATGGAAACTGAACTCTCAGTCGGGAGCATCTTATTTTTCTTACAGAAAAAAACGTTATATTTATTATAAAAATCTTGATAAAATTAACCTAAAACCTCTTGATTATAAGTATAGAGAACTGTCTGGAATCAATTCTATTTTTGTTCTGCCTCTGACTGTGCAGAATGAAGTAATTGGACTCATACATTTGAACAGGAATGACGGAGGTCGAATTGATCTTAAGCAGAATGATATTGAATCAATCATCAGATTTTCAGAACAGGTCGCAATTGCAGTCAACAATTCATTTCTGATGAAAGAAGTTCAGAAAGAAAAATATAAGTCGCAGGAACTTCTCCTGAACATTCTTCCAAAGGAAACTGCATTTGAACTGCTTGAACTGAAGAGAGTAAGACCTGTATCCTTTCAGTCTGCAACTGTATTGTTTACTGACTTTCAGGACTTCAGTCTGATTGCGGAAAAAATGGAACCGGATGAACTTTTGAAGCAACTGGATTCCTATTTCAGTGCTTTTGACAGAATAACGGAAAAATTCAACCTGGAGAAACTTAAGACTATCGGAGACAGTTATATGTGTGTCGGAGGAGTTCCAAGCGTAAATGCAACGCATACAGTGGATGCTGTTCTTGCTGCTCTTCAGATTCAGTCCTATATGAAAGCAAAAGCCGCAATCGAAAAGTCTGCCTGGCAGCTCAGGATCGGAATTCATACCGGAAATCTCATCGCAGGTGTTGTAGGAAAGAAAAAATTTCAGTATGATGTATGGGGTGACACTGTAAACACTGCAAGCAGAATGGAATCCGGGGGAGCTGCCGGAATGATAAATATAAGCGGAGCAGCATATTCAGCCGTCAAGAAGTTTTTTGATACTGAATACAGAGGGAAGATAAGGGTGAAGAATAAAGGAGATGTTGATATGTATTTTGTGCACGGAATCAGAAAGGAACTTTCAAAGGACACTGAAGGTATTCTGCCTAACAGTCAGTTCTTTGAACTGTATTCGGAGCTTCAGTAGGCGACAATATGGAACTTTTCATCGACAAAGAAAAGCTGAAGCAGATTCAGGGATCGAAGTCTGCAGCAAAGACCCACACAATTCTGATTGTGGACGATGAAAGAGAGAATGCTGAGTCTCTGGCAATGGTTCTCGAAGATAATTATGAAATAATTAAAGCGGCGAGTGCTGATCAGGCTCTGGATTATATTCAGACTGATCCTGATCCTGAAAAAATCAGCCTGATCATATCGGATCAGAGAATGCCGGGGATGATGGGAGTTGAATTTTTAAAAGAGACAATATCCATTATTCCGAATGCCATAAGAATTCTGATTACAGGATTCGCTGATATTAAAGATATAATAGATTCTATAAATATCGGACAGATATATAAATACATAACTAAACCTGTTGAACCCAAAGAACTGCTTGTTACTGTAAAAAGAGCTCTCGAGGCCTACGATATGAATCAGAAAAACAAAGAGCTGATCATTGAGTTAAAAACGGTAAATGAGAACTTGGAAAGGATTGTAGAAGAGAGGACACGTCTGCTTCAGGAATCCCTGGAAGAACTGAAAAAACAGAAACAGGAACTGGAGTATTTTACTGAATTTCAGGACAAACTTGTCAACGAACTTCAGGAACTTTCTCTCACAGACCCGCTGACGGGCATTTCCAACAGGAGGACAATGGAGGCGTTTGCGGAAACCGAATTTGGAAGGGCGGTAAGAAACAGAACGAATATATCATTCCTTATGATAGATATCGATCATTTTAAGCTGTACAATGATTATTACGGTCATGCAATGGGAGATAAGTGCATTAAAAATATTGCAGGGATTCTGCTTTCAGCTCTGAAACGGTCGGCTGATTCTGCTGCGCGTTACGGAGGGGAGGAATTCTGCTGCATACTCCCGGAGACGGATATTCGCGGTGCATTGAAAGTGGCTGAAGAAATTATTTCCAGACTGGATTCAATGCAGATTTCTCATGAAAGATCGCTGACGTCTCCCAATGTCACTGTCAGCATAGGTGTCTATTCCTTAATTCCTCAACAGGGGGAATACTGGAAGGATGCACTTTCAAAAGCGGACCAAAATCTTTATCTTGCCAAGAAAAACGGAAGAAACAGAATAGAATGCAATAGATGAATTATATATATTTTTTATTTATTTTTATTTTTAGTTTCTGCGGAGGAAATAAGGAAGAAAGACTGTTCCCGAAATTTCTGATCCTTGAATCTGAACATTCGCCTGGGAAATATCTTGCAGATGACCCTCAGAAACTTGGCTTCTCGGAGTATCTGCACGATAAGATTTCCTTTTCAAGAAGCAATAAAGACAGAATGATTACTCTTCGTGCAGAGATTCCTTTTTCCGAGGACTGTTTTCTTGTAATTCCCCCGACAGAGTATCCCTTGAATATGTATCTGAACGGACATTTCGTCTTTTCCAGAGGCAGTTTCAAAAAGGTCTATTCCAGCCGTATTCATTTCAGTTCAGCAGTTCCAGTTCAGAAGGAGTTTCTGAGAATAAACGGAAAAAATGAAATTGCATTTGAACTGTATCCCAAAGAAGGAGAGACCCTTCCGTTTGCGAAGGTTTTTCTGTCCGACAGAAAAGATGCATTTGGATATGTTTTTTGGAGAAATGTTCTTGGTCCTCACAGTCTGCAGGCAATCAGTATGTGCAGTCTGATCTTTTTTTTCTATTTCGTAACACTGTATTTTTACAATCGCGAAAAGATTCATTTTCTGTATTTTGGACTGCTATGTTTCAGTTTTATTTTTTCCTATTCCAATAATTATCTTTCATCTGATTATACAAGCACACTGGATCTGGAACGGATTGTACGCGTTACATTTCCCTTAAGCACTGCATTCAGTCTTGCATTTCTGCTGGAGTATACCAATATTACAAGATGGAATAAGTTTCTTGTCCTGCTGGAAGTGATTTTTTACGGAGTATCGGCCCTTCTTCCTCTATTTGCAGGCAATCTGGAAATTCTTCGGAAGATTAATTATTCATTCATAATGCCTGTCTGTGCAGTCGGAAATGTAGCCGGAATAATTATATCTATTACATATTATATGGAACGGAAAAATTCCATTGCATTCTCCTTTATGATTATGACATCATTTGGTCTAGGTATCACGGCTTACGATATGTATCATTTCATCGTAGTAGGTATAAAACCTTACATTATGCTTGTTCCATTATATACATTTATTTATATTCTGTTTATATTCTTTCTTCTTGCAAAGGAACAGTCCGAGATTCAGAAAATATCAATATTGAATGAAAGGAAACTCATTGTTCTCAATGAAAATTTGGAAAAAATAGTTGAAGCCAGAACGGAAGAAATTCAAAAACAGATCAGCTCTTTGAATCAGGAGATTGAAATCAGGATCAAAGTGGAGCAGCTTTTGAAGAAACTGACTGTCGCTGTCGAGCAGAGTCCTGTTTCCATTGTAATTACAGATCGGAACGGCGTTACGGAATATGTCAATCCTACCTTTTCATCGATCACAGGCTATCTTCCTGAAGAAGTCATAGGACTGAATCAGAATTTACTGAAGGGTGAGACACCTAAGGAAGTTTATGAGGATCTTTGGAAGACAGTAATGTCCGGGAAAATATGGAAAGGTGAACTCATCAACAGGAAAAAAAATGGAGAACTTTATTATGAAGAGACTGTAATTTCGCCGATTACAAACTTCAATAATGAACTGATCAACTTCATTGCTGTTAAAAGAGATGTGACTGAAGATAAAACGATTCAGAGTCAGCTGAATATACTGGCCACTGCAATTGAAAAAAGCCCGATTGTGATAGTCATTACTGATATTCATGGTATTATAGAATATGTAAATCCAGTATTTTCTGCTGTATCAGGATATTCCTATTCAGAATCTGTGGGCAAGAGCACTCGAATGCTGAAAGGAGAAACACCGTCTCATACAATCAGGCAGCTCTGGGATACAATTCTTTCAGGCAATGTATGGAAGGGAGAATTCATCAATCATAGAAAAAATGGCGACTTATACTATGAAGAGGCGACGATTGCACCGATTATTGATTCATCAGGAAAAGTTGTTAATTTTATTGCATTAAAAAGTGATATTTCTAATAGAAAAATTACTGAGCAGAAGCTGATCGAAACGGAAAAGAAGTTCGAACAGCTGATCACTGCGGTTCCTATATCTCTGATCTTTGTAAAAAATAACGGCGAAGTCGAGTTTCACAATGACAGGTTCTCGGAACTTTTCGGTTATACAATGCAGGACATTCCTACGGTGAACGAATGGTGGAAGCTTGCATTTCCTGAAACGGAATACAGAAACAGAGCAATGTTTATCTGGAATCAGGCAGTTGAGGATGCTCTTGGCGGCAGCCGATACATTGAACCTCTGATTTTTCACATTAACTGTAGATCGGGTGAAATCAGGACAGTGGAAATATCCGGTCTTCTGACAGAAAAAGGATATTTGGCTGCATTTACTGACATTACTGAAAGAATGCAGAATTTGGAGAAACTGGAAAAACAGCACAAGGATTTAAAAGCTGCACAGACTCAGCTTGTTCACTCAGAAAAAATGGCAGCCCTGGGAACAATGGTCGCAGGAGTTGCTCACGAAATCAATAATCCTGTCAATTATGTTTACCTGAGTTCAGAAGCACTGCAGAGAGATTTGAGAAAATTCAAAGCAGAAATTCAGGAAATGACAGATTCTGATGATGAAGAGACTAATGAATATTTTTCTGATTATTTTAATAAGTTTCATAAATCCATTGATAATATACTGGAAGGCAGTGCTAGAATAAAGACTATTGTTCAGGATCTTAGAATTTTTTCAAGACTCAATGAAGCAGAGAAAAAGACTATTTTTCTTCAGGAAGCAGTTGAATCATCACTTCGAATTGCAAAGACTCAGTATAAGGAAATTGAATTTATTACAAACTTTCGATCCGAAAGAATTGTAGAATGTTATCCAGCGCAGCTCAATCAGGTTTTTCTGAATATTCTGATCAACGGATGTCAGGCGGTTCATAAAAGATTAAATGAAACAGATGATCAGCTGATGGGAATCATTCAAATGCATCTTTATGATACTTATAATGAAACTGTAGTGTCCTTTTCTGATAACGGAATCGGGATGTCCGAAGAAGAAAAGAAAAGAGTCTTTGAACCTTTTTACACTACTAAACCAGTCGGGCAGGGGACAGGTCTTGGAATGTCAATTTCTTACAGTATCATTGAAAAGCATAATGGATACATTAAAGTGCAGTCTGAAAGAGGGAAGGGCACTGTAATCGAAATCCACCTTCCTTCATGAGTCAAGTCTTGAAAGAATTCTGATTCTTTTCAGATCCGATGCTTTTATCTGTCCCGGCGCTTTCGGTTCGTCCAGACAGCAGTATGTCATACAGGATCCAAAGCGGTCTGCAAAAATTCTCGAATACATTCCTTCTGCTCCCATTGCAATGCCGATTACTTTTTTATGTATGGAAAATGCCTGCACTGATGCCAGAAATGCAATTGTTTCAGATACAGACTTGGGGAAAGCTGCAAATTTGAATATCGGATCTGCATTCCTGCCTGCTTTCATTTCCGAATACAACACCTTCATTTCCCTAAACGATATATTTCCGTCAAAATTATGGACAGAATAAATGATTTTATAATTAGAATTCTCAAACTTTAGAAAAAAGCCGTGATCCCTTTTCATATCAATGTCCAGATAATTTTTCTCAGAATCGAATTTCTCGAGAAATTTCTCAATAAAATCTTTTCTGTGAATATGCTGGTCCTTGATGCTCGAATCTTCCGGATTTCTGTAAGTAAAAAGGAGAGATCCTTTCCAGTTCGCAAGCGAGGTTAAAAAGTTTTCAGCCAGAAATTTTTCAGAGCAGAGATCCAGACGGACTTCCAGTATATCGACGGCATCCGTATCATACTTGTCCAGGTTCAGTATATCCGACTCTGAAACAGTTGCAATGATTTTCATAATTAAAGTCTGGCCTTTGTCTTGAATACCTGCTCTACAGGGATACTGAGTTTTCCGACTCCAGTGTCAAAATGAACATTTCCTTTCAGGAGAAATTCAAGTTCTTCATTCATAATTAAGGACTTAAATATTTTAATGACGAGACCTACCATCTCCTCATCTGCAGTTTCTTCGAGCATTGTGACCAGATTTACTTCCAGTGCTTTGATTTCTCCCGCCTGAAGTTCGTGTTCTTCCGTGCTCTGAATCTCTGCAATAACGGAATTGTTCTGCGATTTCCTGTTTGTCATCACCTTGAAGTCAAATTTCTGAAGAGTCACTGTTTCCGGATTTGCATTTTCCACGTTGACTTTTGCCTTAAAGTAAATCTTGGGCACAGGAGGAATCAGCAGCATTCTGTATTTGGCTATTTTTACGGAATCAAGAGTGATTTTGCAGTTTTCCAGCTGTTTCTTTTTTTTGTCTATCGGGTTCGAGCAGGAAAAAATGAAAGATAATATAGTAAATATTATTATATATTCAATATGAAATCTTCGGAAGAAAAAAAAGGGTTTCTTGTTCATAAAGACAAAAATTCCCATTCTGAATCTGAAGTCCAGCATTAAATAAATTCATAACAAGATCGGATGTTTCCTTTTTTTTCTGCGAGATGAATGATTTTTTTGAGCACAGGGTCTGCAGTGAGGGTGATGCTGTCGCCGATGATGACGAGTTTTTTTCTGGCTCTCGTGATTGCCACATTCAGTCTTTTGTATTCGGAGAGAAATCCGGTGTTTCCGTTTTCATTTGATCTGGTCATGCTGATGAGAATGGCTTCTTTTTCAGAACCTTGAAATGAATCTATAGTATTTACTGATAATAGAGGATATTTATCAGTCAGTGCCTTGAATTTTTCTCGGAGCAGATATACCTGGGAAGAGTAGGGGGCCAGAACACCTGCTGACATTCCAGTATTCTGTATGAAATTTTCATAATACTGCAGAAGAAGGGAGGCTTCTTCGGGGTTCATATAACTTTGATTGATTTCATCCATCTCCTCGTAATAGTCGGCTCCTGCAGTGTCAATGAAGAGGAAATTGTCCTCTTTCATATCGGATTCGGGATATATTGTAATGACTTTTGATTCATAGAATACTGTGTTGGAATAATAAAAAAGACTTTCAGGCATTCTGTACTGTTCATTCAGAAGGACGCTGATTTTTTTCTCATCTGAAATATTTTCTGCCCGTTCGAGTTTAGAGTTTTTTTTCTCGGTCTTTGGCTGTTCTCGGAAATCAGACTCTTCGAGCAGTTCCATAATGTTTTTTTCGAGGCCAGCCTTTTTCGCTGATTCCGAAAAGACAACCGGGGGAAGCTGCTTTCTGTCTCCGGTGATAATGAGTTTCCCGGCAATTTTATCCAGACAGAGCATCAGTTCCGGGATGACTGCCTGATTTGCCTCATCTGCAAAGACAACATCAAATTTTCTTCCCTGCAGAAGTCTTCCCGGACAGGCACCGAATGTAGTCACTATTACATTAGATTTATCTAATATATAATCCGACAGAGACTTTTCGAGCTGCTCTGCTCTCTTGAGAAGTGACCTGGCTTCCTTTCTGAGATCGGAACGTTTCTGCCTCTCCGCTGCTCCGAAATTTCTGACAAACTTGTTTGCCTTTGCCGAGAGTTCGTTTGCTTCCTTTCTGCAGTCTTCAATGACAGAGTTTTCATCTGACTCTTCCATCTTTCTGTCCAGACTGAATTTCTCTGCCTCTTCTGAAAAACGCGCAGGATTGCCTATTCGAAGAACACTGATTCCTTCCGATGTCATCTTGGAAAGAAGTGAATCTGCAGCTGCATTGCTCGGTGCAAGAGCGAGAATCCTCTGTCCCTGCTCTGAGAGAAGTTTTGCCGCTTCTGCAAGAACGGTGGACTTTCCTGTTCCGGGCGGACCTTCAAATACGGAAATGATTTCTGAGTTCAGTATGCTGTTTAATGCAAGATTCTGAGACTGGTTCAGATGCAAAATCTCTGCTGACTTTTTTTGGGATACAAATTCAAGTTCCTGAAGTCCTGCAAACATCCTGATCAGTTCCTGTGCTTTCAATGATTTATTCAGTTTTAATGATTCCAGATTTTTTTTCATTTCCTGAAGAGA
>JBPOJG010000224.1:0-4239 GCA_052033835.1 Spirochaetota bacterium
TCTGTCGTGGGAGGAGTGGAAGCCAGAAAGGGAAAACAGCACAAGGCAGTCATTTCAGTGGATATGACAGAAATGAAAGAACTTGTGGATATTGATCCGGTCAGCTGTACTGCTTCGTTTCAGGCTGGGATTTACGGACCTGTTTTAGAAAATATTCTGAATGAAAGAGGATTTACCCTCGGACATTTTCCACAGTCATTTGAGTATTCCACATTGGGCGGATGGATTGCTGCAAGAAGCTCCGGTCAGCAGTCGGGAAAATACGGCCGTATAGATAAAATCATTAATTCAGCTAGAATGCTCACTCCAAACGGGAAGATCGAAACTTGGAAGATTCCTCTCTCTTCCGCCGGTCCTGATATGAATCAGATTATTTCAGGAAGCGAAGGTCTTTTGGGAATTATTACTCAGGTGACTTTGAAAATTCAGCCTTTGCCGAAATCCAGAAAGTATTTTGGAATTGTATTTCCTGATTTTGCGAGCGGGGTCGGGTTTATCAGAGAAGCAAACAGAAAAGGTCTGAAACTTTCGATGATGAGACTTTCTGATAAGATTGAAACGAATCAGTATGCAAGATTCGGCAGCATCGGCAAACCGATGACTGCTTTCAGGAGATTCAAATATGCGATGATTGAAAAAATTCTGAAGTGGAATGATATTCTGGACAACAGATGTGCACTGATTGGCGGAGTGGATTCAGATCCGACTGAAGTGGAAAGACAGATCCATGAAGCAAAGCAGACAGCAAAACATCATGGCGGGTTTTTCGCAGGAGAAGGTCCAGGAAAAAACTGGCTGAAAAGCAGATACAATATGCCGTTTCTTCGAAATCATCTTCTGGAAAATGGAATAGGCGTAGATACGCTCGAAACAGTGATCACTTATGACAGAGTTCTTACACTGCATAAACATGTGGAAGAAGCGATCAAGAATACCATGAAGTGTACGGTGATGTGTCACGTCAGTCACAGTTATGCAGACGGTGCAAGTCTGTATTTCACAATTATTTTTCCTCTTGATCTGAAAGATCCTTGCGGTCAATGGATAAAAATGAAAAAAGCTGCCTCAGATGCCATCTACTCCTCTGGGGGGAGTATCAGTCATCATCATGGTGTGGGAACTGACCATCAGGAATGGTATCTGAAACAGATCGGTGAAACTGGGATTTCTGCACTGAAGGGATTAAAAAATACTCTGGATAAAGACGGTATAATGAATCCCGGGAAACTCTTCTCTTAGACAATCATTGAAATGTCTATATTCCTGCCAATGCGAAGGCCAGATCTTTTTTGATCAGATTCTTTTTGTGATTTAAATCCAGAAAATTCTGCAGGGTTGTTTTGATTCTTTCAAATCGCCCCTGTGCGTTTTTCGATTCAGTCTTGAATTCCTGCATCAGACTGAAAAAGTTTTTCAGCAGTTCTGATTCTCTGGAATCGTAGAAACCGTCATTGTAAATGAAGAGAATTGAATCAGGTTCGTAAGTGACAGTTTTTTCAAGAAAGTCGCCATTTGCAAGAATTCCTGCCAAGCCGCCTTTGGCTGTTTCCATATTTTCCGGTAGAATAAAATCAGTTCCAATGATTACAGGTTCAGGTATTCCCGCACACACATATTTCATTGTTCTGGATTCTGCATCAATCAGCACAGTGATGACGGAAATTGTATGAGTGTTCAGTTTGAAATAAACTTCATGGTTGATATAGTTCAGAATTTCCATAGGATCTGTTTTTTTCTTCAGGATCATATCTTTCAGCAGCGAAATGCAGAAAAGGCCCAAAAAGCCTGATGCTACCCCGCTTCCTTCCACCCCTCCGAACATCAGAAGAGTTTTTTCGGAATCGAGTTTTTCTATATGATAAAAATTCCCTGCTACAAATGAAATCGGATGAAAATCGATGTAAAGCCCCGTTTCTTTTCTGGATGGAAAAATGATCTGTCTTTGAATTCTTGCACCGAATTTAATGTCTCTTTCTAAAGCATTTTCATAATTTTCCCGGCTTTTCAAAAGTTCAAAATATTCAAAGGATCGTTTTACTGCCTTCTCTACGCTTTCAATTGTAAATGGTTTTAAGAGAAATTCGCTCGCTTTGTTTGACATACTTTTCATTACAGCATCTATATCTCTTTCACCTGTGATCATAATAACTTGAGTTTTTGGGTGAATTGACTTGAATACAGGGAGAAGTTCAAGTCCGCTTTTTCCGGGCATATTGATATCCAGAAGAACAAGCGCATTCCTTTCCATTTCGAAATGGGCAAGAGCTTTGTCCGAAGTATCAAAGTATCTGCAGGGGTATCCAAGACTGCTTAAAATGAGAACCAGTGCCTCTCCGATTTCGGGCGAATCATCCAGTATTAAAATTTCATGTTTCATATATTATCTTTCTCTTTTTTGCTTCATTCAGATCATTCATATATTTAGAATCAAATATCTTTTCATTGATTGTGGGCCAGTCTGAATAAAACATCTCTCCGTATGTCCAGTTATAAGGAAGGCCTGTATCTTCAAATTTAAATTTTTCTCTGTGGACAAGACCGGAAAGTTTTCTAAGACCCATTTTTCTGCAGTTTTCCAAAATATGTCGGAACTGACCTTCTTTTACTGGGTCCAAAAAACGAAAATTTTTGTGAAAAAGTACAGCATCATGGAAATATTCGGGAACATTGAATACTCCATGAACATTGATTTCACGGCTCAGGCGCAGAATAAAGTCAGAAATTTCTGCAAAGATCCCAAGTCCTGAATACTCCTGACCTTCATAAAGTTCCTTTTTTGTATTCTTCTGATTTGGATTTTGAGTCATCAGCCAGTCAATATAAATCAGTTTGAGAGTTTCATCAATTTTTTTGAGGAAAAGATCGTTTGATTTGAGCCTCATATGAACGAGTATTTCACCTTTCTCATTTCGGATGTAGATACGATTGTCAAGAATGGAAAGAAGTGAAATTTCCAGACTGGGATTTTTGAATCCCTTTCTTTCGAGAATGGAAAAAATTCCGGAATCAGTCAGAAGCTCTTCTACTCTTTCTCTGCTGACTTTTCCGAACATATAATCATTTGCATCGTGAAGACTTGAGGAAAATTCCTGACTGAGATCATCAGGAAAATCAAAGGTGAAATCTTCTTCTTTCTTTTCTTTTTTTGATTTCTTGTCTGAAGTGTTTAGGAAATCCATCATAGCTCAGCAAATACTTCCAGAGTATTAAAATGAATCTGCACTGTATCTGCAGTATTTTTGGCATAGCCGCCTGCGGTAACCACGACAACAGGAGCCTTGAACTTATCTGCAAAATCTCTGACAATGATATCTCTTTTCTGAAGACCCTGTATGGAAAGCCCCAGTCCGCCCAGCATATCATATTTATAGGGATCTGCACCGGCCAGATAAAAAACCAGATCCGGTCTGAACTTAGATTCAATTGTTTTCAGTCCGTCATTCAGTATGTTCAAATATGTTCTGTCTTCGGTGCCGGCTTCCAGTCCATAATCCAGATCAGATGTTTCTTTCACCGGATAAAGATCTTCCCTGTGCATCGAGAATGTAAATACATTCGGATCATTTTGAAATACAAAACTGTTTCCATTACCCTGATGTACATCCAGATCAATAATCAGTATTTTAGAATCAGGATTTTGGTGCTGGTATTTTTTTACGGCAATCGCTACATCATTCAGATAGCAGAATCCTTCTGCATGGTCGGGGAAAGAATGATGAAAGCCGCCGCCGATATTCATCACATGCTGGAATGTTGAGGTCAGCTCTACTGCCTTGATCGTCCCTCCGCATCCCATCCGAACTGCTTCCAGAATCAGGTGGTTCAGTGGAAGCTCGGAATATCTGGTACGTTCAGTCATTTTCAGGTGAATCAGATCCTGCACATATTCTTCCGTATGAACAAGTCGGATATCATCATAGCTGACAGTTTCGGGCTCAAAAACTTCAATTCCATGAAAACGGAAATCCAGGCAGAACAGTTCAAATACGCGGGCAAATTTTACAGTAGGAAACACATGACCGTCCAGATTAAAATTGTACCCTTCCGAATAAACAATGGACAAAGGCGATTTTTTGGGTTCTTTAGTTTTTTTCCCGAATAAAAGTTCGAACATCTTGCTTTTTCTCTGCTTAGTTCTCACAACTGTTATATGAGTACATTGGAAATGCCAATCTATTTTTGTCTGAATGAGAAAAAAATCAAGAATCCCTATTGGAATCTGGCTCTTGAGGAAGCACT
>JBPOJG010000241.1:0-9730 GCA_052033835.1 Spirochaetota bacterium
TCAATCAGGCCCTTCATTATATTCATCAGAGACGTCCCTACTGGAAATCAAAGGCACATACAATCAGCGCTCTTATGAAAATCGGTCTGGAAAAAGTCTGGGAAGAAATCACAGGGTTCAGATCCTCCGCAGGAGAAGACTTTCACTCAGAAAGAAAAAATCAGGACAGAAGAGCTCTCTGGAATCTGATTCAGATGAACCTCAAAGACAGACTGACTGAGTTTTCGGAAAAAGACCCTGTCTGGAAAAATATAGAACACAAGATGAAGTCGGAAAATCTGAGGGTAGATGAAGCAGCAGAATTGATTTTGGAAAGATTTCTTATGCAAATTCAGAACTGAGACGAAAATCAGAACAGATATGTTTATATTTTCACCGCCGGTAGCCGGAGCACTTCTGTTCGGAGTAGGACTTTTCCTTTTCCTGAAGTTTTTCTTCAAACTGGATAAAGTATTTTACAAACCGTTTTTCACACTGCTTCTCATCATCATCGGACTGAACATCATTATCAGTGATCTCAAGTTCGGGATGGGTTCTGAGTCAAACACAGCAGTCTTCAAGGAATCCTCTCTTACAGTCACTGACCCGACTGCAGAATACAATGTAATGTTCACAAAAAGTACCACTGATTTTACCGGTCTGGCTGCCGGAGGCGGAAACCATCTGGTAGATTCAAATACTGTTTTCGCAAAAAACACGATCATCATCAGAGCAGACGTACCTACCAGAATTCTGATCTATCCTACTCTCGGCGTAGTCAAACTTCCCAATGGAATGAAGATTCTCCCGCTTTTCAAAAACGTATATCATAACAAATCTTTCACGGCGGAATCCAGAGCAATTACTATCAAGGTCAGTATTGTATTCGGTTCAGTGGATATCGTAGAGCAGTGAATACGGAGAGACTTGTCAGTCTGTTCCCAGTCTGGCTGCTGACTGCCTGTGCCGTTTCATTTTTCAGACCTGAAGTATTTACATGGCTTGGAAAAGATCTGATTCCTTTTGCACTCGGAATTGTAATGCTCGGAATGGGACTCACATTAAAGCTGGAAGATTTTAAAAGAGTGTCCGTCTATCCAAAGCCTATCCTCACCGGAGTTCTTCTTCAGTATACAGTTATGCCTTTATCCGGGACTTTGATTGCACACGTTTCAGGACTGAACAATGAATTTGCCGCAGGACTGATCTTAGTCTCCTGCTGTCCCGGAGGCACTGCTTCAAATGTGCTCACCTATATTGCAAAAGGAAATGTTGCTCTTTCAGTCACAATGACAGTCATTTCCACTCTGATGGCAGTCATTGCGACTCCATATCTGACTCTCCTTCTGGCCGGAAGCAGGGTGGATGTAAACGCAAAGGCTCTTGTCATTTCCACATTCCAAGTCATCATTGTTCCGGTTGTTCTAGGAGCGTTTTTATCCACTTTTTTCGGTGACCGTCTCAAGGCAGTGAACAGGCTTTCTCCTGCTGTTTCAGTCATTGCTATCATTCTGATTGTTGCTTCGATTGTCGGAAGTTCAAAAGAAATCATCATTAAACACGGTCTTTACTTAAGTTTCTGTGTTTTCTGCATGCACAGCATCGGATTCTTGTTGGGATATTTTATATCTTATTTCATCTCAGACAGGGACAGAATCACAGCGAGAACAATTTCCATAGAAGTGGGAATGCAGAATTCAGGCCTCGGTGCAATTCTCGCAAAAAACAGTTTTCCGAGTCCACTGACTGCAGTTCCGTCTGCGATTTCCAGCCTGTTTCATTCGATCATTGCAAGCTGTCTTGCCTGGTATTGGAATTACAGAGATTCAAAGTAACTGCTCAGCCTAACGGCAGCCTCTTCCAAATCTTGCGAGGGGTTTGCAACCCCCGCTAGCTTGAAAGCCGCTAAGACCCCGCTAATGATTCTTTCAGTCAATTATCTGACATTATAATTTGTATCGTCAATTGCACTCAAAAAGACAGCTCGATACCGAGTGAAGTTGCATAGTCCAGATTGATCTGAGAATACACCGGAATCCTGAAGAGTCCAAAATTGGAGTACAGCTGATCCTTATTGTACTGATTTCTGAAATTCAGGAAAAAAATTCCGTTCGACAAAGGACTTTTTCCTCTGAAAGATGCAGCAAAAGAAGTAGGCTGTGCTTCTCTTCCTGTTCCTTCTGCGTAACGGACAGGAACCATCAGGTTATAGAAATTATTTCCCAGATAAAGAGAATATCTCCTGCTCGGATCAAGAAAAAAAGTAAGACCCACTCCGCCGTAATCCTTTGCATTCAGACTGGGATCAGCGCGAAAACCGCTTCTCATCATATTGTCTGAACTGAAATTATATTTCAGATTGAAAATCAGATATCCGAATCCCACCTGCATTGCAACTCTTGCACCCTCACTTGCACCCTCATTCAGAATTGCCCTGTTGGAATTGTACACCCCTGTCTGGAACTGAATATTTTTTGTAGGTGCAATATTCGTATGCAGTTCAAACAGATTTCTTCTGTCTGGGTCCTTGGTCTGCATCTGATCTTCTCTTGCAAGATACTGTGCTGGAGACGCCATATTCACATTGTTTGTATAATAGTTCGCTGTTCTCGATTCACCGGTCATAAAACCGGCACTCACCATTTTACTGTTTCCAAAACTCAAACCCGCCATTGTTGTCGGAAGAATCTGAAGCCTGTCATCTCCATAATTGTCATTTGCTCCCGATCTGACGTTGGCCGTGACATTTGTCGAAAGCCTGTAGGAAAGCTCCATCAGTTTTAAATCAGCTTCCAGTCTGGGCACAGGGTGGTATACTCCATATTGCTTCTGTCCTGTCATTTCCCTCTGAAGAAACCTGGACTCTCTGTCTGTCACTGCAGAAAACGTAATATCACTATCTTTATAATATGTGTACGGATTGGAACTGGAATTCAGATAAGTCTCATTTTTCCAGAATAAGTTCCTGGTTTCAAAATTTCTCTCTGAATCAGGCGTGAACACTCCCTGAAAAAGGATTCGATGCTCAGATTCTCTCCTGTACAAAATCGGATAAATTCGGAAGTATTCTTTTTCTGTCCTGTGCGGATCATTTGGAACTGCAGGAGAGGATGGCTGGAGACGATATACAGGAATCGAAGATGCAGATTTAACAGCCCTTTCCGAAATTGGAGCAGTTTTCCCTCGCTTTTTTTTCATTGGAGTCAGTGCAAGTACAATTGTGAACGCAGTACCGAATACGATTGTAAGTACAATTGAACGCCTGATGTTAAAGGGGGATGCCATTACTCTCCTTCTTTGGTTTTTTTCTCCAGCTTATCTTCTATTAGACGAAGAAGACTGCCTTTTGTGTACTTAGAGTCTTTTTCTTTTCGCCCAAGCTCCATCCCAAAAACCTCCGGAATAATATCGCTTACATGCGAAAAAGTAAGTATATTGAATTTTCCTTTTTTGACAGCATCTCGAATTTCCGGTTTCAAAACCAGATCCTTGGAATTTGTCTCGGGAATAAATACCTTGTAAATATCCTTGGAAGACCCTAAAATTCTGCTGATATCGAACCAGCCCTCGATTTTAAGAGCAACGGCTCCCACAGCCAGTATGTCTCCATATTGGGAGATGGAACCGGTCAGTGCAATATTCGCAGGGATCTCCACGCCGGAAAGAGCGGATATGACTGCGATCAGTTCCGCTGTGGATGCAGAATCACCGTCAATGATGGAATGATTCTGTTCAAATACGATGGAAATATCTGCTCCAAGTGAAGCAAAATTGGCAAACATCCCTTTTAAGAAAGACTGAAGAATGAATACACCCTTATCATGCGAATCACCTGAGAGATTGACTTCTCTTTCCACATTGATGATATTGCCTGTCCCCATCACTGCCCGTGCAGAAATGACATTGACCTGTCCATATTCCTGACTCGATGAGTAGGGAGAAAAAACAGAAAGACCGTTTATCCTTCCCAGACGTTTGCCCTTTACTGTCAGATTGTAGATTCCGTCCTGAAGATCTTCGTAGTATTTTCTTTTGATCTGAGTAAATCTGAAATCGAGACTCTTGACTGCAGCCTCTACGTCAGCGGCCTTGATAACCTTTGCTTTTTTTCGGACAGCCATTACAGCTGCTTCATCATAGACAAACTTTAAATCTGCCAGATTGAGGGAGATTTTTGTTTTGCTTTCATTCTGAACAAGCGATTCTTCAGCGAGCCTTTTCTTAGCAGAACTGTCAAATTTAGGCATCCCTTCCTTTGTCCAGCTGTCGATCAGAAATGAAAATCTTCCTGCATTCTTTTCATTCAAAGAAGCTTCATATTCCAGGTCGGCTCTCATCTTAAAAAGTTCAATAACTGTGCTGTCCTTTTTTATAAGATGATCAAAATGATGTTCTTCTCCGACCAAAATCACTCTAGTGGAAATCGGCAGTCTGGGAAGAGTTCTGTCATACTTCTGAAAGAAAAGAAGCTCAGGGAGATTCATAAAATCTATCCCTTCAGTCACAAGACAGGATCTCAGTACATCAAAAACTACCGGTTCAGAAGTCATCCTCGCCAAAGGCAGAATCAGAAATCCCCCGAATGCTTTTACGAGACTCCCCGGATGATAATTGTTCTTGGATGGAATCCCGACTAGGCTCATTATGCTTGGATTCGGATCATATACGATAGGCATCCCTTTGCAGTGAATATCGAACAGCGGCTCAAACAGAGTCTCGGCATTTAACGCTTCTTCCGAAATCAGGGATTCAGGGACTATTTTCTTGGACATCCTGTCCAAATATAATTTCTCTTTTTTGCTTTTTACAGAGTAATCTTTCTGAAGAAGAGATAAAATCCCTTTCATTTTCCCAAGTCCGTCCATCCCGGTAATTACAAAATGGGGGAAGAAGTCCGGATGCTCCAACGCAAGTCGAATCTGCTCCAATGCTTTTGGCTGGAAAATGAAAAAATCGGCATTTTTTTGATGAATCGGTTTCGTCTTAAAAAAATGTTCCGGAATTTCTACGGTAATATCTTGGTGCGAGAGCTTTTTCAGCATTTCGAAACCAAACTACCAGACCGGACTGCAAATACAAGCATATATATGCCCGTCTCGAACGGCACCAACCACCGGAGTTACTTATCTTTGTCCAGTTTTCCTTTGAGTGTAATCAGAGCATCTTTCTTCTTTTTGGAAAGACGCAGATATTCCAAGGCTTCTTTGTTGTTTGGAACAATCAGAAGGGCATTGTCAAAAACCTCAATCGCTTTTTCGTATTCCCTTTCATTATACAATTTTACGCCTTTTTTGACATATTCAGGCATGTTGTGCGATTCGGCACTTCGAAGAGCATTCAGATCGTTTGTGGCGGCTGCATTTGTAGGAAGTGTCTTCAATGCAGTCTGAAACATTCTGACTGCTTCAAACGGTTTTCCGCTTCTTGCGTGACTCTGTCCAGTCATTCTTTCGTTTTCGCTCTGGAGCTGCAGACTGTTCTGCACACCCATTTTGGCTTCCAGAATATTCGGGTTGATGGAAAGTATTCTTTGATAGTCTGATCTGGCATTGGAAAATCTTCTATTTTTCATATGAGATTCAGCACTTGCCAGAAGATCTCTCACTTTTGATCCGGAAAGTTTTTCCAAAACAAGCTGATAAAATGAGGAGGCCGACTTGTTTTCTTTATCCTTTTTGAGAATGGATTCAAAGACCGTCTTTGCGGAATTGTATTTTCCTTCATTGATCAGATTCACTCCCAATCCGAAAAGTCTGGTGAGTTTTGCTCTTTCTAAAATTGTTTCTGGAACTGTTATGCCCGATTCTTTTGCATATTCATCATTCAGATAAAAGGAAGACTGATCAGGGAGTTTCACCAGTTCTGATTCGCAGTTTGCTCCCCCAGTTTTTAAAAGAATTCGCTCCGCCATCTGTCCTGTCAGAACGCCTATTTTACTGTAGTCGGGACTGATTCCGAAGGTAGCCCCCGCCTTGACAAGTGCAGGAAAGGATGTCATCAGTATGATCTTGTTTTTTTTGCAGAAATTGGAAAGTTCTTCAAATTCATTCTTGCCGTACAAAGGATCGTTCACCATCAGAAATGCTTCCGCCTTTCCTGCGAGGGCATTCAGTTCCTTGGAAAAATCTTTCTTGTCAGTAATCTTTATTTTATTATAAATAATTTTATATTGCAGATCGGAATACTCCCCTTCTCCTGCAGCATATTCTCCTTCTGATGTGGAATAGAAGGAATATACATTTCGGATCTCTTTATTGATATCCTTCAGAGTAGTGAAAAATTCTGTCACTGAAATATCCATACTCACTCCGCAGAGTTTCCCCTGGTTTAATCCCAGAGACTTTGGAGCATTGATCATGGAAAACAGAACGGGTGTATTCCTGAGATGTTCTCTTGCGGTTTTTGTTGCAGAAGGGCCAATTGTAATGATAAAAGGAGGATTTTCATCCTCTATTTTTTTGAAGTAATTTGAAATTTCAGGATTTTCTGCAATTACAATATCCAGATAGGAAACTTTTACATCTGTTCCAATGATGGACTGAATACCGTAGAGTCCCTGTTCATAAATCCTGTTGTCGGATGAAATCAGTATCTCAATTGGGACATTTTTCTTGGCTTCAGAATACAGCGACTGAATAAAAAGGACAGACAATAGAATCAGAAATTTCATAGTTTTTCCACTCCGGATACTCCATTTAATGCTATTTTATCAATCTTTTCCAAGTTGAATGTCGCAGGTGCAAAATCCTCTTCTATCTCAAGAGCTTTTCTCCATTCCAGTTTCGCTTTTTCTGGATAACCCAGTTTATAGAACACTCCACCCAAATTATTGTAAGCATGAATATTCAATGGATCCTCACTGATCGAACGGTTGTAATAGATGATTGCCTTCTCATAGTTTCCTAAGAAACTGTTGCAGTTTGCCACTTTAAGCAGAAGTTTAGGTGAAGATGAATAACTCTCAAAATCCATCAGAGTCTCATACTGATCGAGTGCCTGCAGATAATTCTTAGCCTTGTAAAGAGTCTCTGCCTTTCTGTAAATAAATTCTGCTTTTTCATCCGTTGATTCCTCATTGGATCTGGCTTTGCGGTGCTCTTTTGCCTGTGCCAGTTCAATCTTCAATCTAGCTGCTTCGTCATTTTCAGGTTCTATTCCTAGAAGTCGTTCAATCATATTTTCTGATCTTCCAAAAACATGCATCTGAAGATAAATTCTGCCCAGATTCAGGAGATTTTTTGCATTGCTCTGATGACGAAGGAAAAGTCTTTCTCCCACATCTGCAGCAAGATTCAGTTTACCGGAAAGCCTGTAGGCATCTGAAAGGAGGAGCAGATATTCATTGTCCCCCGGCACAAGTTTGAGATACTGATCGTAACATTCGATTGCTTTTGCAAATTCACCGACTCCGAAATAGTATTTCCCGAGAACTTTCAGAAGATCAGGAAACTCTCTGTAATCGTCGAGGAATCTTTCGATTCCATGATATGCTTCTTCCAGCTCGCCTTTTTCCAGATGAACAAGACTTTTCTGAACATCTGAACTGGCTTCAGGCGAAAGTTTATTGTCCGAAGGAAGGGCTTCATATGCTTCATTGAAACTGATTCGAAGAAGAGAAAAGTCATCAATAATTTTTCCCAATTCCTTAATTTTCTTGGAAATCTTTTCCAGGTTGCCCTCGGCTTCCTCCACTCTTTTCAAAAATTCAGTTTCATCTTCCTGAATGCTGCTCGTTGCAAAAAGCTGAATATCGTCACGTCCGTCAGATCCTGTAATAATGACATCACCGCTCATCAGCTGAAATGTTCTGACAAAGAACTGATCCTCCTGCTCCGGAGTTCCGAGTTTTCTGAGTGCAAGTTCTTCTTCGAGAAATGCAGCTTTTCCGTCTCTGTACAGAACAGTCCAGGGATGTTCTGCATTGATAAAAAACATCATCCCTGTCTCATTGTCAATGAGTCCCATACAAATGGAAATGTACATGGATCCGTCAAACGAAAGAAATACGTTGTGCAGATCCAGAAATCTTTCCTTCAGCCATGCCTCCGGATGAATTCCCTGATATTTTTCGACTCTTGACCTCATCAGTCCAGCATTGAATACGACTCCAAGTACCAGTGCACCGCCCGCTCCCTGAATGGATTTCCCCATCGCATCCCCGTTGATGAATACTGTATACTCCTTCTTTAGAAGTTTGATAGTATCAGTAATGCAGATATCGCCCCCGATCTCTGAATCCCATTTCCGGAATGTAAATTTCTTTTTCTGTTCAATGAAAAATTCGGTTTTGATTCTTGATGACCTATTGTTGTTCGGCTGAAGAGGAGTCAGAAGCAGAGATGTAAGATAATAGTCCCCGTCCTGAGCGATCTTCAGAGTCTGCACTTCCTGAAGAGACTTATTCAGCTGATCTGTTCTTTCTGCCACCTTGTTTTCCAAGTTCTGAGTAAAATCCTGAATCTGGGAAGTCATCTGGTTGAAAGTCTGTGCAAGCTGCCCAATTTCATCCTTTCCAGTCAGTTTAATTCTGTGATTCAGATCTCCTTCTCCGATCCGTCTGACACTTTCCGAAAGTTTCAAGATCGGTTTGGAGAAGATAATGGCAGTATAGAATGCAATTGCAATCCCGAGAATGAACAGAACTGCAGATACTAGAATAATTGTGTTTCTTACCTTGTAGACAGGTTCATATACTTTTGCTTTGTCAAATTCAAAAACAGCAGTCCCTACCCTCATCTGCTGCCCTCTGTAAAGAATGGAAATCGGGAAGGAAAATCTCAGTATCTTAGTTTTCCAGCGAGAAGAGGCGGTGTCCTGCATATCCAGTTTAGTCAGACCGCGATAGTAGTCCTTTTCTTTCTGAGAAACCTGTTTTCCGATCTGTTCCTCTGATGCCATTTCTGCAGCATACTCACCGTCCACATTTACAACGAATGAATTCAGAAGACCTGTGATCCCGCTGCTTTTCAGTCTGGAAATGGATGTTTTTGTTGTATCATAAGTCTCATTGATGAGAAGTTCTTCCGTTGCAAGATTTGAAATATTTTGCGCAAGATTTGTACACACCTCAAAGGTCATTTTCAGAACAATATCCTGACTTCTGTTCAGAATGATAAACGCAAGAGGAATGATGCTGATCAGAAGAACACCTGATATAATCATTATCATTTTCGTTCTGATACGGATATTTTTATTAAATCTGTCTAAAATATTCATATGGCAAGGATTGATATTCTTTCTGCTTGCACTTATGTAAAGTTTTTTTTTCAAATTTAGTCTAATTCAGTTTAAAATACATCCGGGGTCTGTGAATGAATAATAGCTCTGCTTTACTCCAGAGTTCAAAACAGGCAAAGAGAATTGGATCAAAAGAATCAGTGCTCTGCACACACCACATCCTCAGCGTAATGCTCATTTTTTATGCTTTTACGCACCCCTTGCCAATAATGACTGTCATTATTTTTAATCAGCTGTCATTTTGCAGTCGGCTCACAGGCCAGGGGCATCTAAATGCCTATTTTATTCCCTATACAATCGGCTTTTGGTAATTTTTTGACTTTTTCACGGGCTCTAATGAAAAATAATGATACTGACCGGCAGATTTTTATTGCAAATGCTCAGATCCAGTCATAAGAAAGTCATATAAAATCATTACAGGGTGTTTTGCTGAAAGGCGTTCGGAGCCTGGGGGTCGGAGTTCAGAGAAAAAAGCGCATAGGGAACTGAAATATAATTTATGTTTTTCTGTCAT
>JBPOJG010000011.1:0-5122 GCA_052033835.1 Spirochaetota bacterium
CATAATGACACGCGCTTCTTACGACTAGTCCTCCCATACTGTGACCGATAAATACGATTTCTTCGGCAGGCACCGGAAGTGAATTCAAGAGATCATTTATAAGTGAGGCGAGAGTTTTTCCGTTTTCTGAAATATGCAGACCTGAATTGTATCTCAGATAAAATGAACTGAATCCGAAATCCTTTTCGATAAGATTTCCATAATTGTCATCTGTGTCCGGAAAGTTCCACATAATTTCATCACTCACAAGACCATGCACAAGAATGCAGATTTTCTTTTTCTGATCGGGATATATTTTCATTATCTCAGACCTGTCCGCAGAAACAGGTTTCCTGTCTCGGTAAAAGCTCATTTTTGCAGAAAGCGGGTTTTCCTGACTGTGCAGCCTGTCGCCGATGATCCCATTCAGGATCATAATCCCTGCTTCTTTTCCTCGTTTCAGAAAATCACGGGCATTTTTCTTTTTTGAAATGTTTTCCTCTGAGTCTGCCATTTCGTCATTTGAAAGGGAGGAAAGAATCGGGGCAAGCAGAATTGGGAATGGCGGATGAGCGGGTTCTCTGTTCTCAGGACACGGGAACCTTGAAACATCAGCCTCCCCTAAATCTGTCTTAAAAAAATACTGCTCTTTTTATAACTTTTTACCAGCATAATGTGAAATTCACTCGACTGATTTAAAAATGGCTGTTATATGTCAATCATTGGCGAAAAGGGAAATGATTACTGTATGCGGGTGATAAAAGAATGATCGGATCGGGAAATTTAGACTGCCAATGTTCCATACTGACTGTATTTGAAGCAGGGTCGGGATGAAACATTGTATTTTAATTGTCTTTGCAGTTGTTCATTTTTGTTCGTACGTCGGAGGGAGAACAAGTAAAAAACTGGATCCGCTTTTATTGGCAGGTATTTATAATGCTTCAGACTGCAGGACACTGGCCTCAGTTTATTCGACTGAAAATAGCAAGGGTACCTGTTCATTCGACAGGAGCACAAATATTCACAGATGCAGCGTTGTCAGTCCGCCGACAGGAAATTATATCTATGAGGATATTTTATCATGATTAAATACATTATAGAAATTAATAATGCTTTTGCAGAGACAGGTCTGAGACCTGTCTCTACGGTTCCCTTTATTCGGGGATGCAGCGTACTGATGATTTTTTGGGGTCTGCTGTTTCTGTTTTCAGGGTGCAAGACTAAAGAGAGCGGTTCATTTCAGCAAATTGCTTTTTTAGGTTATTTAGTGAATGAAAGCGACTGCAGAAACTATGCGGCAGAGTATTCTACAGATCTGACCACTTACTCCTGCAATTTTGACAGGAGTAAAAATAGTTTTGCTTGCAATGTAAACAGTCCGCCAAAGACAAATGCTTACAAAAATGCTGAAAGTTTTATTGAACGAATTTATGATTCTGCAGCTGATTTTGTGGATGAGAGACAATTTGTCAAACTGACCAGATATAAGAAGCATACATGTACAGGGACTTGCATTATTCAGTGTTTTTCTTCTTTTAACGCTCTTTGTTCTCTGCAATATTCAGTTACGAATACTTTTGATTCTCAAAAAAGACTTTTAGTATATGATAATCAGTCCGGAAAGCAAAAATACACGAAATGGGATTCTGTAGGCAGGCCAATTTATGGAGAAACATATCATTCTTGGACAGGAACAGATGTCTTTGTTCAGAACTTCTCTCTATCCTACAATGATTCAGACAGGACTTATTTTGAAAATTCAAAAATTCCCTCGGGAAAATATGATACCAATATGAATTTGATTGAGGATTATGCATCTTCCAATACCGGAATCGTTACGCAAAAATACACGATCAAATCCACAAAGAAAGTATGTAAGCTGTTTTAGTATATATAAAAAGGTGAGAGCAGCGGATACGAAAGCAGTCCGCAGACAGTCAAATTTGACAACCAAGTTTCAGATGAGACTGATGGGGCGAAGCTGTGTATGGGGAAGCGGACAGTGAATGAAACAGAAGCGGTCTGAAAATAGGAAGGATGTTTTATCATGATTAAATACATTAGAGAAATGAAAAATGCTTTTGTAGGTACAGGTCTGAGACCTGTCTCTACGGTCTACGGTCGGAGCGTCTCCGAAATCGGAAGAAGCGATATAGGCCATACTGTCGTCCGTATATTTATTTTATTCTCCCGTCTGAGTTCCTTTATGTGCCAAGATATGAATTGCCTTTTACTTTCTTTAAAGGAATCTAAAAAGAAAAAGCGGACTGCTCTTTTTCTTTTTAATACTTTACTCTTGTATCAGTGTCAAATGGAGTTTTCATTGAAGCAAAGACCGTATTTTGAAAAGGACAGACAGAAAGGCAGGATCTCATTTCAATACCGATTCACAGGTAAAGATTCAGAGAAAAGTATAGAAATGGCACTGAATGAAAAATTGATTCAGCCTGAATTGATTCCATTTCCAACCTTCTTTTTTATGCCTCTTCTTTACCATCCGGACCATCTTGTCTCATTGGAAAAATCATTTGAAGTGCATGGGGATGCAGTTTTGAATAAAGAATACATAATTGAAATTCCTCAGGGTGAATATTTTTCTTCTATAAGAATAAGCAACCGCAGCCTGATATCTTTTGGCTATATCTCAAAACCATTGAACAGGGAAGAATTCAGCGGAGATTTTCGGTTCATTGAATATGCCGGCTCAGAATGTAAGTATTATAAAAAAAGTATTTCCAGTTTATACTGTCCTAAAGTGAAAGTATTTTCTGATCAAGCTGCTAAAATTAGAATATCTGAAAGTCCGGCTCCAAATCCAAAACTGTCTGTATCGGTTGAATATGAATAAAATGAAGATGTCACGTATAAAGGCTGTACCGCTGATTATCTTGCTGATGCTTGTTTTGCGATGTTCTTCAGCAGGGGACATTTTTGAAATCAAGGGAAAAGAACAGATGCCGAAATCAGAGAGGCAAATTTTCCATACTGGTAAAGACTCCGAATACATTTAGAGTAAATAATCTAAGGCTGCAGATTTTCTTTAAACTTCTATTGTCTATGTTTTTGGCTCCAGTTATAAATTATATCAGTGATTATAAATACAGAAACTATACGGCAGAGATTAGTGAAAAGACATTCAGAAAGGCAGCAGTAATTTTGCGGTCAAGGACGGACCGAAGAGAGGCAGGTGTTATGAAAGGTGCAGACACAGAAAGGAAACGAAACAGTAAATTCAGGCTGATGAAGCCTGCAGACAGAAAAAGAATCATTTGGGCAGCAGTCCGGATCTTTGTAAACTGTGTCATCCCTCTTTCCACAGAAAGAACCGTCAGGCCCAGTGAGAAAAGACTGATGAAAAAACATACTTTGTCTTGTATATTTGAAGCCAATGTCATCAATACTTTTGATGCAGGCGGCAAGATCCTTGTTCGGGATAACACTGTCGGAAAAGTAAAGTATTTCAAGTGGGATCAATATGGCCGACCTTTGGCTGGAGAAAGTTACACCACTTTAAATGGGATTGATTCTTTCATCGGTCAATCTCTCCTGACTTATGATGATGTGAATTATATCTATGGAACGCCGGATATACCATTGGAAAAGTGCGATTCAAATATGAACTTAACGGAAATATATGTGAAGCATCCTGCTCTTGGAACAGTTTCCCAAAAATATACAATAGAAAATCTCAGAAAATATATTGTCCAATTTTACGAATGGATGAAGAAAAAAATACACGAATCAGTATTTACGAAATCAGAAAAAATTCGGCATCTATAATGAATGTGCGAGTAATTTATGATATGTCCTTCCATTGAAAAATTGTCAGGTCTTTCTTTTCGGGTGCAATAGATGAAACCATTACTGTCATTTATTCTTCTGTTCGCAGTTATCATTCCTTCCTGCTGCAGTCAATGTCCTAAATCCTGTGAACAGAAAGGAGAGCAGCTTTGCATACTGACTTTTCTTGACACAAAGGAAAAACCAAATAAAGATCAGGATCTGAAAGATGCAGCCCTATTCTGTGCAGCGACTGCAAAATGCAAGTGCATGTAATTATATCATGATAAAATATTCTTTAAAATTAAAAAACAATGTTTATTTGCTGGGCAGTATGATTTGGCTTTTATTTCTGAACTGTCTGCCAGGCAGGCTTGAATATTCATTTCTGGAAGGCCGTACTTATATTGATCGGGACAAATCAAGAGAAGGTTTAATTCAGAGTAAGGAAAAATTAAATGCAAATTCTGGAAAATTAATTTTAAAACTGTCGGGTGTATCGAATTTTCGCATTGAGGATTTGAATTTAAATCTCAGCTTTGATTTTCCGGATGTTTTTATGGAGAAAATATTGTGTAATGCTTATCCGCTGCCATTCCTTTATTCCTGCGAAGCAGAAGGTCATCCGAGGGTACGCAGAAAAATAGAATTTCAAAAAAAGCTGAGTCTGCAGGGAAATCAGATTCAGGTTATTCTTGATGAAGGAGATTATTTTGCTTCTCTGGAAAACGGAACGAATTCAGAGATAAAACTGGATCCGATTGAAAATAGGAAAATATTTATCAGCTTCGGCTATTTTTATGCGGAAAGGAGACATACATTGATAAGAGGGGCAGTCAATTGCGTTCGATATGATAAGCCTATAGAATCTGTCGGAGAAAATTCTTTTCAATGTCCGAAGATTTCCATCAGAAAAAATAAAGTAATAGAGATCACAGTCAAGGTTTCAGAGAGAGAATTTAAGGATTTTTGGAATATCATTTTCCCTAAATTCATTCCGGGGCTGATATCGCTCGGACCATTTACAAATGTAGGTTATTATATGAAAAGAGACTATACAGTTTTATTAAAAAATCCTGAATGATATTCATTTCAGGAGTAAAGGCCGCAAATTGGTATTACAGATATGCAAATTAAGCTTAGAATGTTTTTTATTTTGATTTTCGGATGCGTCACTCAGACCGAAGTAATATATGATGCAGATTATATGGTCTTGACAGGCACTGATGAAAGAATAATAGAGTTGTTGAAAAAATCAAGAAATTATCTTTAATCAGAAGCGAAATAGGGATTTTCAAGGGACGATAGTCCCTTGAAACCTCCGGTAGGATTAACTCAGCTCGCTTTAGCGAGCTGCAAGTTT
>JBPOJG010000144.1:0-8692 GCA_052033835.1 Spirochaetota bacterium
GACAAGCGCGTGCGATATTCTCCCGCTGCTGAAAACTCTGTCCAGTAATATCATTCTTCCATCTGATGATCAGAAGAGTTTTGTACAAGCTCTTTTATTTTTCAACAACTCTAATATACTGATAAAAATTAAAATGATAGTTGAGAAAGATTTATATGAAGAAATACTGGTCAGCATATAATATGCATCTGACATTTGAAAAATAAATGAACTATCATGAATTTTTAAGTCAATGCAGTTTATATGACCTGAATTTTCGTTAAGCAGGGCAAAAACACAGTTTCAGTGCCTGCACATTCAGAAAACAGATTATACACAGGACAGCAAGAATGCAGAAAGATACAGTCAGAATCGGTCTAATGGCACCCCTCTCGGGAATAGTTCAGCTGTACGGAAGAGAAATTTGTACAGCAGCTCAGATTGCCTGTGATGAAATCAATCAGAACGGCGGTGTTTTAGGACGCAGACTCGAACTGATCATTCTAGATGACGGAAGTCTGCCTGAAACTGCTGTTCCTGCGGCAGTCAGACTGATTGACGAATTTAAGTGTTCTGCTTTGATTGGAAACCTTCTTTCCAATTCCAGAATTGCAGTATCTTCATTGGTTTCCGAGCCGAGAAAAATTCCCTTTCTGAATTTCTCATTTTATGAGGGAAGCATTTCCGGCAGATACTTTTTTCATTTTGCCGCACTTCCGAATCAGCAGATCGGAAATATGATTCCGTATATGGCAGATACGTTCGGAATGAAAATGTATTTTGCCGGAAACAACTATGAATGGCCTAGAGGATCAGTGGATGCTGCAAAGATTGCACTGACTGAATATGGCGGGGAAATTCTGGGAGAAGAGTATTTTCCTATAGGAATTGATAAAAAAGATATAGAAAATTTGATTACAAATATTTCGAAATCAGGTGCAGATGTATTTGTCCCTTATTTTGCCGGTGCCGATCAGATCAGTCTTCTGAATGAATTTCATTCAAGAGGTCTAAAAAAGAAAATGGCCGTTGTGATGGGACATTATGATGAAGCGATGGTCAGTCTTCTCTCTCCTGAAGTAAGAGAAGGATTCTACTCTTCAAATACATATTTTATGACAGTCGATAAGCCTAAGAACAGAGAAGTTCTGAAAAAGCTTTCCTTGTATCCGGGAGTTACCGGTATCTGGCCGAATGGGAACGGGATACTGACAAACTTTGGCGAAGGGACGTATATATGCATACACGCATTTGCAATGAGTGCAAAAAAGGCAGGATCAGTTGAGGCAGAGGCGCTGGTCAATGCACTTGAGAAAACTGTTATTGAAGCTCCTCAGGGAACGGTCAGAATGGATGCGGCAACACATCACGCAGAGGTCAATTCTTATCTTTCAATATGCACAATAGAAGGGGATTTTTCCATTATAAAAGATTTTGGACCCTCTTCTCCAATAATTCCCCTGAGACACAAAATGTCTTCACTGGAAAACAGTCTGAAAGAAATAAATATTTCTTCTAATATTATAAGTAAAAATTTAAATTTTGTATCACAAAGTATGCTCAGTGCAATTGATGTATCAGTTGTTACGGCTGATGAAAACGGAGTGATTATTCAGGCAAACAGAGGTGCATCCGAAACATTCGGATACAAGGAGGAAGAACTTATCGGTATGTCTGTCCATATGCTTCTTCCGCCTCATTTACGATCAGAGCATATTCGGCATATGAAGTCTTTTATGAATGATCCGAAAGCCGAAATCAGAATGGGAAAAAGAGGAGAAATTTCCGGATACAGAAAAGATGGGACATTTTTTCCTGCAGAGGCAAGTATCTCAAAATTTCAGACAGAAGGAAAATGGATTTTTGTCACAACCCTGATTGACGTCACTGAAAAGAAAAAATCCGAAGCTGATCTTAAGTGGAAGGCAACGCATGATCAACTGACAGGACTGCCGAACAGGACACTGATTCGAGACAGACTTTCTGCCGCCCTGCAGAGAACGGGAAACACAGGATTGAACATCGGTCTTATGTTCATTGATCTGGACAATTTCAAACTTGTAAACGACAGTCTCGGTCACGTTACGGGGGATGAACTGCTAGTCAGAATTGCAGATATCCTGACAGAGAACGTCAGACCTGGTGATACAGTCGCGAGACTGGGCGGAGATGAATTTGTCATCTTATGCGAGCATATGGAAAACAAAGAAGAACTTTCCCGTTTTGCAGAGGTATTGAATAATGCTTTAAGGATATCTTATAATTATGGAGGAAAGAGAATATCCACATCCGCCAGCATTGGACTGGCAATCGGCAGCAGTCTGACTCATACTGCAGATGATCTGCTCAGAGAATCTGATACTGCAATGTACATTTCCAAACAGAGAGGGAGAAACACCTGGCATATTTTTTCCAGCATAATGAAGGAAAATTCACAGGAGGTTCTGAGTATTATATCAGGACTGAGAAATGCTGTAGAAAAGGAAGAACTCAGTCTTTTTTATCAGCCGATTGTGGAAGAGACGGGTAAAATCAAAGGCCTGGAAGCACTTCTCAGATGGAAAAATGATGGAAAAAATATTCCTCCAAACACGTTCATTCCGATAGCAGAAAACCATGGAATGATTTCCTCAATAGGAAAATGGGTTTTCAGAGAAGCCTGCCGAATGGAAACACTGCTCAGATCAGAACTGGGAGAAAGCAGTCCGTACATTTCAGTGAATCTGTCTGCAATGCAGCTTAATGATAAAGATACTGTCAGTGAATTTTCAGGAATACTGAAAGAGGAAAAAACAGATCCGTCAAAGATACTTTTGGAAATGACGGAAACATCCATCATGTCTGATGTAGAATCCAATTTGGAAATACTGAACGGTCTGAACGGTCTGGGAATGAGGATTGCAGTGGATGATTTTGGAACAGGATATTCTTCTCTTCTCCAGCTCCTGCGTCTTCCAGTATCTGTCATAAAAATTGACAGAGAGTTTGTTGACGGACTCGATAAAAGGAAGGACAGCAGACTCATTACTTCTGCGATCATACAGATGGCAAGAGCACTCGGCAAGGACATCATCGCAGAAGGTGTAGAAAATGAAAACCAGCTCCTTGAACTGAAAAAGAACAGCTGTACAAGCATTCAGGGATTCTATTTTTACCGTCCAATGGACAGGGATTCTGTAATGAAACTGCTGAAGGATTCAAAGCAGACTTTCTATAATTATGAATCATTATATCGCATATTATATGTCAGTAAAGCTGAAAACATTTCCAGAATTCAGCTCGACGAAACAGTAAACAAGTCCAGAATCAATAATCTTCTGGAAGGAATTTCAGGACTTCTGATTTACAAGGAAGGTTATTTTATGCAGCTGCTGGAAGGAAGAAAGGAAGCAGTTGAGAAACTGTTTCAGAAAATATCAAAGGACTCCAGGCATATAAATGTAGAGATTGTTGTAGAAGGAGAAGCAGAAGAAAGAATGTTCAGCAGATGGAGTATGGGATTCTGGGATATGGAAAAGGAAAACATAAAGACCCTGAACAGAACCCCGTCTCAGAATAAAATGACTCTCTGGGAGCTTGCAAATGATCCGCTGATGAGCCTCGCTTTTTTCGAGGCAATTTCCAGGACAGATCTCTGATTTTTGCTTGACTTATATACCCCATATGGTATGCAAGGTAATATACCCTACTTGGTATACGGAGATGAATATGAACAATACAGAAGAAAAACTTCCTGCCTCATTTGATGAACTGATCAGAACTCATGAACTGCCGATTCTTGTCGACTTCTGGGCAGAATGGTGCGGACCCTGCAGGATGATGACTCCTGTCCTGAATCAGCTGGCTTCCGAAATGAAAGGGAAACTCACTGTAATCAAAATCAATACAGATGAAAAACCTGCACTTGCATCCAAATATGGAATCAGTTCCATTCCTACAATGATCCTGTTTAAAAATGGAAAAGAAGCGGGCAGAGTATCTGGTGCAATGAACCTGGAAAGTGTCAAGAAAAAGTTCGGTCTGGTATAGTTAATCGCAGGAATCTTTGACCTTATACATTTTTCCTGCTGCAGTTTTCCCGCTGATGCTCACGGCAAAATAAAACCATTCTGCTTTTTTGGGAATCTTATTCTTTCCGAACCCGCTCATAATGTCTTTTAATGTAAAAGGCACCTCAAAGGAAAAACTCTTCCAGTCAGGCTGAACGCCTTCCGACTTTTTCATGAACGGAGCACTGCAGGAATTTTCATATGAATTTTTACATTCTGAAATCCAAATCTCCAGCTTATTGCTGTTCAAAGCCCTGTCTGCAGAAAACTCCAATCGCACATCATCATCCAGATGAAAAATCTCTGAGTCCATTCTGTCACAGGCTGATGTGAATTTTTTCAGTTCCACTGTGCCGCGAACCGGCTGCTCTTCTTTGACCGCTGACGGTGCAGACTGAGGAATGACTTCAGAACAGACTGAAATCAGTAGAATTAAGAAAATTTTTCGAAACATTTTATATCCTTATATATTTTAAATTAGCACTGCAGAATCTAGCGGCAGCTACTTGACCTAGCTGCCGCTGATATGGAAGCTGTTTCTGCGCTTCGCACTTCGGGCTATTAAAAATCTGGGCAGTAACTTCTCTTCATAAATATGAAGTCAGCAGTCAGTCTTTGTCGGCCTGATGTAAATTCAACTCCAAATATTCGACCTGCGAAGACTTGCGTCCTGTTTCAAAAATAATAAATTTTTTTTCTGATTTTACAAAAATCTATGCAGAAAAAAATTGACTTTTCATCCTTTATGTTTTACTATTATAAAATAATTCTCGTTCCTACGCAGATTCGTAAGTCGGTTGATAGAGTGTATACAGCCTTTGATGGGCAGGATAAAAGAAAATGAAGACTACCTGCAGCATATGCAAAACAGAAATCTTTAAACTCAGGGAAATTACCCATATTTGTCCAGACAGTGAAACAGCTGCGGCACGTTTTGAAAATGCACTGCATCAAAAAGAGCTGAAGATCAGGGATTGGGCAGAAGAAAGTTCCGATTTTGAAAGAGAAATAACGGAATCTGCTGGAAACATCTGCATTGACTGTGAAATCGAGCTGAGAAGGGAACGAATCGGTTATTGACGAATCGATATTTCCTGATTTCTATTACGAACTTGCAGATACTCAATTGATAAAATGAAAATCTCATTAGAAACTTGGGTTATTTCATTATGCACCGGTATGTGACGATTCAGAAAAGAGCTGCAGAAGAACTCATCTTTATCCAATCCATATTTCTGTTTTCAGTGCGAACACCATTAGATTCAGTGGATATCCCATTTTTGGATTTTTATTCTAAATTTATTTCTTGCAATTTGTAAGGAAAAATAGAACTTACGAAAGTTAATCTTAGTTCAGTACACTCGGTCGGCGGAGACAGCAGTGACCGATCACACTCTTGAACAGATTCAGATTAAAAAATAGAGGTTGCTATGGGTAAAAATCAGTCGAAACTTTGGTTGTTTGTGGCAGGGGGAGCATTAATCCTGATTATCGCAGCAGGAATACTGCTTTCAAGCGGTGGGAAGTCTAAGGGAAAATCAGGAAAATCAGGTTCATCTGATATTTCCGGGACAGCAGATCCTACACAGAATCCTGGAAACTCTGGGAATTCAGGGAAAATAGGAACAGACGGTCTTCCGGAAGACGGAGTCACTCCCGAATTTCTGCTGACTCAATATAAAGAATGGGCACAGTACCCTCCAAATTCCAGACCGATTACAAATGATCACCGTGACATCGTTTTCCCTTTCGTAATTGAAGTGCCGGCACTGATGATGGCAGATGATCCAAATTCAAAAGAACTCAACAATTACAAATGTCACCTGCAGCCGAAGACGTGGGCAGTCATCGGTCCAAATGCAGATATGTTTGTAAAACTCGAATGCAAGGATCCGACTATGGCGACAATTCCTGTTCAGGTTCTCGATCATAAAGTCTGGAGAGAAAAAGAATGGGACGGAACTAGAGCGTCTACTGTCAGAGCAGATTTTAACGATGATGGAAGAGACGGGGATGAAACAGCAAAAGACAATGTAATTACATTCAAGTGGAGACCGACCAAAAACGACTGGGGAAATATCACTATAGAGGCTGATATTGTTTATGCAAAAAACAAAAAGGCAAAAGTAACTACGCATTTCTTTTCTTCCCCAAATAAACCGGCTGAAGTCACTGGAACATTTCGTGAATCTACAAACGAAGGTTCTCTGATCATTCATTCAACTGTAGTGGCATATAAGGCCGGAACTTATCATCTCGAAGCAAATCTGAAAGAAGCAAAGGAAGGCAATTTTCTCGCTTATGCTACTTTTGACGGACCTTTGAGACAGGGAACAAATGAGGTAGACTTTCTTTATTTCGGTAAAATACTGAAAGACAAGGGATATGACGGACCATATGTGATTACGGATGTAAGAGGACATAGAGTCAATCTTCCTATTGATCCGGAGTGGGCAAATCAGGGAGAAGCAGGTCTGAAGAAAATTCAGGCAGCAAGATCAACTGAACCGGACAAAGAACTTGTAGTACCTTTCCGCGATGAGTACAAGACAAAACCCTATATGATTTCTGTATTTGCAGGAAAAGAATGGGAAAGTGCTGAAAAATCTGCAAGAATCAAAGAAATTCAGAGTATGGCCAGTTCAAAATAAACATCATTTGGATGCGAGGAGAGTCAAAAAGACTGCTTCTCGCATCTCAATTCTTCTCCCGAAACTTTTTAATTTAGTTGACAAACTATTTCGTCTTATAAAATAAATCAAAGGAGAATCTTATGCGTTTAATCTTACTTGCTGTCGTTATTTCCACATCCGCCTTGTACTCAAATACCTTATATGTTCAGAGTCCAGCCGCTCAGCTTCTGGCTTCACCGGTCGCGTCCAGTTCCGGTTCTCCGCTGCCAAAGGGTGCAGCTGTCAGAAAGGTGGGAGAAAAGGATATGTTTATTCAAGTTTCCTTCAATGGCCAGGATGGCTGGGTCAATAAACTTTTCCTTTCCACAAATCCAGTCTCTGCAAAGGTCAGTTTTGGATCAGAAATTGATAAATCCACATCAGTAAAAGCCAGAGCGAGAGCTTCCGCATTTACACAGACTGCGGCTGCGAGAGGGTATTCAGAATCCAAGAACCTCAGAACAAGAGGAAATGCAGATGAATACGATTTTGCATCCATTGACTGGCTTGAGAAAATCAGAGTAGAGGAATAAACAGAATTGAGAAAGACTGCCTTTAACCTTTTCATAGTCAGCCTGTTTTTTGTTTTAAGTAACTGTGCAAAAAAAGCTGCAGCTGATGGAGTTCCCCCAGTTGCAGAGCCGGATCCTGCCGTAAAAAAAGAAGTTCAGATTGGAAGAACGCTTGCGGCCAGACTTGCCAAAAAATACGGTCTTGTCCAAGACAAAGAATTTACAACTTATCTGAAATCAGTAGGAAGCTCCATCAGCAAACTTTCCTCCAGGCAGGAATTAGATTTTCATTTCGGCGTGCTCAATACGTCGGAAGTGAATGCGTTTGCCTGTCCAGGCGGATACATCCTTGTCACTAAGGGTGCATTGGATCTTGTGGACAGCGAAGCTGAACTGGCGGGAATTCTTTCTCATGAAATCACTCACGTCACATTGCAGCATTCAGGAAAATTTGAAGGAAAAAGAGACTCTATTCTCGAAATGATTGCTTATTTTATGGCTCCGGGCGGCGACATTATCAATGAACTGACTGAAGTATCTGTCAATGCAATGGTAGGTCAGTTCTTTGAACAGGGCAGGAAAAAGGAAGAAGAGATTGAATCCGATCAGGCAGGAGCAATGTATCTTTCACTTGCCGGTTACAGTGTCAGTGGTGCCACAAGCTACTTGAGTAAAATGAGCAAGGCTCAGGGAAATGAAACAGTACTCAAGACACATCCTCCAACTGGGGAAAGAATTTCTTCATTAGAAAGATTTATTTCTCAGCAGGGGCTGAATAAGGGCGGTAAAACAAATCGGGAAGAATTTCAATCCAAGTATAGAAACTTTCTCGAAAACTGGAAAAAACTCCCACCTCCAGTCAAAGCAAAAGAGTAACTCAAAACAGACGGGTATCGACTTTCGTCAATGACCGGTCATTTTTATAATTTTTCTTGAATCCATTCACCTACATTTTTGTCTTTGAACTCTACTCCGAACATATATATCTTTCGCCAGCCCAGTTTAAATCCTGGGCTGAAGATAATTATTTTTTTTGATCTGTGCCAGTCCCTCTTCTTTTGTGCCGTTGAATTTAAACTCAAACAAAAAGATATCTCTGTCTTCGATCACGACATCGATTCGGCCAATATTGGTCCTGACTTCTGCAGGTACTCTGAGCCCTATCAATGTAAAAATAATAGAGTTGTTGAAAAAATCAAGAAATTATCTTTAATCAGAAGCGAAATAGGGATTTTCAAGGGACGATAGTCCCTTGAACCCTCCGGTAGGATTAACTCAGCTCGCTTTAGCGAGCTGCAAGTTTTTTAAAAAGATTAAAGTTAGAGTTGTTGAAACTAATTTTTCAACAACTCTAATGATTATGTATATCTTATTCCTTTCGTAGAATCTGATACTGAAATTTTTCTGAAGACAATTATTCCGAGCAGAAAAGCGGTAAAAGAATATTTGGGAGATGTCCATAAAGAAGAAAAATAAAACA
>JBPOJG010000033.1:0-11792 GCA_052033835.1 Spirochaetota bacterium
CTCCCAGCATTTCCAGTTTCTCTCTGCGTTTCTGATCTTCAAACAGGCTTTCTGTGCTCATATGCCCAGTTTATTTTTTCATTATTTTTGTGTACTCTTTTTTGTCAGGGTTTTTAGAGGTTCCCTAAAGATAAAGGATTTTTTATATCCGGGAAATTTGACCAGCTCAAAAAAGATATTCCGTATTCTGCTCTGATCCAAGCGTTAGAACAGTTTGTTAATATACTGTTAACTTATTCCGATAAAGGAATTCAATTCTGGAAAGATTCCATTCTGGAACAATTGGATGCGAATGCAAGTATATTAAGTCAGACAGTTCCCGATTTTTCCCTTATTCTCGGTGAACTTCCCCCGGTTCAGGAATTACCCCCTCAGGAATCACAGAATAGATTTCAGCAGGTAATTTTAGGCTTTTTCAAAATCTTTGCAAAGAATGATATTCCTATAGCAATATTCTTAGATGATCTGCAATGGGCTGATTCCTCTCTTTTGACTCTCATACAAAGTATCAGTCTGGAACCTGACCTGAAAAACATAATTTTGATAGGAGCCTACAGAGATAATGAAGTAAGCGATACACATCCACTTAAACTCATGATCCAGGAAATTGAAAAAGCACATAAAATAGAAAAAATAGTGCTAAACCCGCTAAAGGAAGAAAGCATAAAGACAATTTTAATGGAGAGTATGCATAGAAAAAAAGAAGAGCTTGAGGCTTTAACTCCTTTGATCATAAAAAAGACGGGAGGGAATCCTTTTTTTGTAGTGCAATTTTTAAAACATTTATATAAAGAAAAATTATTGTTCCTTAATGAGAAACTTTCCGGCTGGGACTGGAATCTTGAAAAGATTCAAGACTCTAAAATAACAGAAAATGTGGTGGAACTGCTTTCTCTGCAGCTGAAAGAATTGGATCAGGATTCATTAAAAATTGTAAAATATGCTGCCTGTATCGGAAACCAGTTTACGTTAAGGGACCTATCAATCTTATTGAAGGCTCCTCAGTCCGCTATAGCGAAGTATTTGGAAAAGTCAATTTATGAAGGGTTCATTATTCCTTTAAGTAAAGACTATCTGTATGCAATAAATTCAGAATCGGATTTTGATACTATCATCAGTTACAGATTTCAGCACGACAGGATTCAGCAGGCCGCTTATGAATTGACAGTAAAAAACGATAGAGAACAGTTACATTTGCAGATTGCGAGAAATCTTTATTCAGTAAGTAAGTCAGAAAATTCGATTGATGAAGAATTATTTCAAATTCTAAACCACTGGAATCAGGTTTTACACTTAGTTGATTCAAGTGAGGAATCAGCACTATTGAAAGAGTTGAATTATATGGCGGGGAAAAAAGCAAAATCTTCCGGCGCATACAAACCCGCACTGAGCTTCTTTGAAATAGCCAAAGAATTATTAAAGAAATCCAATGAGAATGAAGATGGAAACCTATTAATTTATCTTGAAACGATAGAGTGCCGCTATCTTTCCGAACAGTATGAAACTGCTCTTCTTGAATTGGAAGAGGTCGAAAAGATATATAAGAAGGATGATGAGATTCTTCGTATTTACCTGATTAAAGCACGTCTTTATACAAAATGGAATAAGCTGACAGAAGTACTAGATCTATTTATTAAGGGATTGAACCTGGTAAATTTCTCTATACCTAAATCCAACACGGCAACTCTCCTGCAATTTTTATACAAGTTAGTCGTATCCAAAATAAAATTAATAGGAAAAACACCAGAAGACCTAGGGAAAATGCCTATCAGCAATGATACTAGAGGAAGTCTATTACTCAGCTTGTACATTGAAACTGCAGCAGCTATATTTACACAGAACCAAAATCTCTACGTACTTGCTTCTATAATGATGTTTTTACTGGTATTGGAAAAAGGAAATCTACCCGGAGGCTGTTTTCCCTACTCCAGCTTCGGAGTCATTCATACCGCTCTTAAAGATTATAAAACTGCCTATGAATATGGTAAACTAGCAGTAGAAGCGAGCAATATGTTTCCCGAAAGGAAATTGGATTACTGGAGGATGAAGTATTTACTCCATCAATTTCTGATAGACTGGGTAGAAAATATGCGGGAGACAATTCCTGCTATGGGTAATTTAGAAGTGAAATTAATTGAATCTGGAGATCCTATTTATTCAGGTTATGCAGTGATAGCAAGATCCGTTAAGTCTATTTTTCTATCACATAATTTTAACGAATTTTTGAGTAAAAACGAAAAACACCTTGAGTATTTCGAGGTGACTAAAAATGCACACTGCTATTCTATGTTCAGTCCTATCATATACAGCATTAAAAATCTTACAGGAAAAACAGATTCTCCCGGAAGTTTTTCAACTTCCAGTTTTGACGAAGAGAAAGATATAGAGCACAGATTTTCGAAAGAACCCCCTATGCAGAAGGGTTACTATTCCTGCTACAAACTGCTGTCTCTCTATCATATGGGGTTTTATAAAGAAGCTGGAAAACTTGCCATTGACAGTATTCAGTTTATCCCTTATTTCCTCAGTATGCTTCTGGAAACAGAACTCAGCTTTTATATAATAGTATCCCTTTTAGCTGACTATGACCAATCTAAGAAAAATTATTTGAAAGCCGCTAACAAGCTCATAAAAGAATTTGGAAAATATTTCAAGACCCAGCCGGATAATTTCGCTCATCTCTATTTCTATATCAATGCTGAAAAGGAGTCAGCTCTCGGAAATAAAGAAAAAGCACGAGAATACTACGAAAAATGTATCAGCACAGCCAATGCAGGCGGATTTACATCTATCGAAGCGAAAGGATGTGAAAGGCTTGGAGTTATGGAAAAGGCTAATGGGAACAGTAAAACAGGTTCCTATTACATTACAGAGTCCTATTTTCTTTATGAATCTTTAGGAGCTAGAGGAAAATCCATTCGTTTAATGGAAGAACATCCTGAAATTAAAAGATCTGTCTTTTCCAAAGTTTCAACCGGAACAATCGCTGCTCATACATCAACCTATCATCATACTGCAGATAAATTTCCTGATATTACGGGAAATAACCAGCTGGACTATGACACTATTATCAGATCATCTCAAAAGTTATCAGCAGAAATTGAACTCGAAGCACTGGTAACTCAGCTGGTAGATATTTTAATTACAAATGCCGGTGCTACAAAAGGAATTTATTATTCCTATGAAAACGGAAAACTTCATTCCGAAGTAGTCCGCTCAACAAAGTCATCCGTAAACAGCAGTTCACCTGAATCCGTGATCCAAAATGTACTGAAAAGGAAAAAAGAATCAGTCATTAACAATACATTGGAAGATAAAATATTTAAAGAAGACGAGTATATCCAAGAGTTCAAGCCGCTCTCTATACTCTGCGTTCCAATTATGAAACAATCAGAACTTAGAGGTTTGCTTTACCTCGAAAATGATCTTACAACAGATGCATTTACAAAAGAAAGATTAGAGTTGATCAATGTACTTTCTTCACAGGCTTCTATTTCGATAGAAAATGCCAGGTTGTATACCAAAATGACCCACTTGAATAAGACTTATGAGAAATTTGTTCCCAGACAATTTTTAGAGTTCTTGGAAAAAACAGACATCACGAAAATTGAATTAGGGGATCAAACTGAAAAAAATATGACGATTCTTTTCAGTGATATCCGTAATTTTACTGCTTTATCAGAAAAAATGAGACCAGAAGAAAACTTTAAATTTATAAATTCCTATTTAAGCTATATGGGTCCGCAGGTAAGGAAGAATAACGGCTTTATAGATAAATATATCGGTGATGCAATTATGGCGCTGTTTCCGATGAAGGCAGAAGATGGATTGTCAGCTGCCATAGATATGCAGAAGGAACTCAGGGTTTATAATAAATATAGAATAAAAAATAATCATGATCCGATCTCAATTGGTATTGGTCTGCATACTGGAAAACTTATGTTAGGCATTATCGGAGAAATTGAGCGAATGGAAGGAACTGTTATCAGTGATGCAGTAAATCTTGCTTCTCGGATTGAAAGTCTGACTAAAGTTTACGGATCACATATATTAATCAGCGAAGACACTCTCATGGAAATTGAAAATCTATCCAATTTTAATTATCGGCTCGTTGATACAGTAAAGGTAAAAGGTAAATCAGAAAGCATCCGTGTATATGATGTTTTTGACGGACTGTCTGATATTATAATCGAAACAAGATTTGCAACGAAACTGAGTTTTGAGTTAGGTATTGAGGCTTATAAGAATAAAGCCTTTGAAGACTCGATCAATTTGTTTAAAAAAGTTTTAGAACGTGATCCCGGAGAAAAAGTTGCTGAACTTTACATTCAAAGATGCCAGCAGGCAATAGAACAGGGCATCCGAGACGACTGGGAAGGAGTTCATGAATACAAGGAAAAGTAACCTTCCAACAATATTGCTTTACGATTTCTCCCGCTGCGCCAACTCTGCGTCCCTTCGCACTGCTGACATCGCTTTAGCTTGAACCTCATTCTTTATGCTTTTACAAAGTCCTGTCTTTCAGGTTTGCATAACTTGAGAAAGTCAGATTAATTGATTGCAGAAAATGAACTTGTCTCAATCAGAGTATTACTGAAGGTAAATCAGATGAATTTTCAGGATAAGGTGCGGGAACAGCTTTCCGAATACAAAAAAAGCAAATTTCCGAATATTCAGAACGGACTGTATCAGGGAAAACCCTACAGCCATATCTTCCCGAAAGATGAGCAGAGCAGAAATCTGATCGAATATTATCATGATGATATACTGAAAAATCCTCATTTCAGAAAAGAGGACCTGCATCTCTACTTTCACCATCTCAATTCCACAGAAGCTCTCTCATTCAATTTCTTCTTTCCTCTTCTCATTGATAAAAAACTGGAACTTTTGACATCCAGATTCAACCTCGAAGAAGGAATCGTGAATTATGAAACTGCCGTCTTCGAAAAACAGGGAATAGATTCTGAGCATTTTCCGGATTCCATTTTTGATTTCTACTTTGAAACGGTCTCTGGAATGAAGGTCTGCTTTAAGACAAAGTATTCAGAAACTGGATTTGGATCAGCGGAAGATGATGTTATGCATTCCGAACTTTTTGAGTATATATATAAAAATCATCTTTCTGTCATTACAGAAAAATACAGAAAAAAATCAGAGTTCCTTCAGAAATTTCAACTCTGCAGAAATCTGCTCCATATGGATCAGAAGACCATTCTTGTATTCATTTATGCCAAAGAGAATCATAAGATCCGCGAAGAGGCCGAAAAAGCTGTCCATGATATACTTGTTCCCGAGCTGAGATCCAGCGTTAAACTGTTCACATGGGAAGAATTGACTGATTTTATACTGAACAATGCAGCCAGTCCAAAGAAATTTCAGAATCAGTATAAGGAATTTTTCAAGAAGTATTTTTCCTGACTGAGGTTAATGCTCAATTCTCAAACTGAATCTTGTCGTATACATCGGAAGCAGATAAGTGAAGATTTAATGATAAAATGTCCAATGTTCCTTCCTTCCCGCTTTCAGAAAGAACCCATTTTCCTTCCGCTGATTTTGAAAAGAGTTCAATCTTCTTTCTTCCGGATGATACGAGCACATATTCCTGTAATGATATTATATTTCTGTAAGATTCAAACTTCTTTCCTCTGTCATAAGTTTCTGTTGAATCGGAAAGAACTTCGATCACTGCACTCGGATTGAGAAGACTGTCATTGGATTTGTCCAGAAACTTTCTTTCTCCGCAAACCAGGACTAAATCGGGATAGACATAATGACTGTATTCATCGATGACAACCCTCAGATCTGAAGGATAGACATAGCAGGGACGTCCCTTGAACTGAAGATGGATCAGTGAAATCAGATTGCTTACAATCAGATTGTGATTCTCTTTTGCTCCCGCCATTGCATAAATTTCTCCAAAATAAAATTCGTGCTTTTCCGGAGAATTTCGTTCCATATCCAGATACTCAGCAGCAGTCATCAGCTTTTTAACAGGATTGCCCATACTGGACATCTGATCTTCTCCGAATTCTTCAGTCAAGCCAAAATAAGGGCGTCTAAGAATCAGTTCAGACTGTTCAGTGTTTCTCTGTCTTTCTTCCAGGTCGGAAGATACTTTGTCATGAGAGAATAAAAACGGCGGTTATGATGAAGCTCAAAAAGATGCACAAGTTCGTGAACGACAACATATTCGATTCCCTCCATCGGCACCCTGCCCAGCCCAAGACTGAATGAAATCGTCCTGTCATTTACGTGACAGATGCCCCAGGTACTTCTAAGTTTTTTGACTGTAAAACCTTTTATTTTCAGTCCCATTTTCTTTTCCCATTTGGAGATCAGTTCAGAAAGAATCTTCCGTACCCTTTCACGGTACCATTCTTCCATCAGTTTCTGTCTTTTCTTCCTGGATGACCTGGATTTTACGTACATTTCAAATGTGCCGTTTTCAAAAACAAGCTTTTCTCTACCGGAGATTTGATTGACTCTTAAGGGATATTTTATCCCTAAAAAATAGTATTCTTCCCCGGTCTGAAATTTATTTTCCGGAACCCATTTTGTATTCAGAATTCTCTCAATATGAAACCGCATCCATTCCAGTCTGCTCTCTGCAAACTTTTGAATTTCAGCCAGACTGATACGAAGAGGTACATTCATAATGATATTTGCATTAGGAGCCTTGACAGTCAGATACAGTCGTTTGACCTTCTTTCTGACAATCTGGATCTGGAGATTCCCTACGCTCAGAGTAAATTTCTGTTCAGATGATTTGGCGACCATTATTTTTTCTGGAAACAGTTTTCCCTAAACTGAAGTCTATAGGAATTCCCTAAAAGGTGTAAAGTTTTTTTTGGAAAGTTCCTATTTCACTTTCGGCAGATCGAGGATTTCACCAGCTTTGATGAAGTTTGGATTTTTAATTTTAGTACGGTTGATTTTATAGATTTTTTTCCAGAGAGATTCTTTTCCAAAAACTGCTTCTGCGATGGAACGGAGTGATTCTCCCTTTTTGACTTTTATCTTTTCAGGGAACTTTTTCTTTTTTTCTGTAACTGTATTGACTGTGACAGTATGTGTCTTTACAGAATCTTTTTCTTTTAACGGAATCTTGGTTTCCTTTACATCGCTTGTATTGACAGGCGGTTCTACAGCGTCTTCTTTATGATGATTTTTTAATGAATCTGTATGTATTTCAGGGGGTTTTATATAATCTGTTTTTGTGCTGGACGGCTGAACAATCTGCACTCTCTCCTCAGGATCAGCTTCCGAATCTGCAAGAAGCCCTGCCTTTTCACTTGCGGACTCAAGTTCAATGATATTGTTTTCTGCTTCTTCAAGCCTTTCCTGACGGATCAGATCATCAATATAGAGAAGCCATTCTTCCTGAATCGATTCCTTGGAACTGTTCAGAGCAGGTTTTTTGTCTGAAAGATTTTTCTTTCTTTCTTTCAGTTCCACTTTCTTGGATAGAAGATACTCTTCAAAGATTTTGTCCTTGGAGTTTTCAATGATCTGGATTGCCTGTTTCAGACTGTTGGACTTAACAAGGTCTACAGCCCGAGAAAGATCCTTTTCCGTGATTTTATCCGGATCAGAAATTTTTAAATTAGGCATATTTTTAGACAGATTTAAAAGTTCTTGAATCTCGCTGTTCAAAGAGTTTCTCTTGGAAAGAGACGCATCTCTTGCGGCAGAATAATAACTCTCTGCAGAACGATAATTCTCTACAGCACTAGCCGCTTCCTTGAGATTCTTTTCAAACAAATCCATTCTTTCCGGAAGGGTGCCCGTCTGAGGTTTTTTCAGATTCAGCTCTACCGACTTGAAAAATGTATTTACAGCTGTCTTTGTGCTGTTGGCCTTATTAAAAAGGTCTTCTGCCAAAGTTTCAGCGCCCAAATCGTCTGCATCCTGATCCATTTTCTCCAATCTGCCATTCCACTTAGAAACAGAATCCAGCCAGAGAAGCTTAAACTCTTCCTCGGCCTGTAAAATAAAATCGCTCAGTTGAGACTCCGATAAATCGGGCTTCAGCTTCGCCTGTTCCAAATTTTTGAGAGGAAAATGGATACTCTGTGAAATTTTATCTAACTGCTGCAGTTTTTCTAAATATTGGGTGGGTATGGCCTGCCTACCTTCTCCGTTTAGAGAGAAGATAAACAGTAAAAAACAAAAAAAAAAGAGAAAGTTTTTTTAACAGGAGAGAAAAATCTCTTATTTGTAAGCAGAAATCGCATCTGCCTCCGAATCAAATATTTCAAAAAATGACGTTAATTTGGTTAATTCGAAAACCTTTCTCACAGATCCAGCGACGTTGATAATCTTTAACCCGCCCTGGTATTTCTTCAAATTCGAAAGACTGGAGATCAGCGCACCAATTCCAGAAGAATCTATATAAGATACTTTTTCCAGATTGATGATAATCTGATATTTCTTTTCTTCAATGAGCTTGGCAATTACATCCTTAATCTCTGGTGCATTGTAAAGGTCAATTTCACCATTTATGTCTAAGATTACTATGTTGTTGTTCTCTCTTCTGTTGATTTCCATTCGAAGTACTCTACTCCTTCGTAAACTCTTTCTTTAACAGTAGTTAGCATTGAATATCACTCACTTAAAAACGTCAACGAAAATTCGTTTAAGAGTACAATTTTTTCCACTTTTCATAAAAAATATTGAACTCCCCTGCCTCGATGGATTTTCTCAGTTTCTTCATGAAATTTTGCATAAAATAAAGTGTATGATATGTGGAAAGGCTCAATCCAAGTATCTCTTTTACCTTGTGAAGATGACGAATATAACCTAATGAATACCTTCTGCATACCCTGCAGTCACATTCTTCGTCAATAGGCCTGTCCGAATCCTTGTAGATTTCATTCCTGAGATTGATTTTTCCTCTAGAAGTAAAAACTTGTCCATTTCTTGCATTCCTTGTAGGCAAAACGCAATCAAACATATCAATTCCGTTCCTCACCCCATCCAATATATCCGGGATTGTTCCGACTCCCATCAGATACCTAGGTCTGCCTGGGTCAAAAAACGGCCCCAGGGCCTCAAGCATCTGAAGGAACTCCACTCTGGTTTCCCCGACGGACAGGCCGCCGATGGCGATTCCCGGAAATGGGAGGGAGTTCATAAACTGAAGAGACTTAATGCGGAGCTCCTTATCCACTCCGCCCTGTGCAATTGCAAAAAGACTCTGACCATTTGTATTCTTCTGCCAGTATTCTACAGAGGATTCTGCCCATCTGTGGGTTCTTTCCAGGCCCAATTCCAGTCTTTTCCTGTCTGATCCATATGGCGCGCAGTCATCCAAGGGCATCATTATATCTGATCCGATGATTCTCTGTATATCTATCACCTTTGAGGGGGTAAACTCGTGTTTCGAGCCGTCAATATGGGACTTAAAAAAGACCCCATCCGAATGAAATTTGAACAGATCTCCCAGACTGAATACCTGAAAGCCGCCGCTGTCTGTGAGCATTGCTCTGGGGTAGGACATAAATTTTTTCAGTCCCCCCATTTTCTGCAGTACTTCTGTTCCCGGTCTGAGATAAATATGATACGTATTTGCGAGGATCAGATCCAGTTCGAGTTCATCAATATCTTCTGAACTGAGGGCCTTGATGCTTCCTCTTGTTCCGACGGGCATAAATACAGGTGTAGGAACTGATACACCGTTCAGGGAAAGTAAGCCTGTTCGAGCAAGGCTGGTCAGGTCTTTAGATGTTTCTTGAAATATATTATTCACTTGGGAAGCCAGTTTTCGTCTGTGACCTGTTCGAATGTGAATGGAGGTTCTTCGGGGAAATCAGAAAGAGGCAGTCCAGTTTCATCAGCAGCGATTTCTCTGGCATCGGAATATTCATTCATAAACTGTTCCCTTCCATAATTTCTTAAATTTGTGCTGAATTCGAATGCTTTATTCAGCTCTTTTCTCTGTTCGCGGATTGTGCCCTTCCATCCGCTGGATCTCTGTTCCGGCTGGATGATCCATTTCAAAAGATGCATCATCAAAACGCGCATCCTGCTTAAAATTTCTCTGAAATCTCTTTTTCCCATATCCTCTAATGTTTCTGCAATATGCTGTATATCAGCCAGATCGAGTCTTCCCTCTCTGAGCAGCTTTGCATTTTCGAACAGCCAAAGATGTTCATCTTCTTCATAAAGTTTTTTCAGATCAACTGCAGTCTGCATTGGAATAGCCTGAAAAGACAATTCCTTTCTGTCAAGTGAAAATGCACCAAGTGATTCGTTCAGACCCTGCAGCTGTTTGGGACGGCAGACTGGAAAATTTTTGCTTGCCGTATTTTTCTTCTCAATATCAGAATGACCCTATGCAAGACAGAAAACCCAGATATATGAATCCGTACACCGATTTTGGTTTCAATGAAATTCCCGCCATACTGAAAGAACCGATCTTCGAAAGAGCATTCCGCACCAGTGAAGTCAGTGCAATGAGCAGAGAGGAATATGATATCTATATGGAAAGTCTGATGAGCTACTGGGAATCGCAGGGAATGCTCGATACTGCCAGGACAGAAGCTGAAATAAAAGGAAGGATTGAAGAGAAAGTGGAAGTTGCTTTGAACGGAATCCGACTCGGCCTCCCGAACGAAACAATTCAGGAGCTGACTGGACTTTCGGAGGCTGAAATAAAGAAACTTCGTACCAATAGATCTTAATGAAAGAAATATACATCAGTTTCTCTGTTCTGCTGTTGATTGCGGCAGAGATAATTTCTGCTGAAAAATACGTTTATTATGAAAGGGTCTTTTCCGATTCCAGTGACATCAGAACCAGTTTCTGCAGAACAAAAGAAGCTGAGTTTTTTGAGTCAAAAGGAGGTGCTGGAGAATGCTTTAATCTTTCCTATCAATTTGAAACTGCATACAAGTTTTATACTTATCCTGAGTCGGAAACAATTGAAAATGTGAAAAATCCTCCTTCTTTTTACAGGTATCTGCTTGAGGAAGCAAAACATATCAAAGGAAAACGGCAAATGGAATCTGAGAGGATGGAGAATCTCAGAAGCAGGGCATACTTATGCAATGCAAAATTTAAATATCCCGATGAAAGGCCGGAATATTTTGTTCATTTGGATACTGTTTTTTTTGTTTCAGGAGTTCAGCAGTATTATTCTAAAGAAAGACAGCGTTATGTACTCTGCCAAAGCACTGGTGAAAAAATATTTCAGAGACTGAATAAAAAGTATTTTTATAATCCGTATCTTATACGGTCTGTTTCGGACAAGGGGAATTATTTTTTACTGTACGATCAGAAAAAAACAAACAAAGAGACTGCCTACAGTCTTTACTCGATAAAGATGTCCTCGGATAATTCCGGAAAACTTCTGCTTCAGGGAAGGATAAATTCTTCTAAAACAGATAAACTAGACAATACAGGAATCAGAGTCATTGACAGAAAAGCCTTAAATCAGACCCAGACTCTGATTTTAAAATACAGTACAAATGAGCTTCTGCTCTTTGATCATATGGATGAAAAATTATATACTCTCCATAAATTTCCCAAAAATAAAAAAGTATTTCTTACACGGGAGATGACGCTCCGGTATGTCGGTGAGCATTTTTCTTACGAGGATGAGAAAATTTTCTCTTCAGAGGCTATGAGTCTGATTCTTCTGAAGAACAAAGAGTTTCAGTCAAATGACTATACAATACTGAATTTTGACAAAGGAACTGTAAAACTGCAGGATTTTAAACCAGTTTACGATTTGATGGACGTCTTTACTCTGAAGAATGAATTATATATTGATGTATCATATCTGAAAGTAT
>JBPOJG010000363.1:0-1940 GCA_052033835.1 Spirochaetota bacterium
GGCTTGCCGAATAGACGGAATGATGTGTCCGGGTCCTGCATTGCTTCTTCAAAACCGGTAAACTCAGGGCCGTCCAGATTTCCTTCTGCAAGATATGCAGCTGATGCAGCAGGTCCATGATAACGCAGCTTAGGAATCGGCAGTCCAAGGATTGCACGGACGTGCAGTGCAAATTCGGAATAGTTGCAGGAGATCATAGTCACCATTCCAGTGTCATGCGGGCGCGGTGAAACTTCACTGAAATAGACTTCGTCCCCTTTGACGAAAAGCTCGACGCCGAATATGCCGTATCCTCCGAGACCCGCAGTCACCTTTTCAGCAATGTCTTTAGCTTTTTTTAAAGCGGACTCGCTCATCGGCTGCGGCTGCCAGGATTCTACATAATCCCCATTCACCTGAAGATGTCCGATCGGATCCACAAACGTTGTCCCGGCTGCGTGACGGACTGTCAGAAGAGTGATTTCAAAATCAAACGGCACAAACTCCTCTACAATCATCTTTCCTTTTCCTGCTCTTCCGCCGGTCTGACCGTAGTTCCACGCTTTTTCGATCTCAGACTCATTTCGGATAATGCTCTGGCCCTTTCCGGAAGAACTCATGATCGGCTTCACTACGCAAGGTATACCAATTTTCATTATTTTATCATGAAAATCTTCCAGACTGTCCGCAAACTCAAATGCAGAAGTCTTCAGTCCAAGCTCTTTCGCTGCAAAATCACGGATGCCTTCCCTGTTCATTGTCAGATTGACTGCCTTTCCGGAAGGAATTACATTGAAACCTTCCGATTCCAGTTTGACGAGAGTCTCAGTGGAGATTGCTTCAATTTCAGGTACAATATAATGAGGATTATAACTGCGCACAAGTTTTTCGAGTTCCTGAGCATTCAGCATATCAATGACCTTGGATTCGTGTGCAACCTGCATCGCAGGAGCATTCGGATACCGATCCACTGCCATCACATGAATTCCGAAACGCTGTGCTTCCAGCACAAATTCCTTTCCTAACTCACCCGAACCCAGAAGAAGTATTTTTGTAGAATTTGCGGCAAACGGAGAGCCGATCTTCAAGTTTTCTTTAGCCATAGTTCAATCCAAAAATAAAAGACTGTAGATGCAATTTCTTTTTTCGTAACTACTCAGCTAAAAAAGATAGTATAGAAAAAGCGGGGTCTTAGCAGCTTCACAGCTAGCGGGGGTTGCAAACCCCTCGCTAGTTTTGGAAGCGGCTAATCCTTCCGATAGGAACCAACTTTTCTTGCTTTTTAAAAGCAAACAGTAACTACGAAGCCGTAAGGCTGAGTAGTTACTTTTTGCTAAAATTATTGTGTGCAGAGAATCCGGCATATGAGAAAAGTAGAAAACAGATGAAACCTATTGAACAAATACAGGAACTGGATAAAAATTTTAAGGTTCCGGGATTTCCTAAACCTCCATACAGCGATGATCATCCTCTCATTCTGCAGAGAAGAGAAAGTATCGCAAAACTGAATTCTGTGATCTCTGAATTTACTGAGATGTTTAAAATTCATCTGGAGGAAGATATTCCAGATGTTCCGAAAACTCTGAATTTCTCGGCGGATTCTTTGAAAGTTCTGGATGAACATCTTTATAAAAAGGATTATCCAAATTTTTATTCGAAAGACTATCTGAACAGTGAGTTCATTCCTCTTCTTTGGGGATATATTCTAAAAACATTATTTATGAATATAAAATCATTAAACTGGAAATATTCTTCTTCGGTCAAAAAACATATCCTTCAGCCGAATATGGGAGGCAGGATATTCAATCCGTATGAAGTCGCAGAACTGGCTGTATATTCCGGGTTCAGAGTTTTTGATTTTTTCCGGGTTGTGTATGATTACTGTTTCATGTATGAAATTCAGATCGGTAAGATGGAGAAGTTCAGACAGAATATGAATTAAGGAAAATCGTTTCTCCTTA
>JBPOJG010000198.1:0-7293 GCA_052033835.1 Spirochaetota bacterium
CTTCTTGGCGCCTTTCTGGAAAAAGGAGGAAAACTCATTGATTCCTCACCGATGTATGGAAATTCCGAACGAATTTCGGGACTTCTGGGTAAAAAATTAGGCCGCGAAAAATTTATCTATGCCACAAAGGTCTGGACATCGGGAGAATTATCCGGAAAGGAGCAGATTCGCGAATCTTTTCAACGATTTCAGACAGACAAAATCGAACTTTTTCAGATCCACAATCTGCTTGACTGGAGGACACAGTTAAAAACCCTCCGAGGCCTGCAGGAATCCGGGAAAATAAAATATATTGGAATTACCCATTATGTTCGGTCTGCTTTTTCGGAAATGGAAAAGATAATGAGATCGGAAAAACTCGATTTTATCCAGATTCCCTATTCGATTGAGGAGAGGGAAGCGGAGAAAAGAATTCTTCCTTTGGCAGAAGAAAAAGGGATTGCAGTTTTAGTCAACAGGCCATTTGAGGGGGGTGATCTTTTTAGAAGATTCAAGGGGAAATCAGTTCCTGAATTTGCAAAGGATTTTAATTCCGACTCATTTGCCGGACTCCTTCTGAAATACATTCTTCACAGAAAGGAAGTCACCTGCGTGATTCCGGCTACTTCCAAAGTTTCGCATCTGTCCGAAAATATGCAGTCTGGGACAGGCAGAATACCCGACAAATCTGAGGCTGAAAAGATTTTAAAGTTTTTTTCCGAAAACTGAAAAAATTCCAGTCTAAGGAATTTTTTGCTTGACATAACAAATTTCTGTCTCATAATTAAAAATGAGTTTAACGGAATTTTTTTTAGGAGCCTGAGTATTTCTGAGCCAGAATTTAAAGTCGGGGATTATGTTGTTTATCCAATGCATGGTGTGGGGGCTATTACCGAGATAGGGAAAAAACTGATCTTAGGTAAAAAACGCGACTGTTACAGCCTCGAAATCCAGAGCACAAAAATGAAAGTTATGATTCCAGTCGAGAAAGCCAAACAGGTCGGCATTCGAGGAATTATCCCCAAAAAAGATATTAAGAAAGTCTTGAATCTGCTCAGCAAGGATGAGATAGATACGGAAGAAGACTGGAAAGTTCGTTATCAGAACAATATGAACAAAATAAAATCCGGTTCCATTTATGAAGTGGCGGATGTCTGCAGAAATCTCTTCCGAAGGGCGAATGGCAAAGAGCTTTCGATTATGGAACGGAAACTCTACGAAAGTGCATACAATCTTGTAAAGACTGAAATTGCGCTCAGCAAAGGAGTTCCCTCTGAAGAAGCTGGGAATATCGTATCTGATATTTTGGCAAATTCTGTGCAGGGACAGGAGAATACCTTAATTCAAAAACCTGAAAAAGAAGAACCGATCGAAGATTGATTTTCGCTAAACTCAGATTATACTAAGGATTTGAGTATGGATTTATTATATAAGGCATTGTTTTGCCTTATCACTTCCGGGGTAACATTCGGTGCCCTGTTTTATTCTTATGGTCATTGGTTGCAGCCTGCAGTTTTCAGTGCTCTGGTCTGCATAGCCACTGCGGTTATTCTGTATTTGGAATCAAAGGACAAACTGGACTTTGAAGGCGAGCCGGCCATCTGTGTAAGTTTCGGTCTCTTTCTTGGTTTGGCAAGTGCATTCTTTATTACTAAACTTTTCGATTTCCTTCACTCACCTGGAATCAATTTTCTGTTCTACGGAGTTCTCGGTTATTTAGGGGCAAGAGTGGGATACAGATTTTTCCTGAAACCGGGTCTTGCTGTTTTTGGATCTGCCGGCGGCGGTACTCCCGTGCGTGCATTTACTGCGGAAAAAAAGGAAGATGTGAGAGATAAGATTCTTGACACATCCGTCATTATTGATGGAAGAATTCTGGACATTGCGGAGACTCATTTCATCGACGGTCCTCTGATCCTTCCAAACTTCGTACTTCGCGAAATTCAGCTTATCAGTGATTCTTCCGACCCGATCAAAAGGGCAAGAGGAAGAAGAGGTCTAGATATGCTGAACAAACTTCAGAGAAAAGGCAGTATCGAAGTCAAGATCACATACCAGGATTATACAGACACTCGTGAAGTGGATGCGAAACTGATCAAACTGGCCAGAGACACCGGCGGGAAGGTGGTCACCAATGACTTCAACCTGAACAAGGTGGCGGAACTGCAGGGTGTGAAAGTTCTGAATCTGAACAATCTGGCAAATGCATTAAAACCTGTTGTTCTTCCAGGCGAAGAATTCGGGATTCAGGTGATCAAAGAAGGAAAGGATGAAAATCAGGGGATCGGATATTTAGAAGACGGAACCATGGTTGTCATTGAAAACGGCGGGCATCTCGTCGGAAAAGAAGTCAAGGTTTCTGTCACATCGATTATCCAGACAGCAGCCGGAAAAATGATTTTTACAAAAGCCATTAAATAAAAAAAGGAGGAACTGCATTTTGAAAAGTTCTGCAATTCAGTCAGTCAAAGCAAGGGAAATCTTGGATTCCAGAGGGAATCCTACGGTGGAAGTGGATGTCGTTCTGGAAAACGGCATATTGGGAAGGGCTGCAGTTCCGTCCGGGGCATCTACAGGGGAATACGAAGCAGTAGAACTCAGAGACGGGGATAAAAAAAGATACTCCGGGAAAGGTGTATTGAAGGCAGTTCAGAATGTAAATGATAAACTGACTAAGGTGCTCATTGGAAAGGATGTTCTCGACCAGACAAAACTCGATGATCTGATGATCAAAGAAGACGGAACTCCTTCCAAAAAAACTCTCGGTGCAAATGCAATCTTAGGTGTGTCTCTTGCAGCAGCAAAAGCAGGAGCGATTTTTTCGGGGCTCCCTCTTTACAGATACATTGGAGGAAATTTTGCGAAAGAACTCCCAGTTCCAATGATGAACATCATCAACGGCGGAGCTCACGCAGACAATAATGTGGATTTTCAGGAATTTATGGTTCTTCCTGTAGGAGCAAAAACATTTGCTGAGGCTCTCAGAATGGGAGCAGAGGTGTTTCATACTCTGAAGACAGTTCTGAAAGGAAAAGGATACAATACTGCAGTCGGAGACGAGGGCGGTTTTGCACCCGATCTGAAAAGCAATCAGGAAGGATTTGAAGTCATCCTCGAAGCAATCACAAAGGCTGGATTCAAGCCGGGAAAAGACATTCTTCTTGGACTCGATGCAGCTGCAAGTGAGCTCTATTCGAAAGAAAAGAAAAAATATGTAATGGGGAAAAAGTCCAAAAATAAGGCTGATATTTCAGAAAAAACATCTGAAGAGATGATTGAATATTATGCAAAATGTGTGAAAGACTATCCTCTGATTACAATCGAAGACGGTCTGGATGAAAACGACTGGACTGGATGGAAGGCCCTCAGCGAACAGCTCAGAGACAAGGTTCAGCTCGTGGGAGATGATCTTTTTGTCACGAATGTTGGCAAACTGAAGACTGGAATCGAAAAGAAGATTGGGAATTCCATTCTGATCAAAGTCAATCAGATCGGAACACTGACAGAAACTCTTGCGGCAATTGAAATGGCTCAGAAAGCCGGATACACTGCAGTTGTGAGTCACAGAAGCGGTGAAACGGAAGACACTACAATTTCTCATATTGCTGTTGCAATGAATGCAGGTCAGATAAAAACTGGTTCACTGTGCAGAACTGACAGGGTTGCGAAATACAACGAACTTCTCAGAATTGAGGAAGAACTGGGTGCTTCTGCAGTTTACAAAGGAAAGGCGGCTTTTTACAACGTCAATGTGGCCTAAGGACAGAACCAAACTTTTATTTGCTTTCGGAATTGTGTTTGCACTTTTGTACAGCACGATTCTGGGCGGAAGCGGAGTGATAGAAAGAGCACGCTTGGAGTCAAAACTCCAGGCACTTTCTGATGATGTCATTCGCTTGGAAGCTGAAAATACCCGACTGGAAAAGAAGAAATTCAATCCTTCTCAGGATGTGATTCTGGATCCTGAATACTCTTATGTAATCAAATTCAAGGAATTCATTGAATTTAACGGAGTGGACGGACCTCTTGCCACCCATATCCCTCTCTCCAGAATGGAAAACAAACAGGCAAGAAATTTCATCTCAAATATGAATCTTGTGAAATCATTGTATTTGATTGCAGGCGGAATATTTGCAGCAGGTTTCATCTACAGACGAAAAATGCAGAAAAGGGTTTCCTTTTAAGAGGTGCAAGATAGTTTAAGCAGCAGGTTTTACTTTGACAGCCTTAGTATTCAGTTTATAGTCTTTTACTAAAATTTCAGCAGGAATATTTAACTCCTGATTTAATCTTCTTATCATATTCAATGAGAGTTTTCTCTTCTTCTCCAAAACTTCCGAGACTTTGCTTCTTCCACCTAAATATTTTCCTAAGTCAATTCTTTTTAAACCAAGTTCTTCCATCTTAACCTTGATTGCTTCAATTGGATCAGGTAGATCTATTGGATAATGCTTGGTTTCATACGCATCAACAAGCGTAATTAAAATATCCAAGGTATCATAATCGGGAGTATCAGGTTTAGACTCCCAAAGAAGGTCAATAAGCTTTAAGGCTTGCTTATAATCTTTCTCTGATCTGACTGGTTTTAAACTGGCTTTCATTTAAATTTCCTCCACGTCAATGTCGTCATATTGTTCATGAGTTCCGATAAATCGAATAAAGACGGTTTTCAGATTATAATGTATTTTAACTACCAGTCTGTACTTATTTCCATGAATATTGAAAACAACTCTATTGTTTTTAAGAAAACTGGCATTCCTGTATTTCTCTTTTATATCAGCTGGAGAATTCCAGTCAGCCTTCAGAGTTTCTCTGAACCAAACTTCAATAGGATTTTTAGAATCACTGTAAAGCGAGGTTTCATAAAATTCCCTTAATGTCTTTCTGGAGATAATCCTCACTTGAACTATTGAATAATGTTCCCTTTTTGGGATCAACCAAAAAAAGATCAAGTTCTGATTTTTTAGAGAGATTCGATTTTTGTCTTTTTACAAAGGTTTATGTAAAAAAAGCTGTTTACGAAATCCAGTCATCTTGCCAAGGGAGACCTGTTTTCTGCTTTACAGTGACGCAATTCTCCTTACATTACAAATTAGTGGAGGGTGAAAATGGGACAAATACCGCTATGGTATCTTGCCTGCGGGATCTTTGTAATTGCTGTAGGATTGACTTTTATGGCAAGAGGTTTTGCAGGAATGATTGCTGAGCAGATTCGAAAGAATGAAGGTAAATGATCAATCTCAATTCGCTTCCTTTTTTTGCTTGGAGCAGTCTGGATTGGATTAGCCGTTGCTCTTCTCTTTTCGTATAATGAATACAGACCTTATTCAGAGCCTACTATGATTGTACTGACTGTGTCCACCGCCATTATGAGTTCATCCGGAAAAAGTAATTATCATCAGGCTGTTTCTGATTTTAAAATGTCTTAGGAGACTGACGGTTTCTATAAAGGAAAGCAAGGATTTCTAGAGAGAATAATAACACCAAAGCTGGAACCCGTCGGGAAAATCAGAAAATCTGTCTCAAAATACTCGATAGAATGCGAAAAATGCCGATGTTTAATGAAGGAGAAGATTTATGCTTTCGATGCAGGAAGAAACACAGAACAATTTGGAATATATTCTGAAAGAAGAAATTTCAGTGTACAAAAGCCTGCTGCTTTTGGAATCCAATAAGAAAGACAGTATCCTGCAGTCCAAGGGAAAAGACTTGGAAGCGGCTACAAAGCAGATCAGTCATCTTCTCTCAATTGCGGTGGAAATTGAATCCAGAAGAAAAAACGCAATGACCAAGGTTTTTACAGAAAAAAAGATCAGTCCCAAGGCAGAATCAATTACTCTGACTGATTTTTTAGAAAACCTCGAAGAAGAGGAAAAACCGAAATATATCAGTCTCGCAGATGATCTCAGAAAAGTGGTCACAGATCTGCGGGAAAAAGTGGAAGTGAATGAAAAACTTCTGCGGGCAAAACAGGAAATTTTTCAGCTTTCCATGGAAGCGCTTAAAGTGGCTTCCGCAGGCGTTCAGGAAGTCGGTTATGACGGATATGATTCCGGACTGAACACTTCCAAACCGAGAACAAACGTAGTTATCAATACAAAGGCTTAGGAGAAAAAATGGGATCCACATTTTCCGGTATAGAACTGAGCAAAAGAGGCCTTGCGGCTCAGCAGCAGGGAATTCACACCACAGGTCATAATATTTCCAATGCAGACAATAAATCATATGCAAGACAGAGAGTAAACATCGGTACAAATGATCCGATTTACGAAGCATCTCTGAACCGTGCGATGATTGCAGGTCAGCTCGGACAGGGGGCTAGCGTCACTGAAGTGGAAAGAATCCGCGATATGTTTCTAGATGACAGAATCGCAGAAACAAACACTGAAAAAAATTACTGGGGTGCAAGACAGGAATATCTGCATCAGGTGGAAGTGATTTTCGGTGAACCGGGCAACGTCACTCTCAGAAATCATATGGATCAGTTCTGGTCGTCCCTAGAAGAACTTTCCAAGTATCCGGAAGAAAGTGCGCAGCGTTCCGTTGTGAAAGAAAAGGCTATTGGTCTTTCCTCGCGAATTGAAGACACTTTCAAAAAACTTTCTGTTCTGAAAGATCAGGCAGACAAGGAAGTGGAAGTCAAGACAAATCTTCTGAACGGTCTTTCCGAACAGGTGAGAGTTCTGAACGAAAGAATCACCAAAGCAGAAGCAATGGGAGACAATCCGAACGATCTGTATGACAGAAGAGAAAAGATTGTGGAAGAACTTTCAGGACTTGTGGATCTCTCCATTGGAAGAAGCGACAGAGATGAATTTATGATTTTCATCGGTCAGCAGATCCTTGTGCAGGGATCTAAAAAAAATGAAATTATCATGAAAGGAAATGCTGAGTACGAAGGCAAGCAGGATCTGTATTGGAAGCACAATGATGAAAGAGTGATTCTCGAAAACGGAAGAATTCAGGGTGTCATTGAAGTCAGAGACTTTGTGCTTTCTGAAAAAATCGCTCAGATTGATACATTTGCTGTGAATCTGAAGGACACTGTGAATTCCATCCATAAGGACGGGTTCGGTCTGAACGGAAAGACGAATCTGAATTTTTTTGAAGAGAAGAGTCTTGCCACAAACTCTTTCGGTGAGTACGATTCAAACGGTGACGGTGTAAACGACATTACTGCAGTCTACAGAGTTTCCGGAAGAACATCCGTGAATGCGGACAGACCGATCGGAATTGAAGGTACAATTACTCTTCACGGAACAGATGCAAGACATACTCCATCACTCATCAATTATTCCAAAGATGATACACTGA
>JBPOJG010000291.1:0-4304 GCA_052033835.1 Spirochaetota bacterium
GATGATGCAAATTTTCTCGAATCAGCCGAACAGGAAAAAAATTACAGTTTTTACAAATCACTGAAACTTCTTCTGCTTTTGTACGGAAATCAGAAAAATAAAATGCAGCCTCTTTCTCTGAATTCACTGCAGAAGGAGCTCAAGATGAACGGCTTGGATTTTTCAAAAATACTCGATGCTCTTAAGAAGGAAAAACTGATTGTCGTAGGGAATGACGGCGATGTGGCACCATCTCTGTCTTCGGCTGATCTGGATATATATGAAATAATGAAAATTATTGCAAAAACATCCATGGATATCCCGCCGGACGAAATGTCGGAAAAACTTGCCGGAATACTGAAAAATGAAATTTTAAAAATTGAAAATTACTCAAAAGAAAACCTGAAAAAAATCAGACTGGCGGATCTTGTTTAAATGGAAGAAAGAAAATACGACTATGACTATATTGTAATCGGTTCCGGTTTCGGAGGAAGCGTGTCTGCACTGAGACTCGCGCAGAAGGGATACAAGGTGGCAGTTCTTGAATCAGGAAAACGCTGGAAGTCTCCAGACCACCCAAAGACAAATTTTAATATCCGAAAGTTTTTATGGATGCCGAATCTCCTCTGCTATGGAATTCAGAGACTGAATCTTCTGAATGATGTACTGATTCTGTCGGGTGCAGGTGTCGGAGGCGGAAGTCTTGTCTATGCAAATACTCTTTATGTACCTCCTCAGAAATTTTTTGATCAGGAAATTGTAAAGTCAATGGGCGGAAAGGATGAACTGCTTCCTTTCTATGAAATCGCTCAGAAAATGCTTGGGGTAGTGGAAAATCCGAAACTTTGGGAAGTTGATGAGTATATGAAACAGACAGCTGCAGAGTTCGGTGTGGAGCATACCTTCAAGAAGACGCCTGTTGGTATAAATTTTCATGATAAGGACAAGGAAGATCCTTATTTCAACGGAGAAGGACCTCTTCGGGACGGGTGCAATTTCTGCGGCGGGTGCATGATCGGATGCAGAAACAATGCAAAAAATACTCTGGATAAAAACTATCTGTATTTTGCAGAAAAGCTCGGAGTGTATGTCATCCCTGAAACAAAGGCTGTAGAAGTAAAACCTTTGAGTGAAGACGGATCGGAAGGTTATGAGATCAGAACAAGAACAACGACAGGGCTCTTCGGTTTTCCAAAAAGAAAGTTCACTGCAAAGGGAGTTGTCTTTTCTGCAGGGGTGCTAGGTACTATGAGCCTTCTGATGAAGATGAAAGAAAAAAAGACCCTGCCGAAACTCTCACCAATGCTGGGAAAAATTGTGCGTACAAACAGTGAGTCCATTTTAGGTGTCAGTGCACTCGACAGCAAGGCAGATTTTTCCAAGGGAATTGCGATCACTTCGAGCATCTATCCGGATGAACATACTCATATTGAACCTGTGAGATATCCTGCAGGTTCCGATGCAATGGCAGCACTTGCAGTCAATACGCTGGTAGACGGCGGGGGAAAGGTTCCGAGACAGGTGCGTTTTCTGATCTCTTTCGTTTCATCCTTTATCAGGCATCCTCTCAGAAATCTGCGTTTTCTGATCCCTTACGGTTTTGCAAAACGTTCCATTATTCTTCTCGTGATGCAGACAGTCGACAACAGCATTGATATTGTCAGAAAGAGAAGACTGATCTGGCCATTCTGGAAGACACTTTCTTCAAAACAGAAAACCGGTGAAAGGATACCCACTTACATCCCGATTGCAAATGAGTTTGCGAGAAAACTGGCCAAAAGAATAAACGGTGTAGCCAGAAGTACTGTCAATGAGGTGCTGCTCGATGTCCCGACCACAGCGCATATTCTGGGCGGCGCAATTATGGGAGAAACCGAAAATCAGGGAGTCGTAGATATGCAGAACAGGGTTTTCGGATACAGGAATTTGATGGTATGCGACGGTTCTATGGTTCCTGCAAATCTAGGAGTAAACCCAAGTCTGACGATCACTGCACTTTCCGAAAGAGCAATGTCTTATGTGCCTCCTAAGGAAGGGAAAGAGCAGAAGTTCTTCCAGTACGAAAAATCCTGGAGCATTACTGAGGTATTGAAAAGAGTCAAGTCGTCAGTTCAGGTCTCCGTGAAGGAAATTCCGGTAAAGCAGGTTCCTGTAAAAACTGAGACAGTAAGCAATACTGATACTAAAAAGACTAAAGAGAAAAAGAAGGCCGTTTCCAAGGCGACCACAAAGAAGAAATCTGTCTCCAAAAAGAAAAGAAGATAAGTTTTCAAGGATTGACTGAAAAATCTGCTCTGTGTTTTTTTGCGCAGAGCGGCAGCGGTATATTAAAGTCACTGTCCAGTCAGTATTTCCAGGATGGAAGCGGCAGACGAAGGCAAATCTTTCTTTACTCAATACTGATTCTGATTTCAATAGGGATATGACATATCTCATTTCATTTCTCCTGTTCTGTATTTCCATAAATCTTGCCGGAAACAGTCTGGTTTTTCCAAAAGAATCGGACCCGGACATCAGGAAATTTGTGCCTGCGGGTTACGTTCTGACAAAGGAAGCGAATGGGGATCTGAATCAGGACGGACTTGAGGACAAGGTTCTTGTTCTCGAAAAGTCACCGAATGAAAACAGGGTTCTTGTGATTTTATTCAAGGATATTACCGGAAAATTTTATTATTTTACTCATTCAGAAAAGCTGATCCTTCCTATGTCAGAAGGTGATGCATTTGGAGATCCGTGTTCTAGTGTAACTGTGGAGAAGGGAATGCTTGTCATCAATCATAATGCAGGCAAACTTCAGAGATGGGGAATGAAATACAGTTTTCAGTTTCAGTCAGGCCATTTTTATCTTACAAGCAGAATGACAATTTCATTGAGTTTGAACTCTTCAAGGGAAGCAAAAAAAAATGAATACTATCCTCAAAGCGGAATCAACATTGAAACGATGACCGATTCTTCAGGAAAGGAAAAAAAAATCAGACTCAAAATGAAAAAAAGACCGCATCTGCTTTTAAGTGAGTTCAAGGGGTACTCCATTCGTGTGGACGATGAGTTTTAAGAAATAAAAATTTACAAAATTGGCCCGATTATTGCTTTGTATAATGGAACGGTTAGATTTAAGTTTAAACAGCTGAACTGCTTAAAAAATAGGAGCAATTCGCTGTAAATGACTGCAATCTGCTAATATTCTAAGAAAGGATTTACTATGGGTAAGAATGCCAGACAGGAAGCAATTGCGAGAATTTCGGAGTATCTTCCAGAATCTTCCAGCTTTGATCCGCTGGAAACTCCAGTTACAGAGCTTTTCGGGAAAAATGTCTTTAATGAAAAGGTTATGCAGGAAAGACTTCCGAAATCAGTTTACAAGTCTCTGAAAAAAACAATCAATGACGGAAAACCTCTTGATCCTGAGGTAGCAGATATCGTCGCCAATGCAATGAAAGACTGGGCGATCGAAAATGGTGCTACACATTATACCCATTGGTTCCATCCATTAACCGGTCTCACTGCAGAGAAACATGATTCTTTTATCAATCCTACTTCCAATGGATGTGTGATTCTGGAATTCAGCGGAAAGGAACTGATTAAGGGCGAGCCTGATGCTTCATCTTTCCCTTCCGGAGGAATCCGTGCTACGTTTGAAGCAAGAGGTTATACTGCATGGGATGCAACTTCTCCTGCATTCATCCGTGATACAACTCTCTGTATTCCTACTGCATTCTGTTCTTATACAGGAGAGGCACTGGACAAAAAGACTCCTCTTCTGAAATCCATGGATGTTCTTTCAGGACAGGCACTCCGAATTCTGCGACTTTTCGGAAATAAGACTGCAACCAGAGTGACTACTACTGTCGGTGCCGAGCAGGAATATTTCATGATTGATAAGAATTTTTACAATCTGAGACCTGATCTGATCGCAGTGGGAAGAACTGTATTCGGTGCAAGACCTCCTAAAGGACAGGAGTCTGAAGACCATTATTTCGGTTCCATCAAGGAAAGAATCCTGCAGTGTATGAAAGACATTGAGGCTGAACTCTGGGCACTCGGTGTTTCTGCAAAAACAAGACATAATGAAGTGGCTCCTGCACAGTTTGAAGTTGCTCCAATTTTCACCACTACAAACCTCGCAATGGATCACAACCAGCTTGTAATGGACGCAATGAAAAAAGTGGCAAACCGTCATGGACTTGCAACACTTCTTCATGAAAAACCTTTCAAGGGAGTCAACGGTTCCGGAAAACACAACAACTGGTCAATGGGTTCCAATGACGGTCACAACCTTCTTGAACCTGGTGACAATCCTCATGAAAATGCTCAGTTTCTTGTTT
>JBPOJG010000244.1:0-14241 GCA_052033835.1 Spirochaetota bacterium
AAAACCCGATCTACTGAACCGAGTCTGATTTCCAGACAGGAGGCAGTTTCCATTCTGGAAGGAAAGTATTCTCTTCCGGAACTTATCAGAATCGCTTATGAACCGAGAGAAAAATATTTCGGGAAAAACGTCAGGATTCATATACTCGACAATATTAAAAACGGTCATTGCCCTGAAGACTGCGGGTACTGTGCTCAGAGAAAAAATGCATCTTCCGGAATTGAACAGTATTCCATGAAGTCATTGGATGAACTGTATGCAGATGCAGTTGCCGCAAAAAAGAACGGAGCTTACCGTTTCTGTATGGTGACTGCCGGAACAGGACCGAATGACAGCACTGTAGAAAAACTTTCCGGTCTCATTGAGAAAATCAACTCAGAGCTTGGACTGAAGGTATGTCTTTCTGCGGGACTTCTGGATGAGGCAAAGGCAGACAGACTCAAAAAAGCCGGACTCGACAGATACAATCATAATGTAAATACATCTGAAGCTCATTATGGAGAAATCTGCACCACTCATACATTTGCAGAGCGTATGAATACTCTGGAATTTCTGGACAGCGCGGGGATCGGACTCTGCAGCGGAGTGATTGTAGGTATGGGGGAATCTTTTTCGGATATTGCAGATATGGCTTTTACTGTGAAAAAGCTCGGTGTGATTTCCATTCCTGTAAATTTCTTTATCCCTGTCGAAGGACATGCAATTCGCAATCCTTCTGTAATGTCACCAGAACTCTGCATTCGGATACTCTCCGTATTCAGACTCGTCAATCCTGACTCTGAAGTGAGAATCGCGGCCGGAAGAGAAGGGCATTTGAGAAGTCTTCAGGCGATGGCACTTTACCCTGCCAACTCTCTTTTTGCATCCGGATATCTGAATGTAAAAGGGAGCGATATGGAAGAGACAGTCAGGATGATCAGAGATCTGGGATTTGAACCTGAGACTGACGGTGAGCCTCTTCCGGAAATCAAGGAAGATACACTCTATTCATCAGAAAATATTAAGTCACTTTATAAATTTCCTAAAAAATAAGGGGTTTTAGAGTCTTGTGATTTAATGCGACTTTGTCAAGTCGCATTAAATCAAACACTCCTTTTTTCGACTCCTAAAGCTCGCTTCGCCGCTCCGTCTCTACGGAAGATTCCCCATAATGATTTTTTCTAGATTTATATATGCGTTTTCTATGTTGTCATTAATTACTCTGTGATCAAATTTATTCTGCTCCTCAAGCTCCCGGAAGCCGTTTCGGATTCTTTTTTCGATGACCTCTGCAGTTTCCGTGCCTCTGTTTCGAAGTCTTTCCTGCCATATCTCTATGCTTGGCGGAAGGATAAAAATGGAGACTGATTCCGGAAGCTGTTCTTTTACTTTTTCTGCTCCCTGTACGTCGATATCCAGAATAATTTTTTTGCCGTTCTGCAGATTGGATAATATAAAATCTTTGGGTGTTCCGTAGTAGTTGTCGTGTACAAGAGCCCATTCATAAAAATGGTTTCGAGAGATCAGTTCTTCAAATTCAGATCTGGATTTGAAATGGTAATTGATTCCGTCCTGTTCACCGGGACGGATCGGTCTTGAAGTGCAGGAAACGGAAAATAAAATTTCAGGATGCTTGCTGAGAATCCTGCTGATGAGAGTCGATTTTCCCCCTCCTGCAACAGATGAAATAATATACAGATTTTCTTTCAAATTTCAGATTCTCCTGCCCTTTTCAATTTTTATTGTTTCGATCAGTGCAATTTCCGGAATTGCCATTCCCAGTTCATCAGAAATATCTGCGTGACTGAATCCCTTTCTTAAAAGATGAACTACCTTGTCTACCTTGCCTGCATCTTCGGGCAGTTCCTGCAGAGCAGATTTGACGGATATGACTATACTGTCATCAGTTCTTTTTTCTTTTTTATCAGGCTGAGACAGGAAATCTTCAAAAGTTTCTTCATCATTTTCATCTTTGATTTTAGCATATTCATTGAATGGATTCCCGCCCACTGAAATGTTCAATGTGTTTTTGGACTGGACTGGAACAGCTTTTGAAAACGAAGCTTTCTCTACATCGGCTTCCGTTTTTACCGGATAAACTCCCATTATGCTCTGAAGACTTCTTCCAAGACTTGCCAAAATCGAAAAGTCTTCCTTTTTTTTATCTGACTTATTCGCAGATCCCGATTCTGTTTTATATATATCTTCATTAACAAATAATTTTTTTTCGGCGAGCTGTTCTTCTATCTTCTTTTTCTTGTCCTGAATTTCATTTCGGATACTGTCTCTAAGACTTGCTGTATCGATCTCATCAAACTTTTCAGCCCTTTCCAGAAGATTCTTCAGTATCTGTATTTTTCCATCCATCAGAGAAAGATAGTTTTCAGCTTCTTTGAAAAAGTTCAGAGAATACACCTGAATTTCCTTCTTCACTTTCTGGAACTGATAATCTCGCATACTGCTTGCTACTTTAATTGAGATCACATAATAAAGCACAACTCCAAAGACGACATTGATGAGGACAAGGGCAAGCAGTTCCAATTATTCTTCCGATCCTTCTTCTTTCGGTTCTGCCTCTTCCTGTCCGGAAGGCTTTTTGGTTATGTTCCTTCGTTTCTTTGGATCAAGCCCTTCATTGTCCGGATGTACATAAGGTTTCTGTCTGATTTTGTCGTTTTCCAGGTAGAAAATTTTGGAATTGATCTCGTTCTTGGACGAATACGGTTCTGAATTTTTGATGGTAATTTTTACACCGGAATACATTTTCTTTTCGATGTAAACCTTTCCCTGCTGGGCAGTCTGATCCATATAGGACTGGATTGTCTGAATTTCCTTGTCGAAATTCTCTATTCTGCGTTTGAGTTTTTTGACCCCTTCATCCAGTTTCTGTTTGTATGTTTCCTGCTCTTCGGTAAATGATGCAGGATCTGCTTCTTTTCTTGCGACAAGTGTCTTGAATGTTTTAACAAGATCATCGAGTTTCTGCTGAGATTCCTTCTTTTTGTTTTCATAATCTTCCAGCTGCTTCAAAAGTTTTGGACTGTATCCTACAATGATTTCAGTCAGCAGATTTACCTTTGATCCCATATTCTTTGCCAGAACCATACTTCCTGCTCTGATTTTACCACCTAGAATCTGAGCCTTCTTCCCCTCGCAGATGACTTTTCCGCCTGCATTTACCTGGGAATTCAAAATCATTTCCTGTACAATGACGTCTTTTTCCGTATAGACTTCCACATCCTGAAGGAATCTGGCGATGATATTTCCGTTGGTAGTGATGATTCTTGCTTCTTCACGTCCGGTCACACCTTGCCGAATCACAATATCCCCATCTGCTTCCACGACTGCTTTCTGAACTGTTCCGAATATCTCAATATTGCCTGAGGCTTTTACATGGAAATTGTCTTCAATATTTCCTGTAATTACAATTGAACCGAGGAACGTGATATTTCCTGTTTTTGTATTTACATCACCATTTACTCTGTATACTGTTTCTACGTTGACTCGGCCGTCGAGGAAGATGACCTGTCCGTTCACTTCTGCAGACAGTTTCATTCCGTCTTCCGAAAGAATGGTTCCTTTGCCCGGCTGAAGCAGAACATCCATACCGTCTTTTGCTTCCAGAAGCTGATTGTAAAGATCCCTTCCATGTTTTCCTTTTTCCAGTGGGATTTTTTCTGCAAGGAGCTGATTGACGACTACGTTTTCGATCAGATCCAGATTTTTGTAATCGACGCGTCCAAAAGAATCCTCTTTCAGTCTGATCTTTTTCTCTGTTCTGACATGGTAAATGATCTTTGCATCTGCTCCTTTCTGGGCAGGATCACCGTAAGCTACAATTACAGGTTCATTGTAAAATTCTTTATCCAGCGCTTTTCTGATTTCGTCTTCTTTGATCCCATATGCTATGTCAGACCGTTTCAGTTCGTACACTACATCCTGCACCTCAAGGTCGCGACCTCCGGATTTTGGAGGAGTGAACGTGGCAAATGCCTTCATATGATCCTGAGAGATTTCTACTTTAATTGTAGCTTCCGAGAACTGCTTCAGTTTTGAATCACCAAGACGTTCATATTCACCAGTCGCTTCCAGAAGAATTTCGCGCATCTTTGTTTCTGGCGGAACCGGAATTCCTCTGAAATTGAATTTTTTTATTATGTCGTCGAATTTTACAGATTTGCCTGATCCAACAGGAGGAAAAACAGCAAGGTAAACACCGTGTCTGTAATTTTTAATTCTAAAATAACCGTCCAGATCTTTCGGTTCCACTAAATTCTTCAGATCTTTGTCTAATAGCCTTCCTGTCCCGCCTGTGAGGACCTCGTCGAGCTCTCTAAGATCACTTAAGCTGGAATCCGGGTCGGAGAAGAAAACCAAAATGTGAAAAGGTTCGCTGAAGAACAGGCTTTTCTTTCCCCTTTTCAGAACCTCATACTCCAGTTCGTAGATCGGTTTGTGAAAATGTGCAGATGCCAGTTTGAGGCATTCTTCAATTGAATTTCCCAAAACTTCTACTTTTTCCCTTTCGTCCTTGTCCATAAGGGTTTCCTGTTCGAGCAGCAGATTCTTTAACTTGTCCATACAGCCTCTTGTATCATTTTCGGAAAAAAAACATCAGTTTGTCTGCAGAATAAATGATTTAGTTGATTTTAAAAACTCGCAAAGAAAATTTCAATAAAAATTCATTCTCATTTGTGTATTCCTCTGATTCCGTAAAAAAAAGTTGTGAGATAGGGAGTTTATGCCAAGGTAGGCCTATGAAAGTTTGTGTTATCGGCAGCGGATATGTAGGTCTTGTTGCAGGAGCCTGTTTCGCAGAATATGGAAATCAGATTACCTGTGTAGATATTGATTCTGAAAAAATTGAAAAATTGAAGAAAGGAATTATTCCGATTTTTGAGCCCGGTCTTTCTGAACTTGTAACTAAAAATGTCAAGGCAGAACGTCTCATTTTTACTACATCCTTAAAGGATGGGGTGGAATCCTCTGAGATTATCTTCATTGCTGTAGGAACTCCCACCGGAGCTGAGGGCGAGGCAGATCTCTCTATGGTGAAAGCTGTAGCAAAAGAGATCGGGAAAAATATGAATGGGTACAAGATTATCGTTGATAAGTCAACAGTTCCGGTAGGAACAGCTGATATAGTAAGCGAAATAGTAAAAAAAGAGACAAATCATCCGTTTGATGTTGTTTCCAATCCCGAGTTCTTGAAAGAGGGAGCTGCAATCGATGATTTTATGAGACCTGAAAGGGTTGTCATTGGGGTCGACAGCGAATCTGCGGCAGAAACAATGAAAGAATTGTACGGCCCATTCGTTTTAAACGGAAATCCAATTATTGTGATGAGTCCAAGGTCGGCGGAACTTGCAAAATATGCAGCAAACTCATTTTTAGCTACAAAGATTTCATTTGCAAATGAAATTGCGAATCTCTGTGATACTGTCGGTGCAAGTTATGAAGATGTGCGTCGGGCAATCGGTACCGATTCCAGGATCGGTAATAAGTTTCTGTACGCAGGGATAGGATACGGCGGTTCCTGTTTTCCTAAAGATGTAAGAGCACTTTTGAAGACTGCAAAAGACTATAATGTACAGATGCAGGTCATACAGAAAGTAGAAGAAGTCAATGAAAAGCAGAAATTAAGACTTCTGGATAAAATAGAAAAACATTTTAACGGTGAACTGCAAGGGAAAATTTTCGGAGTATGGGGACTGGCGTTCAAGCCGATGACGGATGATATGCGTGAGGCTCCTTCAATTCCTCTTCTTCAGGAGCTTCATAAAAGAGGAGCAGTGGTCAAGGTTTACGATCCGGCGGCAATGGAAACATCTGAAATGTACTTTAAGGGAAAAGTGGAATATTGCGAAAACCCTTATGATGTTCTGAAAAATGCGGATGCGCTTCTTCTGCTGACCGAATGGAGAGAATTCAGAGAGCCTGATTTCAAGAAAATGTCGGCGCTTATGAAGTCGAAGCTCATCTTTGACGGAAGAAATCAGTATTCAAAGAAAGTAATGAAAAAAGAAGGATTTATTCATTACTCCATAGGACTTGGAGACGGGTAAGAGAATGATCAGAAAATTCTGTTTCGCTGCTGCTGTTCTGATCCTTGTGCAGTTTTTTAACTGTGCATTTATGAGAAAAGAAAATCGAATCATTACAAATCAGATGGACGAATTGATCAATCCTGAATCGACCGGGGCCAAAATCACTTTGGCTCCGCTTGCAGTTCCTTTAGGTACAGTCACTCTTCTTACTGATACATTTATTCTTCACCCAGTCAGAGTCCTTCCTAAATCGGCTGAGAAGACTTGGGAATTTTTCTGGAAGGATTCTCAGGAAGGAATTGTCCTTCAGACATTTCTGTTTTTTCCAAAACTGATCCTGACTCCTGTAGGTTTCGTTTTTATCTGGCTGAGTTACAGTATATTTGATATATGAAAAAAATTATTTTATCAGTTTTTATTCTGCTTTTTTCAGTTTCCTGTGCCGCATTCAATAAGAGGAATCTTCTTCTTGCGACTGCCGTGGAAGATAATCTTGTTCCTGAAAAACCTCCAATGAGATATATTGCGGCTCCGCTGTATCTTCCGCTCGGGATCGCGGGAGGATTTCTGGATGTATTTCTTGTTCATCCGCTCCGGTCAGTGCCTAGAGCAGCCGAAGATACAATCGACTCTCTTTGGAGAAACAGGGAAGGCGGATACGTTACTAGAATGGGAGCTGTTCCTTTTCTTACAATAGCGTCTCCGATTTTTTTTGCAGCAGTCTGGATGGTGAGAAGTTTTTTTGATACTGGAAGTGATTATTCCAAACCTTCAGAGCCGCCTAAGGATGATGCAGGTGCCTTTGCTCAAGTGGAACGAAATTTTAAGGAAAATAAAAAAACTGAACTCGGAGAAAGTCTAGGTTCAGTATGTTATACTTCCATAACGTTTCCAGACAGTTTTGTGAGGCTTCTCGAAAATATATACGATAAGCATAAAGCAGATGCCAGTCTCGCCTCTTCAGTCATATCGTGTATGGCAAATGAAAAAATATATCCCCGTTCCGAAGAGTTTCTGTTCAGGAAGTTTGAAGAAGAGGACAATAATCAGATTTTCATTATGAATACACTGTCATCCGGAAAATCAAAGAAGAGACTCAGCGAAGCGGTTCTTCAGAAGATTTTTTCAAAGACATCCAAAAAAGAATATCTTCAGGATTATATTCAGACTCTTTACAATTTGGGAATTAAGGAACATATTCAGAAATTTCAGAACAAATTGAAAGAGTAGTTCAGGCAGGATTTTCCGATCAGGCGAGTGCCTGATCGGAAATCGGTTTTAGACAGGGTGAATATTTGCGTTTACGCTGATTCGCTGACCGGAATGATCCTTGAAAGTTTCTTTTCCTTTTAACAGAGCATCTCTTCTTCTTCCTTCATCGAGTACATGTGCAGGAATCGGTTTCAGATCCCATACTAGTCCGACCCAGCTCATCATTTTCAGTATATAATATGTGATGTCAATTTCATACCAGTAGAATCCGCTTGCAGCAGAATGTCTGTAATAGTGATGATTGTTGTGCCAGCCTTCCCCAAGAAGAAGAATTGCCAAGATGAAATTGTTTTTGCTGGTGTCACCTGTTTCAAATCTCGGTTTTCCAACCACATGAGCAAGTGAGTTGATGCACCAAGTCATATTTCCGGAGAAGAAATTTGCAACACCGTATCCATAAACAAGAACTGGAAAACTGATGCACCCGAGCACTATGGACAGTAATAATGGGGGAATCCAATGGTATTTGTCGAGCCAGACCAGTTCAGGATATTTGGTATAATCTTTAATGATTTTAGGATCATAGTCATTGTGATCGTCTTTCAGAAACCAGAGAATATGAGAATGCCAGAACCCATGTTTAGGAGAATGCAGATCCTTGTCTGTATCAGAATACTTATGATGGTTTCTGTGGTGTGCTCCCCACCAGATTGGTCCTTTCTGCATAGACATTGCGCCTATCCAGGCGAGGATGAACTGAAATACTCTGGAAGTTTTATAGGAATTATGAGAAAAATATCTGTGATATGCACCTGTGATTCCGAAGATCCGTATGAAATAACTGACAAATGCAATTGCGACTAAATCCCAGGAGAACGGAACAAAAAAAACTAAAATTGGAGTACTGTATATCAGAATAAACAGAGTGAACGAGACTGGTTTCCCGGTCAAAAATTTTTTCTTTTCCATAAGAAAAACCCTTTTGCCTGACGGCTTTTAATTTTCTAAAGAATAGGATGAACTTCAGTGGAAAAGGTTGCAAATTTTTTTGCATTTATTTTGATTTAATGCCTCTGTGCATTGTCACATTTCCGAACACAAAATCTTTGTACAATACGTTCTGGAAGCGATTATTCTCCATTATTTTCTTAAGTTCATCCTGTCCGGGGTATTTAAGAGAAGAAACAGGGAGATAGTCAAACATTTCATTTTTTCCTCCCCAAATCAGATAACCCATTATTGGAACGATTTTAAAAAAATAAAAATCTGCAAAAATTCTGATGATTGGATTTTTTACTTTTCCTACGTCCAGATTGATGAATATTCCGCCCGGTTTCAAAATTCTGTAAACCTCAGAAAGTGTTTTTTCGAGCTGATTCACATTTCGGAGTCCGAATCCGATTGTGACTGCGTCAAAACTGTCGTTTGGGAACTCCTGCAGATTTGTAGCATCTCCAAACTGAACAGTGGATTTGGGATATTTCTCGAGTCTTTTTTTTGCAATGGAAAGCATATTGTCAGAAAAGTCCACTGAAAATACCTTGGACGATTCTTTCATCTCAATCAGGCGCAGTGAAATATCCCCTGTTCCGCAGCACAGATCGAGGCATTGCAGATTTTCAGATTTGCCGTTTTTTCTGATCTCTCTGATGATTGAATTTTTCCAGATCCTGTGCAGAAAGAAACTGTTCATATCGTTGAACAGATCATATTTTCCTGCTATCTGATTGAAGTTCGTCTGAACGTATTCCGATTTTTTTTCTTCTTGGTAAAGTTCTTTCATCGCTATCTCGGCTGTTATGTAAATTCACTGGACTCGGGCTTGCGCCCGAGTCTAAATGTAATCTTGTACTGTCTTTCTATTTGAACAGCATTTTATTTCAGTCTTTTTCGGTGAGTCCGAGAAACTTGTGGATTTCCTTTCGTTCATCTTCCTTGATCGCGGGGATATTTCCTGGATACTTTTCAGAGAGCCGGATTGCCTTTTCAAAGAATTTTTTGGACTCTGTTTTCTTATTCTGCCTCCAGTAAATCAAAGCATGAATGAAATAGATTGGAACACAGGATTCTTCCTTGCAGAAATTTTCAGCTCTCCCCAGAAGTTTTTCTGCGAGAGTAAAGTTCTTTATCTTAGTATATTCTTCATCAAAAAGAAAAATCGAAATCCAGTAGAATTTGTCCGGATCAGGAAGGATATATTTCATTATACAGTATTCTCTTTTGGATTCATCTGAAGAGAGGTAAAGTTTCTCAAAGATCTCTCCCTGCGTAATATGATTCGTGTCGTTGTATTTCAGTCCAAGTTCATTGATTCCGTCTAGAAGTTCTCTGCATCCGGAATTTCTGATTTCCTCCGATCTGACCTGAAGATAATTTTCCATATAATCCTTGTCTGTACTGTTCAGATGTTCTATAAAAGTTTTTCCATTTTTGTCTTTGATGTTTTTTTCTGCACCGGCATCGAGAAGGGCCTTGATTGTGTTGAGTCTCGAATTTTCCGCAGCAAAATGAAGAGCTGTAAATCCTTTCAGTTCATCTCTGTGATTGATTTCGGCCTTTTTTTCTATGAGGTACTTTGTCAGAATTTCATTTCCGAGATAGGAGGAGATATGCAGAGGCGTGACCTTGAATTTTTCTTCTTTAGGATCTGATTTGCCTGAATGTTCAGAAAGAAATCTGGCGATTTCAAAACTGTTGGTCTTTGCTGCGATATGGAGCGGATACACGCCCTTCTGATTCGGTCTGTATGAGGATGCACCCTGTCTGATGAAAAATTTGACTGCATCGAGATTCTCTCTGAGAATCGCTTTTTCGAGTTCATCCTGGATCAGGTTTTCTGCAGAAAAAGAGGAAGAAAAACTGGATAGAAACAGAAACAGGGACAGCAGTTGACGTCGGACGATATAAAATGTAGAAAATGAATTTGCAGCAGGTTTCATTGTTCACCGATTTTAAACAGAGATGCTAATTGAAAACAAATAAAATTCCTGAGACAGAAAAACCGGAATCAGATTTCAGGCATGAAAATTATTATTGGCAGATATTCTCGATGCGTTTTCCTTCGTTTTATGAAATTTTTTTTGATGATTGTTTTTGTATTTTCCGGGTGCAGTTCCTTTTCCGGAACCGGGACATTGAAATGGGACAATATTTCAGACAGCCGTATGATGAGCTGGGCAGCGGCTAAAAGATACTGCGAAGAGAATGGAAAGAGACTTCCGAGTCCAGCCGAAGTCTTAAGTGAATGGAAGTCATTTGAAAGTTCCAATTATATCTGGACTGCCGGTGAGAAAGATTCTTCGAGTGCCTACTATATGAATCTGAGACTTGGGGCAGTCAACGAAGACTTTAAATCAAGTCAGTATTCAGCCGTATGTGTATGTATTTCAGGCCAATGCAGGGAGAAAACCAGGCCAGAATCTGTTCAGAAAGACATTGAGCCTGAAGAAAAATTGGCTGTTTTAAATCAACCAATTGTTACAGAGGAACTTGTCTGGGAATTTCACAGTGAAAAAAGAAAAACTGACTGGATTACTGGAAATATGCAATGCAGGGCAGGGAATAAAAGGCTGCCGTCAAGAGAAGAGGTTTTGAAATACTGGAAAGAAATCAGGACAGATTTGAAAATCTGGACTTCTGAAGAAAAGAAAGATTCTCCTGATTCTGTAAAAGAAGCCTATTATATCAATTTAAAAAATGGTAAGATTGACAGTATGACAAAAACCGTCAGTACATGGAGTGCTGCTGTCTGCGTATGCCCTGCTTCGGAGTGCAGTCCGGCGGCACTGAAAAAAAAGGAGGAGCTATACTGGGAGCCTGTGAAATTTGTGAAGGCTGCAGGGGGATTGAAACTGAGGGAAGGACCTTCTGCAAAAACAAAACCCTACTGCACTGTTCCGGAAGGATCTGTTCTGAAAATTTCTGAGAAAACAGACAAAAAGGAAATCATTGACGGAACAGAAGATGTCTGGGTGAAAGCTGATTTCTGCGGAAGATCAGGTTATCTTTTCGGAGGATATCTCTGCAGTGTAAAGGCGGATGGCTGCAATGATTTTAATGATTTTATATCTGCGTTCAAATCGGTCTGCACCAAAGGACGCTGTTTTTCTGTAAAACAGTACGAACAGGGAGACGAAGGAAGAATGTGGAAAGAGTCTTCTGTTTTTTATGAACCCGGAAAAGAATTTTATCTTGGAATCAAATACAATGCCCTCGGAGGAACAATTGTCTCAGTCAAGAAAATTCGTAATACATATTATATTCTGTATCATGAATCAGGCAATTCGGAGCCGCAGGACCGTCTCAGACATATCCGTGTAAGGATTGATCCTGCAGGTAAAAAACTTTTTACCCATGATCCTCAGAAAGACTACAGTCTGAAGCTGAATGATTTTTCAAATCAGCTGATTGAATACAGATGAACAGGGGTTGCTTCCCTGTTTTTCAGACGATCCAATTTTCGAGTTTTAAATCATCTACTCTTTCAAATTCTCTTATATTGTTTGTCACTAAAATCAACTGTCTGCTTTTTGCCTGAGCAGCCAGTAATAAGTCCATTGGACCTATTATTTTTCCTCTTTTTTCCAGATCTGCTCTGATCATCCCGAAATTCACAGCATCAGTATCATCAAACGGCAGAATATTGAAGATGGATAAAAATTCGATTAGAGCTACTTTATTCTTTTCGGGAAACTGGCTTTTGGCGACGCCATATTCTAATTCTGCAATCGTTATGGATGAAATATATATATCTTTTTTTGACTTTGTCTTTAAAATTTTTAAAACTTCAACCGGTTTTTTCTTTATAATATAGATGCAGATATTCGTATCCAGTAAATACATCAGATCTTTTCTCTTTTTTGATAATCTCCTTGTGTACGTTCCTCATTCATGAAATCTTCAGTAAAATTATTTAATCCATGAAGAAAAACCTTCCAAGAGCTGTTATTTGGAAGTAAAATTACAGCATCTCCTACCTTTTGAATAAGTACATCCTCTCCGGAAAATTGGAATTCTTTGGGTAGACGGACTGCTTGGCTTCTGCCGTTCATAAACAATTTTGCACTTTGCATATTGTTACCTCTCCCTAGGGTATATATTTAGGTATATACCCTGTCAAGTATTTTTCCCCTGCCGATGCCGATACTACTTAATCTGCACAGACTTCAGTGCTCTGATCCTGTCTTCCAGTGGCGGATGGGTAGAGAACAGTGCAAGGAATCCGCCCGCGCCGGAAATCTTGAGTGAGGCCATGCTTGCTCCTCTGTCATCGAGAGGTTCATATGTTCTCTTCAGATTTTCAAGAGCCGCTATCATCTTTGCTCTTCCTGCAAGTTTAGCTCCGCCGTAATCCGCCTTGTACTCTCTCATTCTGGAGAAATAAGCAACGACCATTGATCCGAGAATTGTGAAAAGAATGTCCAGAATAAAAGTCACGATGAACTGAATCCAGAAACTCGGAGAACTCTTGCCGTCCTCATCATCAGATGAAAGTGCACTTGCAATGAAGAATCCGAAAATTCTGGCAAGGAACATTCCGAATGCGTTGACCATTCCCTGAATCAGAGTCATCGTCACCATATCTCCGTTTGCAATATGAGATACCTCATGTGCGAGAACTCCTTCCACCTCATCCTCACTCATGCTTTCCAAAAGACCGGTGGATACTGCAACGAGTGAACTGTGTTTGCTCGGACCTGTTGCAAATGCATTGATCTCAGGAGAGTGGTAAATCCCCACTTCCGGCATTGAGATCCCGGCTGCCTTGGAAAGTCTGGCTACTGAAGTGTAGATATTCGAGAACTGTCCTCGTCCGTTGATTTCCTGCACTCCCATCATCATCTTTGCCATTGTCTTGGAAAGAAGAAGAGAAATCATAGAACCTGCCATACCCCAGATCAGACAGAAGCCCATCAGAGCCTGAATATTCAGTCCATAGGATGTCACATACCTGTCGAATCCGAAAATCCTGAGCATTATGTTGATCGTAATCATGATCATAATATTGGTCAGAATCAGAAAACCAAATCGTTTGAAAAACTCCACAAATCTCCTCCTGTTGTGAAAAAATTAAAAATTATATATCATCTGCTGTCAATGCTGAATGACTGCCTGCCAGAAAGTGCTTCTGGTTTCCTTTGTGGGAATCGTTTCCTTGGGTTTGGACGGTTTCTGAAAATGAAAAGTGGCTCCCTGAGAATAGGTGCCCTGTCCAGTCCTTTTGTTTCCCTTCCATTCGCCGGTATAAACACTTCCGTTTCCGTAGGTCATTGTTCCGAGTCCTTCACGTACGCCTTTTTTCCATTCGCCGGAATATATATTCCCATTATAATAAAGCATTGTACCTTTTCCGTGAGGAAAATTCTGTCTGAATTCTCCTTTGTAAACGTTTCCGTTGGAGAGATTGGCTACACCGTACCCGTCCGGATAGTCGTTGTCGAAGTTTCCTTCGTATTTTTCTCCGTTGGCAAAATGGTATACGCCGTATCCTATTTTTTTTGTCTCTTTAAAAGTACCTGTGTATTTGTCGCCGTTCTCAAAAGTCATTACACCCTGTCCTGTATTGCAGTCGCCGCTTACACAGACGCCTCCGGAATAGACATTTGAAAATGGAAGCAAAGCAAGAAAAAAAAGTATTTTTGAAATCATTAATTCTCCTTCAGACCTTCTCTGTGTTTTTCATCAGCCGGATCGCCATCAATCCATTTGCCTGTGTAAATTACTTTTCCGTCCGCTCCATACATAACGCCTTGCCCGTTAAATTTGTCATGTTCAAATTCTCCTGTATATACGACACCGTCAGTAAAAACCAAAGTGCCTTTTCCGTGAGACTTGTCATCCTTGAAATCACCGCTGTACTCGCTTCCGTCCTTGAATGAAAGAACACCCTTTCCGTGCCTTTTTCCGTCCTTGAATTCTCCTACATATTTATCCCCGTTGGGATATTTTACAGTTCCCTGACCGTTGAATTTTCCTTCCTTGAATTCGACTTCATAGGAACCGC
>JBPOJG010000534.1:0-21855 GCA_052033835.1 Spirochaetota bacterium
CTTTCTGTAATTCCCCTGTCATGATCGAGTATGCCGTAACAGAGCTGCTCCTGTCCTGTTCTGGCAGTTCTGTATCTGAAAAACACTATGTTCTCTGCACCGTTGAATGCGGCATTTGCCGTCCAGAGCGAGGTCTGTCCGGGTGCAGGAAGATAACCGAGAAGACTGTGACCCTGAAATCCGGATATCTGTTCCATTACAGTAAAATTTCTGTCTTTAAGTCCTCTTACATATTGACAGCACCCGGATATGAAAGGATGGGGCATCGGCTCTGTCTGACTTCCCCAGACCGGGTAATTATCCCAGGATACAAAGTCCATTTTTTTACAGAGTTCTGCCATATCAATGATATTGCCGAAAGGGGAGGGATACAGATTTACAGTCAGGAACTGGGATTTTATATATGTCCGCAGAATATCTGCCTGCATATTTACAAAACTGACCGCACTGTCGCTGCTGAATCTGTAAAAATCATGTATCATACCGGGATTGAAATCACTTCCTATATGATCTGCCGGCAAAGGAATTTCATCAAAATCATTATAAATGATTCCCCAGAAGCTGCCTCCCCAGTTCTCATTCAGTTTTCTGATGTCCTTGTACCTGTTCTCGAGCCAGATTCTGAATTTTATAAGTGCATTCTCCGAGTAGTCCAGATCAGATCCTTCATGACCGATCTCATTGTCAATCTGCCAGCCGATGACATTCGGATGGGATCCGTAGTGTTCCCCCATAACTTTCACAATCCCGGCACAGGCTTTCAGGTAATCTTCCGAATGAAAACTTGCACATCTTCTAGTGCCTATGACCCTGTGAATTCCCTTTTTTGTGACCTGTACGATGCCTGGATGTTTTTTGAAAAGCCAAGGCGGGAAAGTGGCGGTGGGAGTGCCCAGAATGACCTTAATTCCTGCTTTTTCGGCTTTTTCAATGAGACTGTCAAAAAAACTGAAACTGAAAACACCTTCCTTCGGTTCAAAAATTGCCCAGGCGAATTCTGCCATCCTGACTGCAGAAAGTCCCATCTGCTTCATCAACAGGAAATCTTCATCCCAGTCTTTTTCTGTCCACTGCTCAGGATAGTAGTCTGCACCGAATATCATAACTGCTAATATGAAAAATTCCGATTTCGAGTCAAGATGCTTTATTTTTCGTCGGCTGCTGATGATTTTTCTTTAAGGAAATGAATCAGTATTCTATAGTTTTTAATTATCAGCAGCGCTCAGAACCGCCAATTCAGCACTTGCGAGGCCAAGTCCTCGAGCGGACCCTGAAGAGTGTTTAAAAGCTCAGGTTTATCGCAGAGTTCAAAATTAACAAGAGATTTGGGTCAATAAAATCAATACTCAGCGCCCCCGCGTCTCCGCGTGAGCCTCTTTTTTTTGTGCTTTTACACAATCCCCCGTTATGGCCAAAAAAAAGTATCAGTAACACCGGATTGTGCATTTGCTTATTCTTTGAAGGCGGTGTTTTTTGGAGCAGGCAGATTTTTCCACAGTGAAAGTCATAGGAATCAAATCTTTTAATTAAATGATAAAACTGCTGCAATCTCAAAAAAAGACTGTTATGAAATATGATTTTCTTGACTTAATAGCAGAAAAGTATTTACTGATAAAAAAATGAATTTAATTTTCAGATAATCAGCAAAAGTACCTGAAAAGGAAAGCAGGAATAGACTGAACTGTCTTGTTTCGTATTTTATACGAGTATATACGGATAGTAAGTGTGAATATATTCAAAGTTTTGAACATATTCTGTTTCCTGAACAGTTTTAAAAGCAGGACTGATCTGCTGCAGAAAAATTTAGAGGGTTTATGAAAAAAATTTTAGTTATCGAAGATGATCAGGATATAGGACTTCTATTGAAAAGAATTTTAGATTCTTCTCATTACGACACACGGGTTTCTCCAACCGCTGAAATCGGCTTAAAATCCTACAAGGAAGAACGTCCGGATATGCTTATTCTGGATCTGTCTCTGCCTGATCAGGATGGGATCGATGTCTGCAGAAACATCAGAAGAATGGATGACAAGGTGCCTATTTTTATTCTGACAGCAAGAAATGAAGAAATAGACAGAATTATGGGACTTGAGCTTGGTGCTGATGACTATATTACAAAACCCTTTTCTATTCGTGAACTGAAGGCGCGTGTGGACAGTTTTTTCAGAAGATGGGATAATCTCACTGGAAAAACCGTTCAGTCGTATTCCGTTATGAGTTCCGAGACGGAACTGATTCGGGGTTCAATGAAAATAGACAGAGCCAGAAGAAGAATTTCTGTAGGAGATATTATACTGAATATTTCCAGGAAGGAATTTGACATCATATTCATGCTTGCATCCAATCCGGGAAAAGTGTTTTCCAGAGAAATGATTCTCAGAGAAGTTTGGGGAAAAGACTGGAACGGTTATGAAAGAATGATAGACAGTCATATAAAAAGAATCAGATCAAAATTTGAAAAAGCGGAAGTAAAATCAGACTGGGTAGAAACTATCTGGGGTGTCGGTTATAGATTTACTGACATATATTAGTTCCTGGAGACCGGCCTGGTCTGCGAATAACAGATGCATCGGCTGGTATGCTCTGGGTGATTTTGCTGCTCTTGCTTTTATATGGGCACTGAATATTGAAAGTGTTGCAGTTTCTGAGACAATGCGAGCCGTCTCAGGGACTGCATTTTCCGTGTACTTTTTGAAGAGAGGTTATATCTTTCAGGAAAAGGCATTTTCAGAAAGATATCATTTGAAATATTCTGCCGTACTGAGCTTTATTTCAGCATCATCAGTTCTTCTGTCACAGTACTCTGCTGAATACTGTCTTGGGCCTGATGCAAGAACAGATCCGGAACTTGCAGTGAAGTCTCTGCAGTTTTCTCTTCTAGTCGGTCTTACAGTGCCGCTTCCTTTCTTCAGAAGTCTGATCATAAAATGGAAAAACGAAAATAAAGTCCTCGCTTAATCTGTATTTTGTCCTAGGATGCAGATCCTAAGTGTTTTATTCTTGGCTTCCTTGAAGGCTTCTGAGACATCGTATCAGGGAAGGAAATACAATGAAAGTTTTAATCGCGGACGACAGTTCTACGATTCGGATGTATCTGAAATCGATTCTTTTGAAAGAAAATTTCGAAGTAGTTGAGGCAGGTTCAGGAAACGAAGCAGTTGAGATATTCAAAAATGAAGATTTTGACCTGGTTACGATGGATGTAGAAATGCCTGGACTGAACGGATATGAAGCATGCAGTTTCATCAGAAGTTTCGAAATGAAGGAAAAGAAGAAAAAAGCTTCTGCTATCACACCGGTGCTTTTCGTCACTGCAAATGACACTCTTTCCGGAAGAATCAAAGGTTTTGAATCCGGATGCGCTGATTTCATTACGAAACCTTTTTCGAGAGACGAAATTCTTCAGTCAGTTCAGAATATCTTTAATCCTAGAAGGGATCTGGCCGGTTCGAGGATTCTCGTTGTGGAAGATTCCTTTGTGACAAGGGCGCTGATTTCAAAGATCCTCATTGGGCAGGGAGCCGAGGTCAGAGAAGCAGAAACCGGAGTCGCAGCTCTGGATATCATTAAAAATGATCCGGAAAGTATTGATATTATCATGACTGACTACTTTATGCCCGGAATGAACGGAGATGAGTTCTGTCATAATGTAAGAAACAGGATGGGAATGCGGGATATACCGATTATTTTTGTTACGGGAATTGCAGAACATGAATATGTGCTGAACATTTACAAGGCTGGCGGATCGGATTATATTATAAAACCTTTTATAAAAGAGGAGATTATTGCTCTTCTGAATCTTCATGTAAGAAACCTTATGATGAGCAGAGCTCAGAAAAAACAGATGAATGAATTGAAAAAACTTCATCTGATGAAAGATGAAATTATGAAAGTTCTTTCGTATGATCTGCGAACTCCTCTGAATGCAATACTGGGGTATTCTCAAATTCTTAAGGACTCCGAGACTGATCCCGAAAAGCTTAAGAAAATTTCATTTATCAGTCAGTCAGGAACTGTTCTTCTTGGACTGATTCATACATTGAATGAAATTGAAGAGGCGCAGTTTTCCAGTATTATGGAAGTCAGCAGAATCAGCCTTTCCGGGACGGCAGAGACTGCGGTCTCTTCACTGATTCCTTCTGCAGAAATGAAAAATATCAGACTTGCCTTCACTTCGAAAGGAGACGGGCATATTTTTATGGGAAATGAAAATGCCCTTTTTCGAATTTTGAATAATCTGATAGGCAATTCAGTAAAATTTACGGAGAACGGCGGAGAGATCAATGTATCTGTTTCTTCCGGTGAAGGGAAAACTGTACTGAATGTAGAGGACAGCGGAATTGGAATGCCGAAGGAATTTTATTCCAAGCTGCCGGAAGCGGGAAGATCTTCTCTGGGTACTGCAGGAGAAAAAGGCACAGGATTAGGCCTCTCTATAGTAAAAACACTTACAGAAAAAATGAACGGGCTTTTTGAAATCTGTCCTGTGGAAAAGAAAGGAAGCAGGGTCAGAATCAGCTTTCCTTTATGTTCTGAAATTTATTCTGCGAGTCCTAGTTCCCAGGCAAGCTGAATACAGGCACCCAGAGAAGCAGACTTGGGAAAATGATGATCCAGATTAGGTGAGCCTAGTCTCATACTTTTAGGAAAAGGTCCGTAACATACATCCCAGTGGTGACCGTGCAGAAGTGCCAGATTTGTATTCATACTGCAGTTCAGCACTGAATGACGGTAAGCCACCTGCATATCGCTGCTCGTATCGTGTTTGTCTATTTCCAGATACCCCTGCAGCTGAAAATACGGGACTTCCAGAGCGGTCGTAAATGCTGGCAGGCTGAAAAAGGGAATTCCCAGATCATTGATTCCGTCCAGATGTTCTTTCAGAAAAGACTCTCTTCTGAATGTGGTCAGATCGAGCAGTCCTCCCTTCATATCAAATTCATTCAGTCTCACAGGTCCGAAATTTTCAGGGATCTGAACAAGAGGATTGACCAGCTTCAGAAGATAAAGAAATTCCTGGCTGAATTCATATCTGATTTCAAGATCCTTGATCAGATCGTAAAATCTGTTTGCGAGAAAGGAACCGCCCGGAGCTCCTGCAATATTAAAGACTGCAGTGATCCTGTTTCGAAGATCGGGCCGGATGGAAAGAAGTTCCAGAGCATCAGGCATTCCCTTGCTGTAGCATAAAAGAATGATTTTTTCATTAGGAATTTCCGGAATTTCATGGGTTTTAATGCCGTCCTTGTTCAGGCCGATTCCCTTTTCGACAGCATTCAGAATATCATCAGTGTTTCCGAGACAGCTTCTGACCGGATGAGAATCTGACTGAAGGATATGAATTCCGAATTTTTCTGCAGCCTCGGGAAATTCATTCTTGAATGCCATTACAGGCAGAAGCCCGTTCAGGAAACCGGGACAGAAGATCAGTGAGGTTTTTTTCAGTCTGAACTCAGGAACAGGAGGGAGTTCAATATTCCATTCCTCCTGGCCCTGTCCTCTTAAAAATTTGGACGTTATTTTTTCTCTGTCGCTTCGTTTATCCTTGCCGAGTATTTTATTCTTATGGAGAGCATCCATCGGCTCAAAGTATTTTTCAGCGTTTGAGATGAAAAGATTTCTCCATCTTTTACCGGCCCATTCTTTCAGTGCAGTTCCCTGAATATTTCTGGGATCTTTTTTCAGCATTGTTTTTACGAGAGCAGTCAGCTCACCGTATTTTTCCTGCTTTTCGAGTTCCGGAACTGTTTTCATTATATTATAATGAGATTTTCACTTCATCTGCAATGCACTGTATTCTCTTTTTGACTTTTTCCTTTCCAAGAAGCGGAAACAGAATAGGCAGTTCGAGTCCATGTGCCTTTCCTGTGGATGCAGCCCTGATCGGCATAAAAAGATTCTTTCCTTTTTCTCCTGTGAGCTCTCCTGTTTTTTCCATAAGTTTTTTGTAGTCATCGGATGTGGATGGATTCTCTGAATTCAGAAGAGAATAAAATGTCTTTACAACCTTATGAGAGCCTTCAGTGGAAACAAGAACCTTTGCATCTTCATTTTCCAGACTGATTTCAGTGATGAAAAATTCCGCGATGTAGGGCGGGGCCTGTGAAAGCCTGTCCAGATATACACGTATAGATTCCATAATGGAAATTAATGTATCGCTGTTCTCTGACTTGACTGATTCAGGGATTGAAGATATGTCCTTTATGAAAGGAAGAATGTCTTTTGCAACTGTTCTGATTTCTGCATCTCTGATGTACTTGTTGGAAAGCCAGTTCAGTTTGGATTTCGGATTCAGCCAGTCAGCAAGCTCCGCAGAGGTAAGTGAAGTCAGATTGACCGATTCTTTTTCCTCATCCTTCATCTTTTTAAATACGTCAAACATGGAAGGGGATTTGGAACATCTTTCCACATCAAATATTTCTTCAGACTTTTTGTCCGGCAGATATTCCTGACCGTCAGGACTTGTCCATCCGAGAAGAGCCATATAGTTGACAATACATTCTGAGCTGTACCCGAGGTCCCTGAATGCAAGAATGGAAGTTGCTCCGGCTCTTTTGGAGAGTTTTTTACCGTCAGTCCCTACGATTTCGGAAACATGGCCGAAGCGGGGAACCTTGAACCCCAAAGCTTCATAAATCAGTACCTGTCTCGGTGTATTGGAAAGATGACCGACACCTCGGATCACATGAGAAATTTTCATAAGATAATCGTCTATCACTACAGCATAATTATAAGAAGGAAAACCGTCTGATTTTACGATAATAAAATCGCCTATCAGTTTAGTGTCAAATTTCACCTTTCCCTGAATCAGATCATCCACAACCAGGTTCTTTGCCGGTGTTCTGAATCTGACTGCATAGGGGAGTCCTGCATTCAGTTTTTCCTGAATTTCCTTTTCGGAAAGATTTGCATGAGTTCCGTCATAAATGTTCGGGATGCCCATTGCTTCGGCATTTTTCTTTTTTGCTTCGAGTTCTTCCGGAGTGCAGAAGCATCTGTAGGCCAGATTTTTTTCTATGAGGAGATCGGTATATTTTTTGTAAATATCGAGTCTTTCCGACTGTTTATAAGGACCGTATTCTCCTCCGATCTCAGGACCCTCATCCCATTTCATTCCGAGCCATTTCATTGACTCTATGATCGTATGAAAGGAACTTTCAGTGGATCTGTCCTGATCCGTATCCTCAATTCTCAGAATGAATTTTCCCTTCTTTGCGCGGGCATACAGATAATTGAAAAGTGCGGTTCTCGCTCCGCCTACATGCAGAAATCCGGTAGGAGAAGGAGCAAATCTAGTTCTTATTTCTTCCATTATCTGCCAAATTTTTTTTTAGAACGGAAATTGGAATCTTAAAATTTTCCTGCTCTTTTGAGTTCTGCGATTCCTTCAGTGTTCTGGGTTCGGAAGATATGAAATCACTGGTATAAAAGTCCGGTTCCACTTCAATTTTATATATCTGATTTTCGAAAAGAACCGGAAGAGAGGATGCAAATTCAAATACAAGATCTGTTTCATTTTTGGGAATGGAAACGGAAACCTTGCCCGAAGGTGAAGTGAAATGCCTGTAAACACTGTCTGATCTGTCATATTTCCATTTCAGAAGTCCCCATTTCAGTTTCTGCATTTCTGATTTTTTCGCGAATCCGGAGGCGGAAGATATTGATCTATTGACATTCTCTGATTCATATAGGGGGATAAATTCAGTCTCTTCCTGAATATTGGAAAGTTCTTTGTATCCTGCCGTCTTCAGGTTTTTGGCAAGTGAGGAAAGGGAATTGTCTTCGATTTTTCTTTTCAGAAATCTGCTGTATTCCACCTTCAGGCCGGAGGCACTTTCTCTGGCTGTGCCGATTTTTCTGATCTCGTGGAAATTGAATTTTTTGAGTGCTGATTTATCAAACTGGGTTCTTGCATTTTTCAGAAAAACCGGGGAGTAGACAAACAGATTCATCTCCACTTCCTGTACCAGAATGGAGTCATTTTTTTCCTGAAAAAAAAGAATGCTGACTCTCTTGCTTGAATCTTCGAACATTTCTGAACTCGTTTTCCCCGGAAATTTCTGCGAGAAAAAAAAGCCTCCTTTGCCCGCCTTTTTGGGTTCTTCGAGGACTTGTTTCGGGGAACTGCAGTAAAAAGTGAACACTGCGATAAATACTGTATTTATTAGGTTTTTCATGGTTTTGACCGGCTGTTCAAACTTTGCAGACCGCTTTGTTCTTGACAAGAATAATAGGTCTTACCAAAACGCCAAAAGATGAAGAATAATATTTCTAACAGCCAGACTGAGATTCCTAAGATCAGTTTTGAGGATCAGGTCAATCTTGATCAGAGAAGATATTCCAGATATGTATGCGATTCAAGAGCGATTCCGCATGAAATTGACGGTCTGAAACCTGTTCAGAGAAGAATTTTATGGGCAATGTGGAACTCAGATTCCAGAAACAGATACACAAAGACAGTGAAAGTTGCAGGTCTTGCGATGGGATTCCATCCGCATGGAGACAAATCCATTCAGGATGCACTTTCTGCGATGGCCCAGGATTTTACATTTGCAAATAATATTCCTCTTGTGAGCGGTGAGGGGACATTCGGCGATGTGCTCGATCCGAATGCAATTGCATCGCCCCGTTATACTGAAGTCAAACTTTCGGATTTTGTAAAGGAACTGGGTTTCTTTGAAGGACTGCCTGATATTGATTATGTGAGAAACTATGATGAAACAGAAGATGAACCGATTCACTTTGTAGGAAAGGTTCCTGTAGTTCTTCTGAATCATATTCAGGGGATTGCGACCGGATTCAGATGTTTTATTCCTGGTCATAAACTCGGAGACATCATTGATTCTCAGATTGCCTATCTGAAGACTGGAAAAACAAAGAAAATAAAACCTTGGTACAAGGATTTCGGAGGGGAAATCAGACTCTCCAAAAATGACAACGGTTCTGAAATTCTCACAACTACCTTCGGTTTTAAATGGGAAGGGGAATCTCTTTTTCTCACGGACGCTCCGATGTCCTGGAACAGAGAAAAGGTCATTACGTATCTCGATGATATTCTGGAAAAAAAGGATCACTGGCTGAAGGACTACATGGATCATTCCAGTCAGAGATTCAGAATAGAACTTAATTATAAGAAAGGCGAAAAACCTTCAGAGGCCCAGATCAGGGAACTGTTCAACAAGGAGCAGAATGAGGCTCTGACATACAATGTAATTACATTTGAGGGAAAACTCAAAAATGAGACTCCGGAAGAAATCATCAGACGGTTCTGTGATTTCAGAAAGAACCATCTTGTCAGAAGATTCAAAAGACTTGCAGGACTCGAGCAGGAAAAAATCGACAGGAACAGTGAACTGATCCGCTTCATCAAGGAAAAATGGAATCTGCGTGTTACGACAATCAAGTCCAAGGCAGACTTTGAGGATCAGCTGAAAAAAAGTAAGTTCACATATTTTGAATGGCTGGCTTCTATTCCGGTATACAGAATGACTCTTGAAGAAGTGCATAAATGCGAGGAAGCCATTGTGGAAGCAAAGACCAGATTCGATGAGTATACAGGACTCTATAAAAAAGACGACAAGCTCACTGTGTTTATGGTGAATGAACTGACTGAGCTGAAGAACAAGTGGGATAAATAAAAATGGCCAAACAGGAAGAACAGAAACGAAATTTTAAGAAACTCTCAAATGTGGAGCACGTCCGGATGAGAACCGGGATGTGGCTCGGTCAGAATTCTCTTTCCACATTTGAGCAGCATTTTTTCAAAAAAACTAAAGAAACTTATGAAATTCTGCATGAGGAACTCGAAGATATTCCTGCCAAGCTGAAATGTCTTGATGAAGCATGCATGAATGCTGTAGATGAGTACAGAAAGAATCTGAACGACAAGACGATACAGCCCAAGGATAAAATGTCAAAGCTCATTGTTTCTCTTTCGACTGATCAGAAAAGAGTGACAGTGGAAGACAACGGACGGGGCATCCCTGCAGAAAATGCGGAAGGCGTCTACCTGCATCTGATGTACGGTGAAAATTTTGACGACAAGGTCAAGGAAGACCATGTGGCCGGTCAGAACGGTGTAGGGATTTCTCTTGTAAGAATGGTTTCCAATTTTTTCAGAGTGGAGACGAGCAGCAAAGGCAAAACCTACAGGAAACTTTTTTCTGTTGCAGATGATGTAAAAAAGATGATCCGTTCATTCAAGTTTTCTGCAGATGTTCTTGAAAAGGTTCTTCTTTACTTCGATGAACACGGAACATTCAATGAGTGTCCGAATCTGAACAAGGATCATCTGTCCAAGCTTGCCCCTCTGATGGAAAAAAGTTTCATGAAGGAAAGCATAAAGACAGGTGCAGATAAACACGGAACAAAAGTGGAATTTGAACTTGATCCGAAATATTTCAACGGACTCGATACTTCATTCAAAGTGGATCTGATGATTCAGTATCTTCAGGATCTGGCAATGACAAATCCTGGACTGGAAGTTCAGTTTCATCACAAGAACAGATCCGAGAAATTCAAGTTCAAGAAAGGAATGGAGGAGATTTTTCAGAATTCGGAACTGGTATACTATAAAATGGATTATAATGATGCTTCTTCGGCATCACAGATTCAGATGGAAAACTATGTAGTGATCGGTCAGAACAAGACTCTCAGCTGGATCAATTCGAACTTTGCAGTTCAGGGCGGATCTGCAATTGAATATCTTGAAAACAGAATCTGCGATGAAGTGAGAAAAAAATCCCAGATAGTCTCCCTTGAAAAAAAACTGAAAACTCAGTGTACCAGAAATGATGTGAGAAACTGCTTTCATATGTATGTCAATCTGAGGATACTGAATCCGAGATTCAAGTCTCAGGACAAATCCTATCTCATCAACGATCTCAATGAGGATATGAGAAAGGCAGTAGACAAACATCTCGACAAACTTGTGAAAAAGACGGATCTGCTCGAAGAAGTCAAACTTCAGATGGAAAAGAGAACTCAGCTGAAGGAACTTGAGGATGCACAGAAAGGGCTTCGCAGAGCCTCTCGGAACAGCATTCCCAAGCTCATGCCTCCCACAGGCCGTACAAACGAGCCTGGGAGGGTTCTTTTCATCGCTGAAGGGGATTCTGCGATCGCCGGTCTGCGTCCTGCCAGAAATCCAAAGCTCCACGGGCTTTTTCCTCTCAGGGGAAAACCGATGAACTGCAAGGGAATGTCTCTGGCAAAAGCTCTTCAGAATGAGGAACTCAAGAACATAGTTGCGATCGTAGGACTTCCTCTCGACGGAAAGGTAAAGGCGATTTCCGATCTGAACTATGAGAGAATCAGCATCATGACTGATGCGGATTTTGACGGTTATGCGATTCGAAGCCTGATGCTTTCCTTTTTCTATGAGTACTGGCCTGAACTGTTTGAACTGGGAATGATTCATTTCTCTTCGGCTCCTCTCTACGAGGTGGAAGTGAAATGGAAGGAAGGGAAAAAGGAGACCGTATTCTGCATCGACGACAAGGAATACAATGCACTGATGGAACGTCTGAAAAAAAACGGCGGGGATCTGGTGAGAAAGAAGCGAAACAAAGGACTCGGAGAGACATCCAAAGAGGCAATGAAATTTGCAGTGGATGAATGTATGATCCGAATTACGATGAAAAATAAGAAAAGTGCAGACAATATGCAGCTCTTATGGTTTCACAAGGACTATGCGGAACAGAGAAGAGAAGCAATTTCTGAATATGCAATGTCGGTAGTAGAAGACTGAAAAAATCAGTGCAGAGATCTCTTCTGGAATGGTTTCACTCTTCCAAAAGAGATCTTCCTTTCCGAAAAAAAAGAACAGCCTACACTGTCTGGGTGAGCGAGATCATGCTCCAGCAGACCCGCGTGGAGGCAATGACAGAAAAATATCTTTCCTTCATTGAAAAATATCCTGATATAGACTCACTTGCCTCTTCTTCGGAGGAGGATATTGCCGGTGCATGGAAGGGACTGGGATATTATTCACGTGCATTTAATCTGAGAAAGGGAGCAGAGTATGTGAGGGACCGGTTTTCTTCTGTTTTTCCGGAAAGTCTTGAAGATGCTCTCAGTGTTCCCGGAATCGGTCCTTACACCGCGAGAGCCGTTCTCTCTCTGGCATATGGAAAAAAATATGCAGTTCTCGACGGAAATGTGAAGAGGGTTCTCTCCAGATTCTTTTCGTATGAAAAAAATATAAGAACTCCCGGAGCAGAAAAGGATCTTCAGAAGCTTGCAGATGAATTTCTGAATCATGATGATCCTGGAAATCATAATGAAGCAGTCATGGAACTGGGAGCCTCTGTCTGCGGAAGGAAACCCCAGTGCGGAATCTGTCCTCTGAAAAAGGAATGTTCTGCATTTCAGAAAGGGACTCAGAATATGCTTCCGGTCTCTGAGAAGGAAAAAAAGAAGATCAGTGTGAAAATGATATTCATTTTTTTTATGAACGAAGGAAAAATTCTGCTTATCAAAGACAGAAAAAGGAGTTTTTTTCGGACAGTATACTCTCTGCCTTATATTGCAGAATCCGAGGATGGAAAAAATAAATATGAATATGACAATATGTTCAAAGACTGTCTCAGCACGGAAAATATGGAAAAATCATTCTTCTGCGGAAAACATTCCATAACAGTGCATAATATCAGTCTGCATGCTGTTTTTTCCGAATGGACAGAGCAGCTGGATAAACTGATTCAGACGAAGGAATGTGACTGGATGAGAACTGATATGCAGAAACTGGAAGAGGATTTTCCATCATCGATTTCCGCGAAGATTCTGAAAAAAATAAGGGAGAAGGAATTATCTTTATTCTGAAATTCAGCCCTTACGCAGCTCCGCAGCGGGGTTTGCGTAAAAGCATAAAAATTACGTTTTATATCAGCGAATGCACTGAGTAACCCCTCCGCCTGTCACCTTGCTCAGAACTCCTCTGTTTACGCGGAACAGTGCCTTTTCGGTAAGATAGATTCCGTTAGGAAGAACACCTGCTTTGTTTCCCGCTATCAGGTCGGGTGCTGTGGGCAGTCTCATTCCGGCAGGACACTTGCTTCCTCTTGCCTGAACAGGCCCCCAGCTTCCTGCATCTGCCGGTCCGGCAGACAGAGATCCTATGATTATCATTGAACTTAGTATTGTGAATACTGTTTTCTTCATTCTTATTTTCTCCATTTTCAGTCTTTGAGTCCGGCTTTACTTGCAGGCAGACTCTGATAATTAGACCTCTCAGAAATGTTTTTTTTTTGTAAATAATTATATTGAAAAAAACTTACAGTTGAAAATGCATCTGAGAGTCAGATGCGATGAATTTTGGAGCTGAAGAATGCACAGTCAGTTCGAAAATCTGAGAAACAGCGGCTTTCCAGGCTTAGGACAGTGTAAAAGCTGAATTTCACAGCGAAGGGCACGGCAAGTCTATTGAAATAATTTCCATTAAACTGGAGTTAATTCAATATTGGAAAACTGCATTAGAATTTTCTAATATATTATCTGCATTCTGTGCTGAGCAGTATTTCATTGGCAAGGTCGGCAATGGAGGCACACTCACATATTTGGATTACAAGTGTTTGAGAATATCAGACTGTTTGGAAAATGAGATACGGTATACGGTAAAAAAGATTCCGGAGCAGCTGTGACTGCAAATTTTTTTGATTTTGATATTTTCCGGGATGAGGAAAAACAGAGAGATGGTGCAAATATTCAGGATGCGCGGGAAAGTAAGAAAAGGCATACTTATGGAGTGAAGATTTATTCATAATCGCAGGAAGATCGGATGAGGAAAAATAAGTGAAATTTCTTTTTTTATTTCTTTTGATGCAGCATCTGTATTCAAATAAGGAAAAAAAATAAACACATATAATTTAGGAAATTATGAAATTGTCCGGCTCCTGAATCCTGTCTGCTATGCAGAATTCCCGGCAGAAAGCGGAAATATTCAGCCCTGAGTTTCGGCGAGAGTCACGCCGGGTGGCTGTTCAGAATTCAATTTTCACTTGCACAGAAAGCTGATTCAGAATTTTCTGAAGTGAGAAAGGAATTATGAATAAAATTATTGCAAAGACTTACAGATATCTGAAAGCAAACTCAGGAAAAGACATTTCCTGGAATCTTCTAATGGAAGATCTTGCTGAAAAGAAAAAAGATAAAAAACACGGAAAGAAACATTCAGGAGATCATAAGGAAGATCTGATGATTTTTCTGAACTTTCTTGAATCGGAACTTCTGATTGAAAAGCACAAAAAACATGTGCACGTGTCAAAAAATTTCAAAATTACGGGAAAAATTTCTCTTTCTAAATGGGGCGACGGTTTTGTTAAACTGAGATCTCAGAAGGAAGTTTTTGTTCCCAGAGAATTTACCGAAGGGGCAATCCCGGGTGATACTGTCGAAATTATTCCGCTTGGATTCGGCAAAAGGGGAAGGCTTGAGGGCGAAGTCCGCGAGGTCATCAAAAGAGGCAGAACTTTCTACAGGCTCAAGATTGTGGATGCAGATGAACATTATTTTTACGGAATCATCCTCGATCAGAACGGCGAAGAAAAGGAAGGTTTCCTGAGAAAGAAAAGCCTTCTGGCTGACGTTGTACGAAGCATCAAAAAAGACGATGTTCTGATCGTTAAGTTCAGAGAGGACAGTTTTCAGTCCGGCAATCTCTATGAAACAAGTTTCCTCCGGTTTGAGGAGGGAGATTCAAGAGACAGGGACTACAACAGAATTCTCTTGAAGTATGATTTTCATCAGAACTATCCTGAAGAAATCATACTCAATTTTCCGGAAACTCCCGGACCTGAAAACACGGAGGACTGGGGGGAAAGAGCGGATCTGCGAAATCTCTGGACTGCGACGATTGACGGAGCGACTTCCAAGGATTTTGACGATGCAGTGAGCATTGAGACAGAGGGAGACGTTGTGCGTTTTTATGTGCATATCGCTGACGTCGGTCATTATGTACGACTGCACACTCCTCTCGATGAAGAGGCACTGAAAAGAGCAACGTCGGTCTATCTGACTGACCACGTAGTTCCTATGCTTCCTCCTGTTCTTTCAGAGGATCTCTGCAGCCTTGTGGCAGGAAAGGACAGACTTGCATTCACTGCAGAAATGACAGGCGACTGGAACGGAAGAATTCATTCTGCCAGATTCTACAAATCCATCATTAAAGTGGACAGACGTTATACTTATGAATCCGCTGAAGAAGAAATCATTAAAAATGAAGAAGGAAGCAGAATCTGTCTTCTGAACCGCCTTGCTGAGGGGCAGAGAAAATCCAGAATGGAGGAAGGCAGAGTCGATCTGAATCTGAAGGAAGTCTATTTTTCCACAGCTGAGGACGGAAGCGTGAAGGAAGTCAAAATCCGTGAAAGACTGAAAAGTCATATGCTGATTGAGGAACTGATGCTCTCTGCAAATCAGAAGACAGCTGAATTTATCCGCAGAAAGAAAGCTCCGGCACTGTTCAGAATTCACGAGGTGATGGATGAGGACAAACTCGAAACACTGAATTCATTTCTGAAAATCTACGGATTTAGAAATCAGATTTCGTCCGTGGACTACAAGGAAATCAGAAAGGTTCAGAAGGCAGTATCTGGTCATGAATCGGAAAGAGTTTTTAATTATATTCTTCTCAGAAGTTTCATGCAGGCGTTTTACGGAGGAGGCAAGGGAGGACACTGGGGGCTTGGATTCACAGACTACTGTCATTTTACTTCTCCGATCAGAAGATATCCTGATCTTGTCATTCACCGGGTTCTCGAAGCACTGATCCGGGACGAGGAACTTCCTTATTCAAAAGATGAGATTGTCGATCTTGGATTTCATACCTCTGAAGAAGAAAGAAGGGCAGCTGAAGCAGAACGGGATATGAACCGGCTCAAGGTCTGCAGGTACATCGATGCGGCCGGAGTGAAGGAATTTACCGGAATTATTATAGGAATCAAACCTCAGAATATTTTCGTGGAACTGGAAAATATTTACGGAGAAGCAGTGGTGAAACATCATCATTTTACGGATGAGACTGAACTGCATCTGATGAACGAGTTTTCGTTTCTTTCAAAAAAATACTCAAGACCTTTTTTTCTGGGAGAAAGACTGAAGCTCGAACTCGAAAAAACGGATTTTGAGGAAATGAGAATATATGCAAGACCGATTATTTCCGAAAAGAAAAAATGAATTTCGGAATAGTTGACATATTATACTGAATCAGAAATCATGAACTGCAAATGAACAGATTCAGTATTTTTCATAGCATATTATTCAGCCTGATTTTACTCATCTCAGGTTCTGTCACCTGTGAACCGGCACAGAAGAAAGGCAAGCCTACAAGTTTCACTTCCAAAGACTTCGAAACAGTCATTCAGGTTGTGGACAGGCATTATATCGACAGGAACAGCATCGATGTAAACAGGGCATATGTAGATTCCGCCGTTTTTGCACTCTTAAGTCTTCCGCATACACTTTATCTTCTTCCTGAATCCTATTATGAAGAACGTGAAAAGTTTGAAGAGAAGGATGAGATTATGCCGGGAAAGACATTCAAAATTTCTCCTTCCGATAAATTTCTGATCTTTGAGCCTGACTATAAAAAAGTGGAGCAGATCAGAAAGGAAAGAGCAAAGTCGGAATCTGCAAAACCTAAACTGAGCAATGATGAAATCAAGAAACTTGTGGAAAGAGAACAGGCCAGAAAAAATGTGCTGGTTTCCAAATGGGAAATGGTCGGTTTCACAAGAAAGGATTTTGATAAAGTTGTCTCCTTCATATCCGAAAATATCGCAAAATACAAAACTCCGCCGATGAAAGAACCTCTAGAAGAAGTGGAAGAGAGCGAAGCTCAGAAGGAAGAGTTCAGTATAAAGGATGTCTGGCTTGCTGCTGCAAACGGATACTTAAGTTCACTTGATCCTCATTCCAATGTATTTGCCAAGGAAGTCTGGGAAGAGTCAATGGCAAAGATTTCTGACGGAAGTTTTGAGGGAATCGGCGCCATCCTGAGCGGTGGAGGAAACAAGGAAGTTGTAGTGGAAAATCCTCTCGAAGACTATCCTGCAGTCAAGGCAGGTGTCAGAGCGGGTGATGTGATTATGGGAGTGAACGGAAAATCGACCAAAGGTCTTTCTCTCGAAAAAGTAGTCAGAAAGATCAAGGGTAAAAAAGGAACAGATGTGGCTCTTCTTGTAAAAAGAAAGGGACTTCTGAAACCGATCGAAATCAAGGTCACAAGAGACAAAATCGAAATCAAGAACGTTCAGGGAAGACTGCTGAAAGACAATGAGCATATTGCATATATCAAACTTTCCGGTTTTGTAAAAACTCCAGTGGAGTCATCTGACACGGAAATTGAAAAGACCTTTCATCGTCTTGACAATGAGGCAAAGAAAAAGCAGAACAAACTGAAAGCTGTCGTTCTTGATCTTAGAAACAATGCCGGCGGTTATCTGGATCTGGCAATTGACATTGCGGATATGTTTATTACAAGCGGTGTGATTGTAGGAACCAAAAGTCCAGGAAGAGGTCTCGAAGAAAGCAAGGCTGCAAAAAAGGATCTGACAAATCTTCCTGTAGTGGTTCTGATAAACGCCAAGTCTGCTTCTGCAAGTGAAATCGTTGCGAGTGCAATCAAGGATCACGGAAGAGGACTTCTTCTAGGAGAAAGAACATTTGGAAAGGCCACTGTCCAGAAACTTCTCGATCTTCCTGACAATAATGATTATGTAGTGAAAATTACTCAGTCCAGATACTATGCACCTTCCGGAAGAACAATTCAGGTTGTAGGTGTTGAGCCTGATATTGAAGTGTCATCTGAAGAAGACGGAAGTTTCCCATTCCAGTACAGGGAAGAAAATATGTGGCATCACCTTCCTAAGATCCCTTCTGAAGCGAAACCGAAGCAGTATTTCCCGATTGAAAAATACAAAGAATGGACAGCCAAGAACGGAAAAGCAGAGAAGACAGCAGAGCAGATGAAGTCAGGTCCTATAAAGCCTGATTATCAGCTTCTCAGATCAATTGACTACATCAATGCGATGCTGAATGTGAAATGAAGAAAAAAACAGATTTTCTTGTAATCGGAAGCGGGGTAGCAGGACTTTTCTGCGCCCTGAAACTCGCCCGTTTCGGCAGCGTCACCATAGTCACTAAAAAATTTGATTATGAATCAAATACGTACTATGCTCAGGGCGGGATTGCATCCGTATTTTCGAATACGGACAATCCTGAAATCCATCTGAAGGATACTCTGGAAGCAGGTGCAGGTCTGTGCGATCCTGATGCAGTGAGAGTGCTTGTAGAAGAAGGCCCCGAGAGAGTGCGTGAACTGATTGAACTGGGAGTCCCGTTTACCCGGGATGAAAAAGGAAATCTGGATCTCGGTCTCGAAGGCGGTCACAGAAGAAACAGAATCCTTCATGCCTATGACAGAACAGGCAAGGAAATTGAACTGACACTTCTCTCTGCAGTGAAAGGCAATCCGAACATCTCCATCCTCGAACATCATAACTGCGTGGATCTGATTACGCCTCATCATCTGAAGCAGGAAAAAAATCCGAATATTTGTTTTGGTGCCTATGTTCTCGATTCCAAAAAAGGAAATGTGTATCCGGTGCTTGCAAAAAAGACAATTCTTGCAAGCGGGGGAGCGGGGCAGGTGTATCTGCACAGTACAAATCCTGATGTTGCGACAGGCGACGGTGTAGCAGCTGCATACCGTGCAGGCGCTGAAATTCTGAATATGGAATTTTATCAGTTTCATCCGACCTCACTGTTTCATGAAGAAGGAAATTCGTTTCTGATCTCTGAAGCGGTCAGGGGAAAAGGCGGGATTCTCAAAAGGCTGAACGGAGAACCTTTTATGAAAGAATATCATGAAATGGCTGATCTGGCACCCAGAGACATTGTTGCGAGAGCTATAGACTCTGAAATGAAGAAAAGAGGAGAGTCTCATGTTCTTCTGGATGTCACTCATTTAATAAAACCTGATATAATAAAACATTTTCCTTCCATCTATGAAAAATGCAAGTCTCTCGGGATTGATATTACTGAAAAGCCGATTCCTGTTGTTCCTGCAGCCCATTATATGTGCGGAGGAATTGCAACTGATCTTTTCGGAAAGACAAATATCATGAATCTGTATGCTGTAGGTGAGGTTGCATCGACTGGAGTTCACGGAGGAAACAGACTTGCATCCAACAGTCTTCTGGAAGGTCTTGTTTTTTCCGACAGGATTGTGCAGGACATTTCTGCAAATAAATCTGATTTTCTTCCTGAACATGACAGAATTCCTGAATGGGACAAAGAAGGAATGAAGAACACGGAAGAGTGGGTTCTGATTTCACATGATCTGAAAGAAATTAAGACGATCATGAATGACTATGTAGGAATTGTCAGGAGCAATCTGAGACTCGAAAGAGCACTCAGGAGGATAAAACTCATCCATGAAGAAGTGAAGGACTATTACAACAGAACAATTCTCACGAATCCGCTTCTCGAACTCAGGAATATTGTGCAGGTGGCTGAACTGATTATCCTTTCTGCGCTTCAGAGAAAGGAGAGCAGGGGACTTCATTACACTACAGATTATCCGGAAAACCGTAATCCTTCTAGACAGGATACTGTGATGAAGAATTTACAGTAATTCAGTCTGCTCTGGGATATTTTTTCATGATATAATCGGATACCTCTTCGATATCCGATTCTTTTCTCAGAAATTCTTCGAGTACTGCATCATTCAGTTTCAGATGTACATCTGCAATGATCCTGTTCAGAAAATCTTCTGTGACCGTTCCGTTGAGTATAAAACCAGTATAGTGGTAGTTTGGAAGAGACTGCGACTGTGCTGTGATTTCCGATTCCCAGGCATTGCCAGTTTTTTTCTGAGTTCCAAGATACGCTTTTGCCACTCCGAGCATCGAAGAATAAAACTCCACCGAATGGATTTTTTCTTTCTGAAAACGGATTTCCACAGCTGCAGTGATTTTATCGAGTTCCGCTCTCTGTCTGAGCACAAGAACATTTTCCTTTTTCCAGTAGTATTCTTTTTTCATTGATGTCGCCTTTCGTCTGACTGAGATAAAAAGGCAAAATGATATTTCAGTCAAGGAAAATATTCACTCCCGGATGCGGTTACAAAAGGCAGAGGCGGGAATCGACAAATATTCAATCCCTTAAAATAAAAGGAATTGATTTTTCCATGAAACCGCGGATAAAAGAACTACCCAGATTTCTAATGAAATTGTATATAGTCAATTATTCATTGGTTGAAAGTGCCTTTGCATTGTCACTGAATGTGGGCAAACGCGGGGATAGCAGTTTCCGAGCCGCCGCAAAGGGGTTTGCAGCAGCTTCCACGTTCGCGGGACTCCAAACTCTTTCCAGATTTCTGATAGCCCGAAGGGCGGAACGCAGCAGCGGCTTCCACGCTTGCGACGCTTCGCTATTAGAAATCTGGGTAATATATTATCTGCAGCTTTCAATTTTGTATTCCAAAAAATGCATATAATATTTCAAAGTTACACTGTTTTTTATAATAAGTTATAGTATATTATAAAGTTATTGAAAGTTCTGACTGTAATGAAACTTTTCAGACTCACTGTCGATTTTGCATTCAAGGCTCTTTTCGCTCAGAACCCGGATTTGCTTCTTTCTTTACTGAATTCATTTCCGCAGTTTCAAGGCCAAAAATGCATTTCTTCTCTCAAGGTACTGAATCCGGAAATTCCAAAAGAAATGGATTCTGAAAAACTTTCTGTTCTGGACATCAGTGCAGAAGACATCAACGGAAATAAGTTCCTTGTGGAAATGCAGGCAGGCTTCAATAAGGATTTTCCGAAACGCCCCCCTTTGTGCTGTCGGCACAAACCTTGCAGGCTAAAATCACTCCCGCTGTCGGCTATCGTGATTTTACCGGACAAAAATATATTCCAAAAGCATAAAAAAGGGGAAACAGTATCATCAGCTACCTAAAGTCTATTCATTTAATTTCCTGAATTTCGCTTTATTTCCCAATGACAATGATTTCATTTTTCGATTCAGACTGCTTGAAATGACTCGATTTTTTCCATTGACTATGATCTGGAAATCAATATTGTTGAACTGCCTAAGTTCCAGAAAGGATTGAAGGATCTGCAGGGAGAATTTGAACCTTGGCTCTATCTGCTCAAAAAAGCGGAAAAGTTGAAAGGAGATGAAATGAAGACACTTGAAAAGAAAAATCCCAAAATCAGGAAGGCAATTTCTGAACTGAAAACTATTTCCCTGAGCGAGAAAAACCGCCAACTGTATGAAATGCGACTGAAAGCAGAACTCGATTATGCTTCCAATATGGAAGGTGCTTATGAAGACGGTGTGTTGGCAGGAATAGAAAAGGGGATTGAGAAGGGAGTTGAACAAGGAATCGAGAGGGGAATTGAACAAGGAAGGGAAGAAGGTTACAGTAAGGCCAGAGAATCCCTTTATCTTGGTATCCAGCTGACTCTGGAATCCCGTTTCAATTCTAAAGGTCTTGCTCTGATGGCTCAGATCAAAAAGATAAAAGATTTGGATCTGCTGAAAAAAATCATGGAATTATCTATAAAATGTAATGATCTGAGCGAGGTTAAGAAGGTACTGAAGAAATAGAGTCTACTAGTCTCACCGTGCGACCTTGCCAGGTCCCCCGTTCGATTGAAATTTTCTGAGAAGAAAGCTGGGTTACCTCACCCCAGCGAACCTTGTTGACCTCACCCCGCCTCCGGCATAACGTTACCCCTAAGTCAGAAGTGTCCAAACGATAGAAATAGAATGGAGCTGGTATAATCCTCTGGCAAGCGTGAGAGGACCAGGATGGCCGTCACTTTTACGGCCAAGATGACCGCCAAG
>JBPOJG010000406.1:0-15943 GCA_052033835.1 Spirochaetota bacterium
TTGTCCACTGCTCGGATCTCATCGGACTCCCCGTAAAACAATGATCCGACTGCTCCTAAAAATCCGGGCTTCCTTTTTCTTATTTTGAAATATTTGCATAAATTAGATGCTTTTATCATACCGTTCCGTTTATTCACTCACCTTACGCCTTCGGCGGCAGGTGAGGCATTTTTGGCAGGGAAGCCTGCCGGCTTGAGGGCTCAGCTGCTACCGTCCTCGCCAATATTTGGAAGACTGCTGCTTCACTCTATCGACGTTTTACCGGAGACGTCGTCTCCCAGAAGATCATAGGAAGTGAATCCGATGAGAAAATCTGCAAATTCTGCAATATTGAATCCAAGCCGGAGCGAGTAACGCAGTCCTAAAAATAATTCAATCTGCCATGCATATGATTTTGGATATCCGTAAGGTTTTCTTTTTTCAGGCGGAATATACTGTCTCAGACTTTCATCACCGGTGGAACTGATGATCTGCTCTGCAATATACTTCTTGAGTTTTTCTGAGTTTTCCTTCTGTCTCTGTTTCGGAGTCGTGTTCATCAATTCCCAGTACTTGACATTATGACTTTTCAGATTGTCACGAAGACCCAGAACAACCGGCACCTTTTCTTCGGTCTGAATCTTTCCGCTTTCATCCCTCTGCACTTCACCGCAATAGAAAGTTTCTCCGCCGAGAAATCCGAAAAGAAGCTGAGTGGAATAATAATTTCCTAAACCGCCACCGCGAACTCCTGTTCCTGTTCCCTTATTTTCTCCCTCATCCTCATCTCTCTCTCCCTGAAAAAAAAATCCAATCGGAAGAAGACTGATCCTGACTCCTGCTCCATAGGCAGGTCTTTCCACACCGGCAGTAAAGATATCCTTAAAATCATTTTTTCTGTTCTCCCAGTAGGTAGCACAGTTCAGGGTCTGAAAGAGAATGCAGAGAAATAAGATCCCTGTTCTCAGGAATGACCGTATATTAAAATTCATTATAAATACCGGTTCAGGAATTAAAAAGTTTCATGATTGAGGCAAGTGTTGAACGGATCTTTATTCTCTGTTCATCATTCAGAAAAATCTTTCCTTCCTCTGCCAGACGGATCACCTGCTCTGCCTTTTCGACAAAACCCATTGCAGATTCCTTTGACCCTCTGTTTGCCACTTCTCTTTCCCGAATATGCCCAAGTTCAGTCAGAACATGCTCGAGCTGCTGACCGAGAAATTCGATCTGCCCGTCTATTTTCTTCAGTTCTTCATTTTCTTCCATCAGTCGTACAGTACATCGATATATTTCTTTTTGGCTTCCATATGCTCCCTGTGAGATTTAGAAAAATAATGATAGCCGTCTCCTTTCAGAAGAAAGAAAAGATTGTCTGATTCTACCGGCTTGAATGAAGCCTGAATTGCAGGAAGGCCCGGATTGGAAATCGGCCCCGGTGGAAATCCTTTGTGAAGATATGTATTGTAAGGAGACTGAGTCAGAAGGTCTTTTTCCAAAAGCCTGCTTTTCGGTTTGTCGAAAAGATACTGAACAGTGGCACAGCTTTCAAGAGGCATTTTAATCTTCATTCTTTTCAGAAACACACCTGCCATCAGAGGACGTTCTTCATTTCTTTTGGCTTCTCTTTCCACGATCGATGCAAGTATTATTTTCTGGTGAAGCTCCTTCGGATCCAGAGCAGATGCTCCTTCGACTGACTGAAGATTTCTCTGAAACTGCTTAATCATCATAGAAACAATTCTGTCCACCTTATAATCAAATGGAACAGTGTAAGTGCTCGGATAAAGATATCCTTCGGATGTATCTGCAGGAATTTTATATTTTTCAAGAACTTCCTTTTTGGAAGCAGCATCCAGAAACTCCTGCCTTGAAGAGGCCAGTTTCCTGGATACAAGCAGATCTCCGATCTGACGGTTATTGTATCCTTCGGGAACAGTGAAAGTGACTGTCTTTACCTTTCCGGAAATGAGAATATTCATAATCTTTCTGGCAGTCATTCCATCATCGAGATTATAGACCCCCTGCTTCAGTGCGCCTGAATTTCCGGAGATCCTGAGCAGAAAGCGGAAATACCCGGGCGACTTGAGGACTCCTGAATCCTGGAGTTCTTTCATGACTGACTTGGATGTTTCTCCTGAATCAATGACAAGTTCTGTCTTGAGACTTCCGTCTCCCTTTGCCCCGCCGAGTGTATGCTCTGCGGTAAAAAATGCAGCAGCAGCCAGAAGCGCTGCAGCTCCTGCTGAAGCTATTATAATTTTTATTCCTTTATTTTTCATTATGCTCCCCTATAAACTTTTTCCGGATCAAAACTTTTTTCTGAATAAACATTACTGAATGAATCTTTGCCGGAATATTCCCTGTAAAAACAGGAATAATAACCTGTATGACATGCCCCTGAAATCTGCTCCGAAATAAACACAAAAAAACTGCAGTCATCGGGAGCTTTTATAGAAAGAATTTTTTGAAGGTGTCCGCTGTCTTCACCTTTTTTCCAGAGTTTCTTCCTGCTTCTGCTGTAATAATGAGCAAAACCGGTCTTCAGGCAGAGTTCAAGACTTTCCCTGTTTACAAAAGCCTGCATAAGTGCAATGCCGGATCGGTCAACGGAAACTGCCGGAATCAGAAAATCATTCTGCAAAATTTCCGGCACTGCATGAATCTCTGAAAATATTCTGGTAAGGGGCGGATTCTCGGTCAGTACAAGGACAGAATCCTCATCACAGTCCACAAACACTCTGCTCGTTTCCGATTTAAGAAGGGGAAGACTGTACGTCTCTGAATATACCATATCTGCAATTGAACCGTCAGTGCTTTTCTGATAAATGATCTGTGCCAAATTACCCTCTCATCCCAACTTCAGTCACTCTGTCTTTTCTTGTCAAACAGATAAGGGAGGCATCATCATCAAGTTCCCCTTCCTTTCTGAATTCCCGAACACTGTCGAGCAGAATCTCAATGAGTTCCTCACTCGGGAGCGAAATGTTTTTCTGTATAATTTCAATCAGCCTTTCCACTCCGAACTGCTCATAGGCAGGATTTAATGCTTCAATGATTCCGTCGGAAAAAACAAACATTTTGTCTCCCGGTTCGAGAGAAAGCTTTACGGATGGATACCGCCCAGGTGCAACCCCGAGCAGTGTTTCTGTTGCCTCGAATCTTCTTCTGTCTCCGTTTTTTCCGATAATCACCGGAGGCACATGTCCCGCATTGATATATTCAGAACTGCTGCTTTCTGAATCGTATACCAGCCCGAAAAGACTCATAAATTCAAATCCCGGATATCTCTCATTTAAGAATCTGTTGATCGTTTCAAAGATTTTCTGAAGGGGCCTGTTCATTTCCACATTTGACCGTATGATCGCCTTGACTGCACTTACAAGAAGTCCGCTTCCTACTCCATGCCCTGTAATGTCTCCCAGAAAGATATAAAGTCTTCCGTCTTCAGACTGAATGAAATCTACATAGTCTCCGGAAATTCCGGATGCAGCTAGGTTCACGTACTGAAGATCAAGTTCCGGATTTGCTTCTGAATCAAATACCGGCGGCAGGAGAGTATTATTGATGATTTCTGCAGTAGTGAACTCTCTCTGCATTTTCTTTTTCTCAATCTCTGAATTCAGAAGAAGATAGTTCTGAAGAAGCAGATTTGCGATTCTAGAACATTCTTTAATGAAAAATATCTCACCGATAGTAAACCCTTTTTTGTTCTTTTTTTCTCCAAGCAGAAACACTGCATTCAGTCTGTCCGTTTCAGGATGCATGATTGTATAAGAAAGCTGAATCTTCAGATCATTCAGAAACCTCATCGTATGTTCCCTCGACCCCGATCCGTACTGAAGATAGGAAGAAACAGTAAATCCTTTCTGTCTGGAAAAGTAATTCCATACCTCGGATGTCGGCTGAATCTTCATAATACTTTTAAGATCCTTGAAATTGTACTTTGGAAACTGATATGCAGGAACAAGCATTATCACCTTTTCCACCTGAAGAGCTTCTGCAATCTTTTCTGAGATGGTCCTGACTGTGTCTTTCAGAGAGATTCTTGAAGAAATGAGATTTGTAAATTCCTGGAGACTTTCCTTCAGTCTTGGGTTCCTGCTGAAAGTCCATCTGTCGATCAGATCACTCAGATATTTCTTGAGAGTATATATATATATAACAGTAATAAACAGGAAAATATAATTAAAGATGGAAAATGACTCGTATGAAAGTCCTTCATTTTTTCCAGGTGAAGCAGGTGTAATGAATATCACAGCAGAATACAGAACAAAATAGGAAACAACACTGATCATAAAAAGGAAAATGCTCGTCAGTGAAGAGTTGAACAGAATCTGCTGAGGAAGAACCTGATACCTGTAAGAAGAATATATGAAAGTCAGAGGGAAGATAAGATAGAAAAAATAGATGGAATAACGCAGAATCGGACTTCCCTTGAGGAGGTTTGTGGAATAGATGATATACTGCATGGAAATCACAGAAAGGATTCCAGCGGCAACAAGAAGTTTATTGGTCTTGTTTGTATCATCCTGTCTGTATTTGACAAGATCATATATGCTGACCAAAAAAGCCGACAGAGAAAAAAACAGAATCATCCCTCCTGCCATTGTCACCATTCTGGTAAAAACTCCGGGATCGGAACTGGATGTATTTCCAAAATAGGCAATCAGTGCAGAAAATGCAATTTCAGGAACCATCCATTTTGAAGGTATGTCTCTGCCCTTAAGCCTTACACTTAAGTGAAGAATCAGAAATCCGATCTGAAAAAGGATGAAATAAAAAAGCCAGAGCACAGAACCATAACACAGCAGATAAATATCCGATGTAATCAGAAGTGCAAGGAGGAGCATCATGTACGAAATCAGAATGTCTCCGGATGTCCTGAAAAACCAGACTGCAATCAAAAAGAAGACTGCTGACCCAAAGATATGGGGAATAAAATCAAACTCAGATCTGTTCAGAAGAGATTTTGTAAAATCATAGTCTTCCGGCTCTATGCCCAGATCAAATTTAGGAAATTTCACATCATAAAAAAAATTAAATCCTAGAAAATTCTGATTCTGAGCACTTGAATTTACAATGTAGCCGTTCGGATAATAATAAAGATGCTGTCTCGGATTTGTTCTGTCCGCAAAACTGAAAAGCAGTACATGCGTCAGAAGGAAAAGAAAAAGTCCAAAAACAATCTGATGGAATATCTTCAAGATTCTTTTCCTGATTCCGCTGTGATTCTGACAAGAGGCTGAATTCCTCTGAATACAGTAATGGGCTCAGTGCCTGCAGTCAGAAGTTTTCTCCATCTGACCGGAATCAGTTTCGGCGGACTTCCTTCCGTCACACGGAAACGTCCTCCGATTCTTGAGAATACCATATCATGACTCGCTTCACTGAATCCGATGATCATCAGATCATATCCGTCATTCCAGCCGGCCACAACAAGTTCATGTTCTATAAAATTCTTTATTATCTTGTGCGGAAATGCTCTGTCATTTTTGAATCCGCTCCCGATGATTTTTCCCAGGATATGAGAAAGCACAAGAGATGCACCGAATCTTTTGTTCCCTTCGAGAGAAAGAAGAATGAAGATCCTGTGCTTGTCGAGAAACTCAATGGATTCCAGAAGGCATCCTGCAGTATTGGAAAGCAGTTCGAAATGAAATTTCTGAGAAACCGGAAGTCTTGCTGTAAAGATATTTTCTTCCACTCTGCTTGCAAAATCAAACTCCTGCTTCACCTTCTGATGAACAGCAATCTGAGAAGACAGAAGATGGTTGTGAACTGCAAGAGCAGACTTGCTTGCAAGCACAGTCAGGTTTTCTCTCATCTCTCTGTCCGGCACATTGACTAGAGAAAGTATGCCGAATATTTTTTCTCTGAAAAGGAAAGGAAGAATGAAACCCGCCTTCAGATAGGAAAAAACCTCTTTCGGGAAATTCTTTTCATCGGCTTCCGAAAGACTGATTCCTGTCTTTGCACTTTTCAGAGACTCAAGAACCTCTTTCGTCATATCAAGAGTGTAGGACTTGATTGTCTTTGCCTTTCCTCCCGAATAAAAATACGTCATATAAATTTCATTCTTATCCAGAATAATCATTCTTCCTGTTTCGTTGCCCGACACTTCAATCATATCGGAAAAAACAAAACGCACAAGAGTGTCATAATCAAAGTCTCTGTAAAATCCCTTGATCGGACCTTCATATGCAAAATATTCAGACAGGAGATTTTTCTTCAGAAGGTTTTCTGCATACTCCTGAACAGGAAGAAGCACAGCCAGAACAGAAATAACTGCAACTGATATTGGAACAAATGAAACAGATCCTCCGCTCGGAGGAAAAATTTTCTGTATGAAAAAATAAATCATCCCTGCCAATGCGGCTGTCAGAAGTCTCGCAAACAGGGAAATCAGAACTTCGATAAGTCTGTACCCGTTCTGATAAAGATCATTGAAAAGATCCTTCATTTCAGTCAGGTAGTATAATATGCATTTTCTCTGACATAGTCCTCAGACATATCACATCCGTAGAAAGTCCCTGAAAAATTTCCTGTACCAAGATGAACGCCAATCTGAACTTCCGAATTTTTCTTAAGATATTCGGAGAGTCTGATTTTTGTTTCGGCATCAGCACCCTTCACTTCCATTCCTCCGATTTTTATCGAAAGATTTTCGTAAGGAATTTTTTCATCAAATACTTTTCCGACTGCCATTACAAGTCTTCCCCAGTTCGGATCCCCTCCGTACACTGCAGTCTTCACGAGAGGCGAATTCAGAATGGACTTGGCAATTTTTGTTCCCTGGTTTTCATTCTGCGCTTTCTCTATATCCAGAATAATCAGTTTTGTCGCACCTTCTGCATCAGCTGCGATCTGTTTTGCCAGATCAATGCAGATATCGGAAAGAATGGTTTCAAATTCTTTTTCAGAAATCTTCACTCCGGAAAGGCCGTTCGACATCAGCACAAGAGTATCGCTTGTAGATGTGTCCGAATCCACAGTCATTCTGTTGAAGGAAATATCTGCAGACCTTTTCAGTACACTGTAAAGATCATCCGACTCTACGATGAGATCAGTCATTACATAGGAAAGCATTGTTGCCATATTCGGCTCAATCATCCCGGCACCTTTTGCAATTCCGTATACAGTCCCTGCACCAAATGTTCTTCTGGATGTTTTTCTTTTCTTGTCAGTTGTCATAATAGCTGTGGCAACTTCTTCGAGATTTCCCTCTTTCAGATATTCGCGAACTCTGGAGGCTGCAGAAAAAACCTTTTCCTTCGGAAGAGGAACTCCGATCACTCCGGTGGATGAAGGAAGCACAAGATTTTCCTTGATCCCGAGACTTTCTGCAACGAGTCTGCAGGTCTCTCTGGCAACCGCAATTCCCTGATCTCCTGTTGCAACATTTGAATTTTTGGAATTGATGACAATAGCCTGAAGAAATCCGGAACGGATATGTTCCTTTCCTACGACAACAGGCGCACCGGGAAAATTATTCTTTGTAAAAACCCCGCTTGCTCTGCAGGGAACCTCAGAGAAAATCACTGCGAAATCGAGTGTCTCGTCCTTAATGCCGATATTTCTTCCGAAACCGTAAAAACCTTTTGGATACACAGGTTTATGGAACAGAGAACTGCAATAAAAAACAAGCATAATTCTCTGACCGAATGAGACGAAAATCTCACAGACAATCCTGCCATTCTGATTTCCGACAGACTAAAATGGCGGAAACAGCAGAAGTTTCCAAACCTGCTGTGCTGTCAGAAATACGGAGTATTGAACAGAGACTGCCGCAATGAAACTGTCATAAAGCTGAGACCCGCAGAGGAAAACATATCTTTACAGGAAAGCTGTTAAAAATATCGCCAGCGAACCCAGGCAATGACTCTGCCTGACCAACTTCTGACAGGAAGAGTATTTATGCTCAGTGAATTTCTGCCGGCATGCTGAAATTCACTTGAAGTGGGAATTTCCCACTTGACTCTTTTCCCACATTATATAAAATCATTTCTATGAAGACAGAGAAAATAGTCCGTGCAGACAGTAAAGGCAGAATCCTTCTGGGAGCAGATTATGCAGGATCATTTTTAGGAATACAGTCAGACGGTGAAGGACTTTTCCTGAGAAAAATGCTGGTCGTTCCTTTAAAAAATGAAAAGAATAAAGAAAATCGCAATATCATTCAGTTTGCAGGAATCTGGGCAGACATGCCTGAAGAAAAATTTGAAAGTTTTCTGGATGATGTGAAGGAAAGAAGAAAATCCTCATCCAAAAGAAAGAAATTTTGAAACAGAATTATCTTCTGGATACGGATACAGTATCCTTCTTTCTGAAAAAGAATCCTTCAGTTGCAGAAAAAGTAATACAGGCTGTTCAGAATGAATCTGTAATAGGCATCAGCATAATCACTCATTATGAAATCATGTCCGGTCTGAAATTCAAATTTTCCGAAAAATATCTAAAATCATACAGTCTGTTCACTGACAGTATATATATTTATCCTCTGACCGAACAGTCCGTGCAGATCTCTTCTGATCTTTATGCAAATCTGAGAAAAAAAGGAAAACCTCTCGATGACATAGACCTTCTGATTGCAGGAACTGCAGTCGAAAACAGAAGTATTCTAGTCACAGGAAATATTTCTCATTTCCAAAGAATCAAGGGACTGAAAATGGAAAACTGGAAAGAATAGTTCAGAGTCCAAAACTTTAAGATTTTCGACTCCCTATCATCTCCCAGAATTTTTCATTGGGGATGAGTCCCTTTTCCCCCATTGAAAATTCCTTCCTGATTCCGTTCACATAATACATATCTACCTGACCCTTGTTTTTTGCGTTTATCTGTCCTCTGTAATCACAGTCAAACACATCCTTAATAAGTTCATAAGTCGATCCGCTGATATTTATCTTTCCCGGAGTTCCGCTCGATTCCATTCGGCTTGCAGTATTGACTGTGTCGCCCCACACGTCATACGCAAATTTTCTCTCCCCCACAACTCCCGCAATGGCCGGACCCGAGTGAATGCCGAGACGCAGTTCCCAGAAAGTTTTTCCCTGCTTCTGATTATGTTCCTTCAGCTGATTCATAAGAGACTGAATTTCCAGTGCAGCCAGACAGCAGTCCGCTGCATGGGTTTCATTTGTTTTCGGAATACCGCCTGCACACATATATCCGTCACCTATTGTCTTCAGTTTTTCCAGCCTGTTTCGTTCTGTAATCTGATCAAATGCGGAAAAACATCTGTCCAGCTCTTTAATGAGCTCCTGTGGAGTCAGTCCTTCTGCGATCTGAGTAAATCCTTTGAAGTCTGTAAACATAATGGAAGCACTTTCAAAATAGACAGGCTCTACAAATCCCTTTTCTTTAAGTTCTTCAGCAACTTTTGACGGGAGAATATTCAGCAGAAGTCTTTCTGATTTGCCTCTTTCAAGTTCAGCCTCTCCTTGTGCCAAAAATGCAATTCCGCTGTCAATCTCTGCCTGTATCTTGGCTGCCTGCAGTTCCTTAAATAAATAAGAGCCGTATATGATTCCGGCGAGCTGTTCACTCAGAACAGAAAGCTGTTTAATATCCTCGCCGGATAAATTCATTACAGAAGAATTGGAAAAATCCAATATTCCTATCAGTTCATTGTTCAGTATAAGAGGAATCAGGAGTATTGACTGTATTTTAAATATATTGATTATAAAAAGCTCTTCCTTTGACCCTCCGTTTTTCTTTACTTTAGGCAGATAATAAGGCTTTTCAGTTTTAAATACGAAAGCGTGAGCGCTCCTTACACTGCTGATCGGAATCCGTAATTTCATTATTTTTTTTCGATCATCTTCTGTGATGTAATCAGGAAAGTTTATATCCAGCAGAGAAATTGATTTTTTTTCTGAATTCACATTATAAAGTGCAAAAAACTGAATATCAAATTTTTTATTGACAAATTCCAGAACTTTCTTCATAATATTTCTTATATCCAAGTCTTCGTTCAGGCTCTTGATCAGTGCATTTAAGGCTTCGGTTTCCCTCTTTGCCTTCTCTACCTGCTGAAGAAGATGTTTTGTGTCCACAGCTCCTGCAATCCTCGAACAGACATTCGAAAGTTTTCGGATTTCCATTTTTGAAATATGCATACTTTCGTTTAAGCTGCCGAATGCAAATATCCCGACACACTGTTCTTTTCGAATCAGAGGTACATACAAAAATGCCTTTAATGACAGTATTTCCGTAAATTCCCTGTCCATTGCGGATTTAAATTTCAGAAGTCTGTTTATGTAAAATGACTTCTTTCTTTGGAATATTAAATTCAGCATCCCGCCTTTTTCATCGGTAAGCGGAATTTTTCTACTCATCAGATTATCATATTCTTTGTTAAATATATCATTATAGCTGCTGGCTTTGTAACTGTAAAGATTTTCTCTTCTTTCATCAGGAAGAAAAAGCCACGTATTTGCTATATCATATTTAATATAAACATATTTACATACCTCGGAAAATATATCATCCAGTTCTGAGAGAGAATTTACAAGATAAGTAAACTGATTTAAGTCTTCAATTTCCTGCTTTGCTTCTGTCAATTCCGAAAAAGCAGCCTGTCTGTCATTCCAGTCAAAAAAACTGGCCAGCACACTTGCCAGGGAAACAGCAAAGTTTTCTTCTTCTCGAGTCCAGTCCTTCCGGACACCAGTCTGTTCACAGCAGAGAATTCCTATCAGCTTTCCGCCTGATCGAATCGGAGCATCCAGCAGTGAACAGATACTGAAAGGCCGAGGGCTGATTCTCAAAAAATCTACTGTTGCCGCATGACTGGATATATCAGGTGCGGAAATAACTGAACATTCCTTTATCATTGTAAAATAAGCAGGGAAATCTGCTTCCTTTAAAGTCTGACCCTTTTTATGAATACTGTTTTCTGCCAAAAACAGATCCTGACATTGAATTTCATCTCCTGCTCTGTTAAAAACCCAAATACTGCATCTTTTAATTTCCAAAATACCTGCACAGGTTTGCGTAACTTCTTTAAGAGCCGATTCCAGACCGAAAAGTTCAATGGTTTTACTTTTACTGAGTTCGAGCAGACACTGACTGTATTTCTGCTGCTCCCTGACTCCTTCTGAAATTTTATTTCCCAAATTTTGAGAAAGTTCCTGCAAGTCATTGGATAAATTTTCCGCATAATTAAATGACATGGAATAACGCATAGAAAGAACAAATGCCTGAGAGAATACAAATATCAGAAAACCAAACGGGAAAAGAGATGCTGTCATTATTATCAGCTGTGTATACAGTATATCATTAATTAAAGCCGCAAAAATAAAGACCCATCCCGTGAGAAATGTTTTTGCTCCCGTTCGTCCGCGCTGAGAAGCCCTTACCAGGACAAAGATGAGATAGACGAGCGATAATATCAGAAATATTTGAAACAGTACAAGAGTCTGAGAATACCAGTACGAGGGCAGAAGAACAACCAAAGTGCTGAAGAAGAGCCCCAGGATATCAATGTTTCTTTTCAGGCCGCTGTGAAATTCATAAGGGAACATTGAATTTATAAAATTTGCAAATAGGGGAAGGCCTGCATATACAGTTAAATACTCTATCTTATTCAGAATAACCCATAAATCAGGCAGCAGGACATATAATAATGATTCCCCGACAAGGAGAGGGCGTATGGAGATAAGAATAGAAAAGAGTCCAAACCAGAGAGCAGAGGGATCTTTTTTTCTCAGACTGTAAATGCCCAAATGATAGATTCCCATCAAAAGCAGACTTCCGAATAAAAAAAAGTCAAAAAAATGATTTAATAATAATTTATTCGCAATGCTTTCATCCGTTCCCAGAAAAAAAGATCTCCATATTCCTCCGTATCTGTCATGATAATTGGAAGACTGAACAATTATATCAAGTTCCTTATAGGATTCTGAAAGCAAAAATGATTTAATGAAATAACCGGGTCTGGCAGTCTTTTCTTCTCTGGAAACTGTTCCGGCCTGAGCAAGCAGTTTTCCGTTGACCCATAACTTGTATGCAGTTCCGATATGCTCTGATTTTAAAGTAAGCCCCTTCACCGGTTTTCCAAGGAACACCTTCAATCTGTACGTGGCATAACCCTTTGCTCCGACAGGAATTCCGTTGACTGAAAACTTATTCCATGAACCGGGAACAGAGATGAATCCATGATTTTCAATCTTCATTTTCGAATGATCAATTACGGAATTCGGCTCCAGCAGTTCCCCCCAGCAGAACTCCCATTCTCCGTCGATATTTACGCCAGCCCGGTCTCTTGAAGAATCAAAATCCCAGCCAGACAGATCCAGCACTCCTTTGACCGCCTTAGGAGGAGATGCAGAAGATCGGCTGCAGTTGAAAGAAAAAAAGATCAGTAGAAAGCTGAGACGGAGTATCATAAAGATTTAGTTTATAGAGAATTAATAAAATAGGTTTATTATGCAAGAAAAAAATGAATCTATACTGACAGCGAAACCGTCAGCAGATTCATTCGCCTGCATTAAAAATCTTTCGACATCCCGGATTTCTAATGAAATTTTCATACAGTCAGCTAATCATTGACTGAAATGTGCTTGCATTATCACTGAATGCCGCCTTCGGCTCCCGATGAAATAAATCATCCTTAATGATAAATTTCTCATACACCCGGAAAAACACGGGAATATACCTACTCAATTCTCTTACAGTTCAGCAGCAGATGAGTTCCGCCCTTCGTACAGCAAGAAATCCGAGTCACAGTTTTCCTCATCACAGAAACTGCATTCACCCTTTTCGAGAGGGACCCGTTTATATCTCGAAGGTTCAGTCATTCTTCCGTATCCTGATCATTGTACAAAGATTTGACATTAAAAAATTTATTGAAAAATAAAACAATTTAAGTGCCTATGTAAATATGCGTATCCAACAGTTTATAATTTTTGTACTCTGTTTACTGCTTTCATCAGGGTGCGTTCCGAAAAAGGCGGGTGCAGTCATAAAAGCCATACTTCCCGGAACGGCGAATACTCCCGGGATCGAAATCAAAGCAGTCACAGGACTCCTGACTTCAGAATCAGGGGTATCTGCTCAGTTCTCTGTACGCCTTCTGTCAAAACCAAAATCCGATGTTACAATTCCAAATATCAGTACAAGCAATTCCAAGGAAGGAGTCTCGAACGTATCTTCACTGACATTTACACCGGCTGACTGGGATCAGAAAAAAACAATTACCGTTACAGGTGTCGATGATGCATTCGAAGACGGTTCTCAAAAATATTCTCTGAACTTCGGAAGATCCGAGAGCAGTGATTTAGATTACAGCAGCATTGCATTAAATTCATATGAAATCATCAATGCAGACAATGACACTTCGGGGATTACAGTATCAGCGCCATCTCCTGCATCCACCACTGAATCAGGAGGAACCTCCATTATTTCAGTCGTACTGAATACTCTTCCTTCCGATTCAGTGACAGTTTCAGGCATCAACAGTTCCAATCTTCTGGAAGGAACGGTAAATATTTCATCATTAATTTTCGATATTTCCAACTGGAATGTACCTCAGAATATCACCGTCACAGGAATTGACGATGCAAGTGCGGACGGCTCTGTTCCCTACACCGTTAATTTCGGATCAGTCACAAGCAATGATCCTAAATATTCAGGATTGAGTGTCTCACCTGTTCAAATGTACAATTCGGACAATGAACCGGCAGGAGTTACAACAAGCATTTCAGCCGCTGCGATTCTGGAAGGAAATTCACAGAACTTTACAGTTGTACTGACTTATCCTCCTGCGGGCACAATGACTGTCCCGCTCTCAAGTTCCAGTTCCAGAATCACGCTGTCTTCAAATCTGCTGACTTTTACATTTGCAAACTGGAATACACCTCAGACTGTAACGATAAATACTGTAGACGATCTTTCGGTTCAGGCTAATGAAACCGTAATCATATCCGTCGGACCTACGACAAACTATGCAGGAGTTGATCCGGCGGACATCACAATCACATTGACGGACAATGATTCGGCAGGGTTTACAATAACACCGGTATCAGGAAACACTACCGAGTCAGGCGGAACAGCAACATTCACAGTGCGGCTCAACTCACTTCCGACTGCATCTGTCACAGTTCCATTGAGTTCAAGCAATACTTCGGAAGGTACAGTCTCCCCTGCATCTCTTACTTTTACAACTCTCAACTGGAGCACTCCTCAGACCGTGACAGTGACAGGGGCGGATGATTTCATTGCAGACGGCACTGTTGCTTACAGTGTCATTTTATCAGGTGCAGCAAGTGCTGACTCAAATTACAGCGGTCTCAACCCTGCGGATGTATCTCTTTCCAATACAGACAATGATGTTGCGGGCAATACAGTCAATACCGTCAATTCCATCACAACGGACGGGGGACAGATTTCTGCAACTTATACGATGAAATTGAACACATTCCCTACTGCAAATGTCACTTTCAATCTGAGCAGTTCAGACACTTCAGAAGGAACTGTATCTCCGTCTTCTCTCACATTTACATCGGCCAATTGGAACACTCTTCAGACAATCACAGTCAACGGTGTTTTTGACGGAATCAATGACGGCAATAAGAGCCTTACACTGGTCATTTCTCCCGCTGTCAGTGCTGATCCAAATTATAACGGAATGGATCCTGCAGACAGGACGATCCAAAGCTGCGACAATGACGGCCCTGGAGCAAAAGTCTCTTTCTGCAGAGCTTCGAATTCTTTTTTTACTACTGAGGGTGCAGGCACTGCTGTTTTTTATCTCATCGGAAGTCAGTCGCCGACTGCAAATGCGACCTTCAATGTCACAAGCAGCAATACTGCAGAAGGAACGGTTTCCCCTGCAAGCATCACTCTAAACAGCGGAAACTGGAACACATTCAGTGTTTCCAACAGAGTGACTGTTACGGGCGTTGATGATGCTCTTTATGATCTGAATCAGAACTATCAGATCAATTTCGGTGCAATAACGAGCACTGATCTTTTTTACTCCGGATTCACTCCTGCATCTGTACCGCTTTACAATCAGGACAATGAGCCTGCTTTCATTATATCAGCCATTTCAGGCAATACAAATGAATCCGGCACAACCGCGACTTTCACAGTGCGCCTCGGAAACAGAGCACCGACTGGAAATGTGACGATCAATGTAAGCAGCAGCAATACTGCAGAGGGAACAGTATCCCCGTCTGTACTCACATTCACTTCGGGCAATTATTCCACTCCTCAGACAGTGACAGTTACGGGAGTAAATGACTCTCTGCGGGATGGAAATCAAAACTATACGATTATTCTTGCCTCTGCGGTTTCAGCCGATGCAGCCTACAATGGAATGAATCCAAATGATGTTTCTCTTCAGAATATTGATAATGATAAAAGAATATTTATGACAGCTGGAACATTCAATGGAGCTCTCTTTGGCGCAGCCGGAGCAGATACTCTCTGCAGCATAGATTCAAATTATCCTGGAAGCGGAACATTCAAGGCAATGCTGGCACAGGGAACAGTCAGAAGAGCATCAGTTTCTGCAAATGCAGGAGACAGTCAGGCAGACTGGGTGCTTAAACCAAATTACGAGTATGTTACAACAGGCGGAAATCCACTGTTCAATTCAGGTGCAAATTCCCTATTTGTATTCGGAACACTTGCAAATGTTCTGGGTTCAGGAAATGTCTGGACTGGATTGAATGCAAACTGGACAAATGCAGCTCAGTTCTGCACCAACTGGACATCTTCATCAAACGGGGTAAATGGAGGAATTGGCGATGCTTCTGCAGTCAATGCCAATCTGATCTCAACAGGAGGAACTGATACCTGTGACACTCTGAAACGTCTATACTGCGTGGAGCAGTGATCATTTATGTTCGCGGGGAATTTGAAGGCTGAATGTAGAACCCTTTTCCGGTTCTGACTTGACGTCTATCCAGCCGGAGTGAAGTTTTGCTATCTGTTTTACAATGGAAAGCCCAAGGCC
>JBPOJG010000430.1:0-4201 GCA_052033835.1 Spirochaetota bacterium
AGGTTTCACTCTGTCTCGGCCCGTATTGAAAAAATGTCCAGATGTCCTCGAGGATCAGATAGACTGCAAGGATCTTTGCCGCAAGAATCACTGCAGGACCGATCAGAGCCGCATAGGTTCTGATGGATGCCATTGTCACTGCATCCAGGGATGCCGCCCAGGACATTGTTGCACTTACAAGAACAGATCCAAGCAGAACAGCCAGAATCGTAAGTGCGGTATACAGTCTCATGTTTCCTCTTTCTGCATCCGTGAAAAATGCAAGAAACGGTTTTGCAATATCCAGAATGGAATTACCGATCATCTTGCTCCAAGTCTTGAATCCGTCCACAGCTGTGGAAAACATGCCTATGGAAGTCTTGCTCAGCCGTTCCATCATACGGGAGTAATCTCCTCCATCCTTGGTCATATTCTGGAATGCCTGCTTCAGATGTTTGAATTCAATCTGGTTTTTGGAACCCATCTCTTTGACCTGCAGTGCAGTCTTACCGAACATTTTCCCAAACTGATCGAGAATAGGTATCCCTGCTTCAATGAGCTGGTTCAGATCCTCTCCCTGAATAAAGTTCGAGCTTTTGTTTTTGGCAAATATTGTTGCGAGTTCATTGAAGTCTTTCCCAGTTCCTTTGGAAACATCGCCGATCATTTTCAATGTAGGAATCAGTTCTTCTGAGGAAAATTTCACGGCCAGAAGCTGTCTTCCTGCCTTCAGTACCTGATCAGATTCAAAGGGAGTATTTGCTGAAAACTTCTGAAGTGCCTCAATTGTATTCTTTGCCTTCTCTGCACTGCCCTGAAGAACTTCAAACTGTATTGCAGTGTCTTCTGCCTGGGCAGCCATCTTCACGCCGTTGGAAATGACTGAACCTGCCATTGCTCCGATTCCCAGGGAAGCCAGTCCTGCCATGACTCCTTTCCAGCTGGCAGCGGATTCTTTTGCTCTGTCGATGGAATTCTTTACTCTGCTGATTTCTTCTTCAGTCATTCCTGCAGCTCTTGCGGCATCCTTGAAATCCTTTTCAAGCTTCAGATCAGTCTTTGTCTTTGAAATTAGTTTTTCCATTTCACTTCCAGTGAGACCGACTGCACGTCCCATCATATCAAGAGACGTCTGTCCGTTCACTCCCAGTTTCTGAAAGTTCTGGCTGGCCCTGTCTGCTTCCTTCTGAACATCCTTCAGTCTGTCCGAAGAATTATCTATGAGTCCGATTTTAACAAACAGTTCCCTGATGATCATTTTCTTTCTACCAGTTCAGCCTTCACAATTCGTGTATTCAGATAATTCTCTCTTCTCTGCATTACTTCCTGCAGGACAAGCATCTCAAACGGAGTGGCAGTTTTCACTGTCTCTTCCGAAAGAACCGCAAGCCCTGTAATGAAAGGATTCCAGAAGAAGAGATTCCTTTTTACCTTTTCAGCCGCCGCCTTCTGCAGCTGTGCTTCCGTCGGCATCCTCTCCAGATTCGGGAAGGTCATTCCATAACTCCCCGTCAAGAAATCGGGAGCTAACCCTGTTCCATACAGAACTGTATTTCGGAGGGATAGAATCCGGTTTCAGCTTCCCGCCTGCATTGCGTCCGTACTTCTCAATGAGTGTTTCCTCTAGAGGAATTACTGCTTCGGATACTGGGAACACGCAGTCTGAGAAAAACTTTTTGGTTCTCACTACTGTATTCATTTTGATTCCATCATCAGACTGTTTCACTACATCCGAATTCCAGGATTCAACTGCAAGCATCCCTGGATGCTGAAGCTTAAACAGACCGTTTGAAATCGGAACATCATCTTTTGTAATTACGATGTATAGAATCCTGTCACCGGCTTCTCCTACCACTGCTGCGCTGATTCTGCTCATTTAGTTCTCCTTGTAAAAAAGTCCCGGCAGGATTTTCCTGCCGGTTTTAATTTTTCCGCATCATCTCTCATTTAAAAAAGTATTACGTTAAACACCTGAAGGCAGTTTTTTGCCTTTGTAGTCTGTCATTATGATTACATACTGATCATCCCTAAACCCTTCACCTCCCACATCCGGAAGAGGGAACTCGACAAACCGGCAGTTTGTGGCGCCTCCCATATATCTGGGAGCCGAATTATTCTGTATTGTCACTCCGAACTGAGTCTTTGCATCATACAGAAGATCAAAGATTCTCACGGCATCAGCATCAGGCAGATACCGGAGAGTCAGAAGATGAACCGGATTCAGGGTCTCTGAAATAAGAACCTCGCCGCCAAGTCCCGATTTGTATTTCACTCTGTTTTTTTCCGCAGGTGCAATCGAAAGAAACGAATTGGAAAGAACCATTCCCTCAGTCACATCCTGAGGGATCGGCGTCAGAACCTGCAGAGAAAACTTTGTAAAATCAAAAAGTTTCATTGTTTTCTAAAGGAATACCTGCTTGGAATCAGTCGCACTGATCTTGAAAGTATAGTCCTTGAATCCGTCCTTTCCGTTGATTACAGTATCAGGTTCCTCTGCAATCACGCATTCATTTGCAGTGAATTTGAATTTTGGGTCAGAATCACTGCTGATAAAAAGACCGAACTTTTCCTTGGTTTCACGTAATCCCTGCAGGAGTTTCACCGGTTCAGAGCCTGGGAGATACGTAAGATCAATCTCCCTTGTATCATCCTCAAGACTGTTTACGGAATAGGATTCCCCCTTAGTTCCTTTTCTGGTCTTGACTTCTTCCTTTGTCTTCTTTGCAATTTTCAGAAAGTCCGCTTCTATTGTCAGCCCTGTGGTGATATCCTGAGGAGCTCCTTTTACAACTGCAACAATGGAAATTTTATCCAGATCAAATACCTTGTTTGCCATACTATGCCTCCATTGTTCCGCTGATGGTCATTTTATTGATGCCGCCGCCTACGACTGCGGTGAATGTGATCGGTGTGATGAGTCTGTTCGCCCTGTCATTCTGAGCAATATCAGAGACTGCTTCCGGCATACTCAGCTTATACTGATAGTCACCGAGATCCGACTTCAGTCTGTCTGCCTCTGAAATCACAGGTGCAATTACACCCGCTTTACCGGCGTTAATGAACACTGACCTGATTGAGCTTTCGATCATTTTGATTCCTCGACCGTCCATCGGGATTTTTTTCGAATTGATCTTCAGAGACTGCAGAGATTCAATGAGACGTGCCTCGAGCCAGTCCCTGCCGATGATCACATCTGCATACTGACCTCCCATCATTTTCCCTTCCCAGAGAACATTTATCCCGCCCATATCCCGGATGAGGTTGAAATTCTGTGCAAGAAGTGTAGACTGTTCACTCATTGTGACATCCGAGTTTTTCTGACCTGAAATCTGTTTTGAATCAAAAGTAATTGATCCGACCGGTTCTGCCGCACATCTTCCCACGACGCCTGCATCAGGATACTCATCTGCATAATTGGAAATCAGGATGAAAGTCCTGTCTCCCGTGCTTGTGACCGTCTGGTCTGATGTTCCGAATACTCCGAATTTTTTCAGAGAATTGATATATGCATCAGCAATGGCAATGTCTGCCTTGAGTCTGGATGTAATCAGAAAATAATACCACGCATCCTTTCCTTTGTTCCGGAGCTTGGCAGTTTCTGTCGGCAGAACACTGAAAGAAGGGATATAAAATACAGCGAGCTTTTCGATTCTCGGACTCTGGCTGAACATGGCAGCAGCCATCTTATACTCAGGATCATTTGCCGAATACCCGAGAAGCAGAAGTTCGTCTGCATCTGTTATTTCGAAATACACATCGTCGGTCTCTTTTGTTACAGTGATGACTGCATTGTCTGCGACTGGACCTGCGAGAGCCGGAGTGAATGTGATTCCGGTTGTATTGCCTGCAGTCTTCGATGTTGATGCAACTGTGTGGACAGGACTTCCTGTCTCGCCCGAAATCGTAAACTGGTCTCCTTCTGCAATTGGATTCCCTGAATCGGCAAAACCGTCCACGACAATGGCGCTGTCATTCAGTACATAACCGCCTGTGTGGTTTACCGCTCCGGTCAAATCCAGACTGGAAGGCTGAGTTGTCCCTGCAATGAGAGGCATCCCGAATCCTTTCTGAGATATGGGAAGAGTCGCAAGCCCGATTCCAACATTGATATTATTAATCTGATTCATGCATACAGCTTCGCATGAGATTTGAGTTTTTCAGATGTGAGAGAGTCGTTTAGGTCGGCTGTTTTTTAAAAAAGAACCGTAGAGACGCAATGCAT
>JBPOJG010000227.1:0-13209 GCA_052033835.1 Spirochaetota bacterium
CGGTATCGGCAGTATTCGAATTCAGGCCAAAAAAGAAAACTGCAGATTCGGAGAGAATGGGTGCAGCTTCATAGCTAAAAGTTTTCCTTCGGGAAAAGTGGAAGTTTTTTCCGGAATACTGGATGTCCTGGACAGAAAAATTGCAGCTCAGAAAAATTATCCTATAAATAAAAATATATACAGAAAGATTTTTATTCTGCCCGTAATTCTTCATGAATTCTGTCATCTGAAAGAGGGGCATCATTCTCTCCGTGAAAAATTTTCCGGATCACCGAAAGAAAGATCCGAACTTTTCCGAAACCTCGAGACAGAGACTGATCTCTGTGCATTTGATCTTATGAATTCGAAGGGATATGATACCTCCTATTTTTATGTATTTCTGAAAATGCTGAAAGAACTTTATCAGGAGAGAGGCAGAAATTCCGACCAGAGAAAGGATTTTTTCGATTATTCCCATCTTCATCCATCCCCCAATCAGAGACTTTTTCGAATCACTTCAAAAATGAATCTGAAGGAATCTGAAGTATTTGAAAGACTTTCGGAACTGGAAAAAATTTTTTCAGAAATCAGAAGGGCAAGGAGTTCAGAAGACATCCCTGTCCTGCTGAATAATTATAATACATTGAATTTATATATACAGAAAAACAAAAATACCGGAAATACGGTAAACGCTGAACTCAAGACAGCCAGAACACTTGCCGCTCATAAAATATGGCAGTTTCATCACTCTGCAAAGGAACTTGGCTTTCACGGAATCATTGAAATGCCGCTTTTCAGTGATGCACGTGAGTTTTCTGAACTGAAAGGAGATGAAGAGTCGCCTGTCAAACTTCGTGATATCAAGAAAATGTATGAGGAGATTCTTGCTATGCAGAAAGTGCAGGAGTACGACAATTATCCTGAACTTCTTTCCTCATTTGGTCTGCTCCTTTCCTATTCAGTTGAAAAAAAGGACACTGCAGACGCTGTTCCTGTATGCGAAAAAGCCTGGGAGAAAAAGAAGAATCTTACTACAGGAACGAATCTCGCCATTGCTGCACTTCGGACAGGCTTTTCCGCCAAGGCGGTTCAGCGTTTTTCAGACATTAATAATATTTATAATCATTCTAATAATATGGAAATAATCAAGACGGCCTATCCTGCAAATGAGCACCATTTTTTTCTGAATGGCGAAAAAAAGATCTTTATTCTCAATAAGATTCTTCTGACTGTAGAATCGGAGGGCGGAGATTTAAAATCTGCAGAATCCCTGATTTCTGAGAATTTTTCAGAGGATCATCCTTGGATTCGTCATATCAGAAGCAGAATAAACTCAAAAAGAAAAAATCTCCTGTAAAGGAAATGTTCTACCGATTTATTTTAATACTTATTATATGCAATATATGCATTTATTCTGAAGACAGGGCTGTTCTGATCGGAATCAACGATTATTCAGAAAGCGGCAGGTTTTCCAATCTCAGGTATGCAGATGGAGATGTATCTGCACTGGAAAGTATTCTGAGCAGATCATTTAAAATTTACAGGCATGGCAGGAGGGGCGAGGTCACAAGAAAAAATACTCTTGAGCTTCTGCAGAATGCAGTTTCTGATCTGAAACCGGAAGATCAGATTTTTTTCTTTTTCTCAGGTCATGGATTCGATCAGAATCTTGCACTTCAGAACGGTGAGATCTTGGTGGAAGAGATCATAAGCATTCTTAGGAAATCGAAAAAATTCTTTATGGTCATAGATGCCTGCAGAACATCGGAAGATTCAGTGCAGGAGGAACATTTTCTTCCGATCACTGATCCAAGAAGCATTTCGGGAGGCAATCATATCATTCTATATTCTGCAGGAAAAGGTCAGACAAGCAGGGAATCAAAGAAATTCAGACACAGTATATTTACCTATCATTTTATTCAGGAACTCAAGGAGGAAATTGAGAATCCTGAAGTGAAGAAGCTGGACGCAGAACAGATCATTGTGGGAACCAAGGAAAAAATCAGCAGATACTATTCTTCAGAATGTTCAGATTCAAACTGCACTCCGATTCATCCTGAGGTGAACAGTTCCGTTACAGGGAAATACATTTTCATGGAAAAAAAGAAATCCTATTCTGTTCTGGATTACGCAGTTCCGGGAAGATACCAGTGGAAGAACAGTCAGAAAGTTAAGGTATATATCATGTATCCCTTGATTCTTCTTCCGGCACTGTTCAGGATAAATTCCGATTATGCTCATTATGTTGATGCGGAGAATTCATTTCAGAGAAACAAAAGGTTCCTTTTTCTGAATTCAATCGGACGTCTGGATTCTCTGGATCTGTATCTGTATCAGAGTTCTGTAGATTCCAGAAAAAAAATGAATGAAAACAGTGCAGATATGATAACTTCAGGAGCAGCTTCTCTTTTTCTTCTGTATGCTTTGAATGCACTTGACCTGAATCTTTTTTCCGGAAAGGAAAATCTTTCAGTACAGTTTTATTCCGGCAGGGAGAATTATAGTTATAATAATACATATCATTTTTCAGTTCAATGGAGGTTCTGATATGAAAGAGAATAATTCAAAAGGTCCGCCAGACTTGTCAGCAAATCAGAAAAACTGTCAAAGTGAAATTATCGGGTCCATTACAGTTATCGGCAGAAACATCCTTCGACAGACTCAGGTTGACGGGATTTCTAAATTGAGAACAGGTCTGCTCCTTGTACTGCTTGTTTTTTCTTCCTGCAGGCAGGTTTCCATGGAACCTCTGACTCTGAAAATTCTTCTGGATATGCTTTCCTCTCAGGAAAAGGCGAATACAGTGACTCCGGCTCCGACAGCTCCAGTGTCCGCTGTTCCGGATACAACTCCTCCTTCTGTCAGTGTCGGCACTCTTTCTTTTGCAAAAGTGCAGGCAGTCAAACTGGACATCAGCTGGAGCAAGGCTTCCGACAATGTCAGCCCTCAGACTGAACTGAAATATAAAATAATGATGTCCACTTCGAACAACATTTCCGATATGACTGGAATGGAAACAGCAGGCAGCGGCAGAATACTCGTTTTGGACTGGACAAATGATCTCAGCAATTACACAGTAACAGGACTGACAGTAAACAGTACATACTATTTCAACATCCTTGTTCAGGATCAGGCAGGAAACAAGTCCATATACACGTCCGGCACAGCTGTCACAAAGGATGTATACGACAACTTTAACGGAACAGTCTCTTCCTATTCCAGAAACAAGACATATACCAAATGTTCCATGGGCCAGGTCTGGAATTCCCTGGAAAATGACTGCAATGGGACCGGTGCCTCTGGTAACGGTTGGGGTTTTACAAGTCATCAGTACTGTAATGTCGCAAACGACAGCTGCAATCCCACCGGACCCAGCTGGGATCTGGACGGAAGAGGAAACAGCGGTGTATGGACAGTCTGCGATCAGCTTGTTCTGGCAGGAAAGACTGACTGGAGAGTTATGAATTCAGGAGAATTGTTTGAGTTTTATCAGAGCATTGAACAGCCGAATCTTTCCATATTTCCGAGAATGGTTTCTGCATTTTATTTCGCCAGTTCAGCGAATTCAGGATTTATGCAGAACAGTTTCGCATCTGCAGTGCATCTGCAGAACGGTACGCAGAGCAATCTGAAATCCAAAACAGATTCGTCACCAATGATCTGTGTGAGGGATGGGTTGTAAAATATTCGGCATACCCTCTGTTCTGCAGAAAGTTTCAAACGGAATAGTGGGGATATTTTCTTCCTGCCAGTCATCCTTGCCAAGATAAATTTGATAAAAAAATGGAATATCTGTTCTGCTGCGGAAATAGTGGATATAAGGAGGAGTATGTTTCTTTCCTGTTTTGTGTTCCACTGCGTAACTCGTCCGGAAAATCCCATTTGAGATACTGTTCTTTTTTATTACAAATCCTGCAAATTTTACTGTCTGATAATCGGACTCGCTTTGACATTTTTCCGGTATATTTGCATTTGTCATTCACCAAGGTAAATTGAATTCTCTGACTAGACGTTCAGACAGGGTGAATAATTATGAAAAAAGTACCGGATAGAATACAGTTTTGGAGAGACTTGGGTTTCTTTGAAAAATACAGAAAGTTGACTGATGAAAAGGCAGTGGAAGCGATTGTGCGAATTTCTGAAGACAGCTATTGGGGAGAGCTCAGTGAGGATATGGAAGAGCTTGATCTGGCTGGCCATTCTGTCATTGGAAAAAAAGAAAGTCTGGTTTATGGAAGATTTTTATACATACGGAAGTCTTTTCCCGAATGTGAAGAGAATGTATATAAATGCCTTGAAGAAATTATCGAAAATTTCCGGGGGAGGTTTTCTGCCGACTGATCCGAAAATCAGACAGGATGGTTACTGCGACGGACGATCTGAAAGATGGGTGCTCAGTTTTCTTCTGGAGGAAAAGAGAGAGGAAATTATTTTCTGCGGGGATCTGGAGGTTCTGACATTCTGCTGGATCGGCCGGATCAATGAGCTGATTCAAAGCAGAGGTCTGCGGTTCTGTGTCATCCGCGACGGATACGGAGCCGCTGCAGTGTTCTGCCTTCCCATAGAAAAGGCTGAAAAACTTTCTGAGAGTGTTTCCATTCTGAATCTTCAGCCGGACAGTTTCTGGCAGGATGTTGGTGACTATTACAGTCAAAAAGAAGATTATAAAGAAGCTTTACTGTGTTTCGAGAAATCGCTTTCTGCCAATCCTGAATTTTGGCACGTTTATGCAAGCGCTTCCCTTTGCTGCGACAGTCTGAAACTGACTGAAAGAAAAAATGAATTCAGACAGAAAGCCGTATCCCTTCTGGAATCTGTCCCGGAAATAAGTGATCAGGAAAACTGGTATCTGGATTTTTTTCTGGGAAAATTCTGATGAGAAAAATATTCTTTCATCAGGATGATTACTGTCACTCCCGTCCTCTGCCCTGGCCTTCCATCTTTCGGAATATGAGGACTTTCAGATATTTTCCTTCGGGAAATTCGCGGATGACGGGATGGTCGATTTCGTGAGGAAGTCTTGCAAATCGTTTCATATTGAGATTCATCTGTTCAAAAACTTCGCGGGCGATTCTTTCAAAGTCGTTTTCGTGAATTCTGGCAGAGCATGATGATATAATGAAAATTCCGTCAGGATTCAGGAAGGGCAGTGTCAGATAAAAAAGCTTCTTGTAGACTTTTCTTGCTTTGACCTTGTCCGATTCTTTTGCTGTGAGACTTGGAGGATCTATAATGATGGTATCGTACATTTTATTGTCTTTCTTCAGGAATACTTCGAGATCCTTGAATATGTCCATCTGGATCAGTCTGTTCCTTCTTCTGTCGAGAAGATTGACTCTGTGGATGTCGAGACATTCATTACTGATTTCTGCCGAGCTGATGAATTTTGCTCCGGCCTTTTCGAGACAGACAGAAAGTGTCCCTGTATTGGAAAAAAGATTCAGAACCTCATGGTTCAGAAAATTTTCTCTGTTTTCCAGGATGTATCTTTTCAGATTTCTGAGATCATTGAAAATCCCTCCCTTCTGCATAACCGGGTTCAGATGGAATTCTGTATTTCTGAAATGGATTTCAATGTCGGAGGGAATTTTTCCACGGAGGATTCTGTTTCTGTTTTCAGGACCGGCCTCTGAATTTTTTCCCGTTCTGACCGGTTTTTGAATGATCCAGTTTTCCACTGGAAATTCGGGAAACTGTTTCAGAATGGAATAGGACAGAATTGAAATGAGTCTTGCCCATTTCTGGAGAGACTTACCGTAAAAACGGAGCACAACTGTTCCGCTGTGCCAGTCCATTGTGATGCCGGGAATACGGTCATTTTCACCGTGCAGAAGGCGGATACTGTCTGTCTCTTCAGCGAGTGGAATTCTCTTTTCAAAACTCCTAATTAAAAGTTCATGAATTTCGGATATAGAAAATTCCTTTTCAAAAGAAATGATTTTTACGGCAGAAAGATCTCCGGGAGTATAGATCCCTGTTCCCAGAATATTTCCCTTATTGTCTGAAATTCTTACAAAGGAACCGGCCTTGATTTCTTTCGGCACCTTGTTCAACCCTCCTGAGAAAATCCAAGGATGGGAATTTTTCACGGAATGTTCCGCCTTGGGAAGGATCTTAACGATGGGAAAATTTTGTCTGGATATATCTTTGGTCTGCATTTCTAATGCCATTTCTTTCCACGCCCCGAATAAATCCAGAGGTTTTAATTCAGTCCTAGTTCGACAGGCTTACTATGACAATAACTTTAATGTAACTACTCAGTGAAAAACAGATTGTAAAGGAATTTATAGAGGAGAGCACAAAAATCGGGGTCTTAGCGGTTTCCAATTGTGCGGCAGCTTCACAGCTAGCGGGGGTTGCAAACCCCTCGCCAACGTGGAAGCGGCTAATCTTCCCGATAGGGACGACCAACCTTTTCTTGCTTTTTTAAAAGCAAATTCTTGAAAAACGGATATTTGTAACTGCGACGCAAAGTATTGAAGCTGCTGCCGCTAGGCTGAGTAGTTACACTTTAATTTGACAGCATTGGCTCCAGGCTGAGTTTCATTACAGCGATGTTTTTCTCTCCCTGCGAGAGACGTTCAATCACCTCCCAGTCGAGTCTTCTGTACAGGTTCTCGGCAGTGTGAGTGAACAGATAGATTTCCTTCAGTCCAAGATTTTTCGCTCGCTCCTGAATACGATTGCAGAGATTTGCCCCAAGTCCCTGTCCTCTGATTTCCGGCATCGTGTAAACCAGTGCCAGCCAGTTTTTATAGACTTTGAATCTGGGCTCTCTGTCCAGCAGACCGACATGAGTGTACAGACCGGCAGTGCCGACAGCCTGGCCGTTCAATTTCATTAAGACTTGAAATTCATTATTCTCTTTGCTGAGATTCTTTATCTTTTCTGCGGATGTCTCAGCAGGAATATTCCACTCTTTCAGATACCAGTCAGAAATCAACTGAATGTTCTCAATGTCGTCAGGTGTAATTATATTATATTCTATATTAGGCATTTTTCAAAGATCTCCTCAGGAAATTTTTCGGCATTCGAATGCAATTCTTCCAGGGAGAACAGGCTCGTCTGCATATTTTTCCAGTCTGACAGCGGAGAATCCGCAGGATTTCAGAAGCTCACGAATGAAATTTTCATCGAGCATTCGGAGGCGATGAATTTCTAGAGACTTGCAGTAGTTCCTTTTCCGTTATCCTTATCAGTTCAGTGATCCATTCCCGACCATCAATCTGATCCTCAATTAGAAGACTCATTTTTGCTCCCGGATATGCAGGTGCTTCCTTGAAATCTCCGATAAATTCTTTCCCTGTTTTTGTAGCTTTGACGAACAGTCGATTATCACAGATCAGAGCAACTACTTTGTTTCCGGAATAAACAGCATATTCCCCGAACATTTTTCTGCAGGAAATGTTTCCTGCATTTCTTATCTGGTCGGTGACGAAATCCATAAAATCCTGATCTGATGCCATTATTTTTGCATTATGTTTTAGATGTTCGTATTTTCTGAAAGAATTGCCCGCCCGACAGATCATTGACCTGCCGGTGGGTGATATGATGTAATTATTTCTTCTTTACATCATCATAGTTTGTGACTGTAGGTCCTACATAGATCTGGCGGGGTCTTCCGATTTTCATATCAGGAGATTCAATCATTTCCTTCCACTGAGCAATCCATCCTGGGAGACGTCCCATTCCGAACATTACAGTGAACATGTTTGTAGGAATTCCAAGCGCACGATAGATGATGCCGCTGTAGAAGTCCACGTTCGGATACAGTTTTCTGTCTACGAAATACTGATCCTTGAGAGCTGCTTCTTCGAGTTCCTTTGCGATCTCAAGAAGAGGGTCATGTATTCCGAGTTTGTTCAGAACTGCATCGCATGCTTTTTTAATGATTTTTGCCCTAGGATCAAAGTTTTTGTATACCCTGTGGCCGAAACCGGAGAGACGGAAAGTGGAGTTTTTGTCCTTTGCTTTTGTTACAACTTCACTGACTTTCATTCCGCTCTTGTGAATTCCTTCGAGCATTTCCAGAACTTCCTGGTTTGCACCGCCGTGACGCGGACCCCAGAGAGCGCAGATGCCCGAAGAAATCGCAGCATAGATATTTGCAAGACTCGAACCGACAAGTCTGACAGTGGAAGTCGAACAGTTCTGTTCATGGTCTGCGTGAAGTATGAGAAGCAGATTCAGAGCTTTTACGACTTCCGGATCCACAACATACTTTTCAGCAGGAACGGCGAACATCATATTCAGGAAGTTTCCGCAGTAGTCAAGAGTATTGTCCGGATGAACAGCAGGCTGACCGATGGACTTTTTGAAAGCAAAAGCAGCCAGAGTAGGGAACTTAGCAATCAGACGCACGATGGAAATTTCTCTGTGAGTAGGATTTTCCGGATCATAGGAATCTTGATAGTAAGTAGACAGAGAAGCAATCAGACAGGAAAGAATTGCCATTGGATGCCCGTCTTTAGGGAACCCGTTGAAAAGACGTTTCAGGTCCTCATGAATCATCGTATGGCGGGTCAGAAGCAGACTCCATTCTCTGAGTTCAGTCTCTGATGGAAGTTTTCCGTAAATCAGCAGATAGGCCACTTCCACAAAAGAAGATTTTTCCGCAAGCTGCTCAATTGGAATCCCTCTGTAACGCAAAATGCCCAGTTCTCCATCCAGGAAAGTAATCGAACTTGTGCAGGCACCTGTATTCAGGTACCCGCTGTCCAATGTAATGTACCCGGATAATGCCCTGAGTTTTGTGATATCTATGGCTTTTTCGCCTTCAGATCCGATTACGACCGGCAATTCGTATTCTTTGCCGTCAATTTTGAGTATAGCCTTATCTGCCATAAGCCTTCCTTGCAATAATTTTAATCAGCCTGACCGGAGGAGTTCCTTCGGCCGGCAGCAATCCCGTCCAATTAGATTCAGAATAGGCTTTACTGCAAGTTTTTTATTGGAACTTGGTGCAGACTTTCCGGATCATCCGCCTTCTGAACAATGTAAAAGGTCAGAAATTCAACAGCCTCATCATTGATCCTTTTGATCCTCAGAGGATTATTTTCGAGCGGCTTCAGACTGTTGCGGGTAATATAAATAAATATTCCCTTGAATACTTCCCGGACAGTATCATTCACTGCATAAGTTTTAATATTTTCCAGGATTCTGGACTTGGACTTTTTCGGAAGGAACTTGAGTGTTCTGTCCAGTTCCTTTGCGGATAGATCAGAAAAAAAATATAGAAAAGAAGAGTTCATTCAGCCGAGACACTTGCAGTGAGCCTGCCGAATCTAGGCTCACTGCGTCCTTAGCTCACCTACGCACGAAGTTCGTAAGGTAAGTTACTTTGTAAAATACCAGTAGATCTGATAGGGAGATGAAACAATGTCGAGAACAATGGCGAATGGGAAAAGAACATAACGGAGAGTCTGCAGTCCTGCGTAAGACAGATAAGATCTCTGCACTCGTTTCAGTTTCGCTTCTCCCTTGTATTCCTGCATTTCTTCGAGTCTGTAGGAATCGGATTTCCCGATCTTCTTGAAGATATATTTATTTACAGAAATATTTTCTTCAGAACCCGGGAGCAGTTTTTCCAGATAATAAATTTCCAGAGTATCTTTCTGCATTTTATCCTGATTATTTTTATTCAGATTGATTTTGAGAGTGTCGCCTTTTTTGATCTCCCTTGCTCCGGGTACAGTGGAATCCTGATAAACGTTCATTCCGGATTCTTCAGGAGTCTGCACGATCGGAACACTGGTCAGCTTATATTCAGCGTACAGAAATTCATTGCTTTCCTTTGGAAGGGTTTCACTGGTCTCCCATGCTTTCAGTTTAGAATTATCGAGAAGTTCGACGTTCAGTATTCTTTCATCTCCGTTCAGTACCTTGTCAAACTGAAGAATCTTTGTTCTGCTGTCTTTTTTTGTCTGAACAGAATAACCGAAAGTCGGAGAATATTCCTGGCTGATGCTGAGATAGTGCGATCCTATATCTTTCTGTGAATACAGAGCCGCTGTCAGGCAGTTGGCAAATAATGGGACACATACAATAAGGTAAAATATTGCTTTGAATTTCATAATTCGTATTCTCTGGTTCGCACTGCTTCGGTCAATTAAAAAATGAAGAAAAAGGCTGCAGTGCAGAGAGCGAAAGCAAAAAACAGCAGTAGAGCCAAATCCGTTTTTTTCTGACGCAGAAGCGCTTCTGAATAACTCATATCCTCTCTTTTTGCATTTGTCATAGGATCTCTTCCGAAAAGTTTATGGAGAATTACAAGTCCGACGGTTTTGACTTTTCCAAACCAGGCTGGCCGGAACCTTCTCAGATCCAGCTCGTGAAAACTGATCCTGCTGATTGCATCTGCCTCCGGTCTCCATTTTCGGGTAAACAGTTCTGCCGCTGCAGACACTGCTTTTTCTGCATCCAATGAATGGGATGCAAGCGCTTCTTCGAGGCACTGATCAAAAACGACAGCCATTTCCATAGCAGCATTGACACCTTGTCCGACAGGAGGGAACGGAGACGCTGCATCACCGAGAAGAACTGTTTTTCCGTAATGAAATGAAGAACATCTTTTGGCTTTGCCCGTGGAAATATTTTCCTGTTTCGAAAAATCTTCCACTGCCTTTCTGCTCGCATAATGAAGAACTGCGTTGTTTTTCATGCCTGGATAATTTTTTTTGAGAAATGATTCTGCTTCTTCAAAAGAAAGGAATTTCCTGGAACCGGAAAATCCGATCTGACAGAACCATAAAGGATCGGAAGGGCCGTTTTTTCCGTTGACTGCTCCTGCAACGGCAAGGTAAGGGGGAAGCCCGAATATATATAGATAGCGGGGATCAAGCTCCTCTGTGTTTCTGTCAAACGGCAGCATCATTGCATAATTCTCATTGTCCAGATTCTCAACCTGGAAATTCGGATTTGAGTCTTTGAGTAGGTTTCGCACTCCCGAGCATGCACCGTCGCAGCCCACAACCAGATCAAAAGATTCTTTATTATTAAAATTATTATAAGAAATTATACCGTTTACTGCATCCAGAACCTTTACCTCAGTATTGAAACGAATGACAGTATTATTGCGGGAAACATTCTGCTCCAGTATTTCTTCCAGCAGTGCTTTGGCAATATCACCCCTCGACCCAGTCCAGCCCTCGCCATGATAGGTCTCTTCCACCATGGGCCGCACAATGGGAAGACGCAGCCCCTTAAATTTTATCAGATCCCTGCTGAAACGTTCCGTCATATTCAGATACTTTACAGCCCTTGCGCCGTGTCCAGTGATGTCAATTGTATAGGAGCGAAGAGGATTGTAGGAAGGCGCTTCTCTGTGATCCGGGGATTTTTCAAAAACAGTGACATGAATGTTTTCATGTCTGGACAGAGCCAGTGCGAGCGTCAGTCCTGAAGGGCCTGCCCCGATAATCCCGACCCTGAGAGTTCTGCTTTTATCATTCATAAAGACTCCTTTACACTTTCTGTTTTATGCATCTCAATTGGCAAACACGAGAACAATTTTGCCTGCCGCCTGCAATCCCAAATCAAAACTAATTAGTTGAAAAAAAAACCTGTCATGGCAAAAAAGCCAATAACAAGGGTTTGCGGGGGATGATGATTAGTTTATTCAGAAAAACATTGATAGGAAAATTGGCAGTTTTTCTGCTCCTTCTGCAGTTTGCAGGAAATATGAATCTCGAAGCTCAGGAACGAAAAGAGCCGAGAATTCCCATTCCGAGCCTGAATTTTAATGTAAACGAGGCAAAAACACCCAGAGAAACCAGTCTTTCTCTGATGATACTGTTTTTGGTCACAATTCTCTCCCTTGCGCCTGCCATCATCATGTCCATGACTTCTTTCACAAAAATAGTCATTGTGATGGATTTTGTGAGAAGGGCTCTTGCCATCCAGAACCTTCCGCCGAACCAGGTGATGATGGGACTCGCACTTTTTATGACGTTTTTTATCATGGCGCCGACTCTGAAGAAAGTGAATGAACAGGCGTTGACTCCGTATACTGACGGAAAAATAGAGACAAATGAATTTTTTGACAAGGCGATGGTTCCTATGCGAGGATTTATGATCCGACAGATCGGAAAGGAAGGCACAAAAGACGTTGCTCTCTTTCTCAAGCTGGGCAAAGTCGAAAATGTATCGAGTTACGATGATGTTCCCTCGTATGTCCTGATTCCTGCATTTATGCTTTCTGAACTGAAAAAAGCATTCATCATCGGAATCTATCTTTTTATCCCGTTTATCATCATTGATATTGTAGTGGCATCCACCCTTCTTTCGATGGGTCTGATGATGCTTCCGCCTGTCATGATCAGTCTTCCGTTCAAGCTGATTCTGTTTGTGCTTGTGGACGGATGGAATCTTCTAGTGTATGAACTTGTGAGGAGTTACAAATGACAGAACTCGATGCGATCACACTTCTCAGGGACGCGATTGTTGTGACTCTGAAAATCTCCTCTCCGATTCTGATCACAGCCCTCATTGTGGGATTTGTGATCGGTGTTCTGCAGACAACGACATCCATCCAGGAACCTACAATTGCATTTGTTCCAAAACTCATTGCTATCTTTGTAGTGATCGTAGTCTTTTCCGGCTGGATAATAAAAGTCCTTACAGACTACACCCGCGACATTTTCATGATGATCGAGAAGATTTAGGTTTTGTCAGGATTCAGTGTGTGTTTTTGAAAAATGCAAAATTAACTTGCTTTTTTGGAGGTCTGCAGCAAAATAAGAGTATGAGTGTCTCATTTATCATTTCTACAATAGTCGTTATTGCATGCGGTTTATTTCTCATAACGGTCGGTCTTTCTGGAATGATCCGAAGAGGTATTAAAAAAGATTTGCAGGAGCTCCTGAAAAATAAATGACCAGAGATCCTCTTCTTGCTTTACTTGGATCTTTGTTGGTCGCGTCTGCCATTGCACTGGTTCTGACTTATGAGCCGTACAAATTCTTTATCGACCCTTTTATGCACATTCTTGCAATAGCAACCTTTTTGTTTTCAATTTGGGTAGCTTTTAAGGACAGCAAAGATAAATAGCTTAAGGTTTTTTTATTCAAGTCACTGACTTTCCTTAGTATTGAAAGCATATGTTAAAAAAATAAGTTGACCGAATTAATTTCTGAATAATACAGTGTCCAGCAAGACCAGCCGTGTTAGAAATCTTTGTATACAATTTCCAGACTTTTATGATGATTTTTTCGAGAATCATTGCGCTGTTCT
>JBPOJG010000490.1:0-6059 GCA_052033835.1 Spirochaetota bacterium
CACTCAGATAATACTGTGTAGTAGAGTCCGATTTTGCACTTGGAGGATCCGGGTGTACTTCCATAAACAGTCCTTCAATTCCAGCAGAAACAGCACCTCTCATCATATCCGGAATAAATTCTCTCTGGCCGCCTGTAATATTGCCGGCACCTCCGGGGAGCTGGGCAGAATGTGTTCCGTCAAAAATCACCGGAATATCCATACTGTGGAGGATGGGAATGGAACGCAGATCAAATACAAGATTATTGTATCCGAAACTTGTTCCTCTTTCGGTGATGATTACTTTGTCTGAACCGCATTCTTTTACCTTGCCTGCAATATGTCTGCAGTCTGCAGGTGCAAGAAACTGTCCCTTTTTTACATTGACCCATTTGCCTGTTCTTGCTGCCGCTTCGATTAGATCAGTCTGTCTGCATAAAAATGCAGGAATCTGATATATATCTATGATATCCTTGAGCGGTGCGATATGAGCCGTTTCATGTACATCGGTGAGTACGGGTACATTGTATTTTTTCTTAATGAATTCCAGATGTTTTATGCCTTCAGTGAGTCCAGGTCCTCTGTAAGAATTTATCGAGGATCTGTTGGCCTTGTCAAAACTGCTTTTGAATATATAGAAAATGCCGAGTTCTTCGCAGACAGATTTCATTTCTCCGGCAACCCTGTCCAGAAGATCTCTGTCTTCCATCACGCATGGACCTGCGATCAGAAAAAAAGCCTCATCGCCTCCCATAGATCTGCCTGATAAAAATTCTCTTTTTGCTGTCAGTCTGCTCATAATGTCAGAATATCCTTTCTTATATATAAATAATTACTGGGATTTCCTCAACCCGCAGGCTTGATTCGACTGCACTGCCTTTGGGCTGTTTGAAATCTGTTTTTTTCGGTGCAAGGGGCATAAGGCCCCTTCTCAAACGTTAGGTGCAAATCCCTGATGAGATAAAGACAAGTTTACTTTCCATCAGAAATTCGGATGTATATCCTTATTTTGGCGGAATAAATCCGAATATTCCTTTTGTCTTGAGCTTGTCTTTCAAGTTCATTGCATCAGTTCTTGAACTGAAATCTCCAATTTGAACCACATATGTTCCGTTTCTGTTGAACATAAATACCGGTTCAGTAAACGATGCCTTGATCTGACTCTTGAAATTTTCTGCTCTCATCTTCTCTTTGAAGACTCCGATCTGAACTGTGAGTCCTTTCGGCTGCTCGCCTTCTGCGGAAACTGTTTTTGTTTCTTTTGCAGGAACAGGCTTGACAGGATTTGTCACAGGTTTCTTTTCAGGGACAGTCTTTTCAGGAACAGGCTTCACTGTATTGGGCGCAGGTTTTGTATCCTTTTTGGGAGCAGACGGAACATCATCATCGTCAAGATCGTCGTCGTCATCATCATCTTCTTCGTCAAAACTGAAATCGTCTTTTTCCTTGACAGGCTTTTTATCCGTTTTCTTGACTACGGAAATGCCGACCCTTGCAATTCCTGAATCTTTAAACTCCAGAGCTTCTGCTGCTTTTTCTGAAATATCAATGATTCTGGCTTTGTTGAAAGGCCCTCTGTCATTGATTCTGACAACTGTTTCTTTGTTGTTTTCTAAATTCTGGATTTTTACTTCAGATCCGAAAGGAAGAGTTCTGTGCGCTCCTGTCAGCTTAAATCTGTCAAACGGTTCTCCGCTTGCTGTCGGCTTGTTCTGAAACTGTTCTCCGTACCAGGACGAATAGCCTACCTCATCAAATTTTTTATCTGCTTCTTTCGGTTCATCTGCACGGACTGTTTTGGCTGCTGTCGGAACAGAATTCTCTGCAGCGGGCCTCGAGATTTTTTCTTCATCCTTTTTAGGAGCCTCAGTCTTTGCTTCTGCGCCTGCCTTGCCCGTACTTGCACAGGCAACAGTAAATGCCAGAAATATGGATAGAATAAACTTCATCAGTAATAAACCTGCCTTTTCTATTCTCATTACTATTTTCGGTATGTTTTAAACCTGGAGCTAAATTTTTCCATTTTTATCCTTTACCTGCAAAGGGCTTTTTTTACAATTATTCAGGCATGGATTCCTCATTTGAAGAAGGCAGAGAGCTTGAAAAGAAAGGGGAATACTATCTTGCCGCAGAAAAATATCAGATTGCACTTTCAAAGAACCCCTCTTCGGTAAAATATCTGCAGAGCATTGCCGGTTTGTATCATAAAATGGGAGACTGGAAGCAGGCACTCGAAGCATACAGAAAGGCTGCTCAGATTTATCCCACTGATGTTGTCTATTACAGACTTGGGGAATGTTTTGCCAGATGCAATCAGATCCCGAAAGCCTTAATGTCTCTCCGCAAATCCCTGGAAATGAATCCCAGATATCTGAATTCTCATCTGCTCCTCGCAAAACTTTACGGTCAGGCGGGAAATGACTATAAAAGGGAAATTTATCTCAGAAACGTTCTGATCATTGATGGAGACAATACGGAAGCTGCAGATGGACTGATTCAAATCTATCTGAAAAACTTCAGATACAGAGATGCATTTTACATCACAGAAAAAATGGAGGAGAAGTTCGGTCTTTCGAAAACAAAACTGATTCAGTTTGAGATTCTGTGCAGAATGGGAAAATACAATGTATCAAAGGAATATCTGGAAGATATTTTTTCCTCAGATCCGAATCTTCAGAAACAGGCAGAGAAATACAAATCCGATTCTTCGAGAAGGAACAGAGCAGAGGTGGAGCTAAAGAAAAGAATTTCCGATTTGAAGGATATTCTCAGGGAAAATATTTCTCCCGATCCTGATCAGAGCATGAAAATTTCGATGCTGGCTCTGTTTCTCGGAAAATTCAAAATAGCTGCAAAATATTATGTATATGCCAGAGAACTTCAGGATGAAAAAAAGATATTCCATCATCTTACTTAGTTTACTGTTTTTTTCAGCTGCAGAGCACTTGGATTCAGGCCTGTTCTCGGTGATGACAAAGAATATTCTGTAAGAAGTGACAGATTTTTTATCAGTTCACTGAACGCGGACAGTCCTGTATACTCAGTTCCCGATTCCGATCCATCTTCCAAAAATCTGAATGAAAACAGTCCTGATGAACTGAACAGAAAGGCAATATTTCTTGCAAGAAACCGATTTGCGGAGGATGCTCTTTCGGTATGGCAGAGAAAAGATTCCGGTATACGAAAGGAAATAGCCATTTCCAATACTGTCAGACTTCTGTACCTGCTCGACAGATTTGATGAGGCCAAAAAGGAACTGAATGAATATTTCCGGGAAAACAGAACAAAGGATGCGATGCTCAGTCTTCGAAAAATTTTCAGTGATCCTGAAAGAAATGAAGAAGGCATACTGATGTTTGATGTTCTGAAGGGGTTTCCGGAATGGGAACTGGAGGCTCTTGAAGAGCTGGCAAAATTCAGCCTGATTCAGGGAGACTATTCGGCAGCAAGGATATTCATTGAAAGAATTCTTTCCATTTATTCATTTCATAAAGCAGGTCTCAGGCTTGCAGTACAGCTTTCTGCTCTGGAGGAAAAATGGGCTGAGTCCGTATCTTTCGGGGATATTCTGATCAAGGCTGATCTGGGACTCGGAGAATCGGCAAATTCCTATATGAAAAGCCTTTATGAAACGGGTGAGTATGCAAAGCTCCTGAGTCTCGTGTCAAAAGCAGACAGAAATCAGAAAAAGGATTTTCTGTTTTGGGAAGTCTGGAGAGACTCAGTTCTTTCTCTTTCTCCAAAATCTTCGCTGTCTCAGATCACTAAAGAATATGCAGAGGAAGATTTTTCCAAAACAGTACGACCAGAAGATTTTTTACCCTTGCAAAACAAAGAACAGAAATTATACTTAGATACATTCAGAGGGTTTTAAAACAAATGGGAAAATTCGCCGGAATTCTATTGACATTTTTTCTGCTGCAGTGCGGGCCTACTTCAGTTCAGAAAAATCTGCAGGAAAAAGCACTGACTCTCTTCGGAGTTCTGCCTGATTCTATGCCTGGAATGGAAGAGGATTCACCTGCTTTGGAAGATCTGGGTAAAAAGCTCTTTATTGAAAAAAGGCTGTCCGAAAAAGGAAATATTTCCTGCAATTCCTGCCATACAGTCACAGACAGGAAGGGGGGGACAAGTTCAGAAAAAACAGCAGGATTAAAAAAGAGAAATGTCCCTACAGTACTCAATGCGGGATATTATACCAGTTTTTACTGGGATGGAAAATACAAAGAACTGCAGAAACAGATTCTTTCTCATATTCAGGAAGAAATGGGAATAGGTCCTGCATCTCTTGAGTCGAGGCTCTCCCCTGAATATATGGATCTGGTTGCAAAGGCTCTTCCATCCAATACTAAACTGAATTTGGAATATATAGCACTTTCTCTTTCTGCCTATCTTCATACATTGAAAACAAAAGACAGATTTGATGATTTTGTGAAGGGCAATCATAAGGCACTCACTTATGAAGAAATTTCAGGAATGGAGACATTCATTTCTGTAGGATGTTCTGACTGTCATAACACTTACCTTTTAGGCGGCGGCTTCAGAAAGATGGGAGAGAAAAACCCGTACAAAAATATTTCTGATCTGGGAAGATTTACTGTTACAAATGAGGAACAGGACAAGATGATATTTCGGGTTCCTGCACTCAGAAATATTGCACTGACTGGAAGTTATTTTCATGACGGAAGCATTGCTGATCTGGAAGATGCAATTTCTGAAATGGCATTTTTGCAGCTGAACAAAAGACTGTCCGACAGAGAGGTTCAGAAGATTGCAGTTTTTCTGAAAGCACTGACAGACAAGGACAGAGAAAGATAATCAGAATATGGCCAGAAACAAATTCAGATTCACTTTAAATCCTTTTGAAATTATGGATGATATTGTGCGGGAGCTTAACCCGTTTCAGGTTCTCATCGGTGCTGTGGAAGATTCCAAGGACAATTACCGTGTAGACATTGATATGCGGTATGTAAACGAGCTTGTGCAGCTGGAGGTACTCGAGGAATCTGAAAACCTTCTGGATCTGGATATTTTTGCTCTCGATGGAAGTCTTTTTGTAAAAGGAGAATATCATATCGGTGATTATCCTTTTGCCGGTTTTTTAAATCTCCATGAAGTGATTTTCAATGCAGAGTTTGTGCCCATTTGGGTGAAGTCGAACAATGTGCGTTTCAGGCTTGTGGATTTCAGTCTGAAAAATAAGGAAAAGAAGAAATTTGATATAGTAAAACTCATCTCAAGACTTTTTCCTTATCATAAGGTTTATATTATGAGGGAGATTGTCAGTCTTTATCCTGCACTTCTTGCAATGACGAGACTCAAGAATGAAATTAAATTTAATCTGAATTATTTTCTCGAAAAGGCGAATCTGAATCAGAATGCAGTGAAGATTCACAAAGTGGAACTTGAACCCAATAAACTGAAATTTTTTGTAAAATCGAATGTCGTATTGAAATCTCTTGTAGATGTGTTCGGTGCGAGAGTGATTTCAGTGCATACTGTATCAGGCGACGGATCCGAAAAAATCATTCCGGACAGAAGGCGATATTGATCAAACTGATTTATCTTACGGATATCCATGACGGTCTTTCTGAACTGAAGAAAATTTTTCAGCTGACCTCGGCTGATCTTTACATACTGAGCGGAGACATCATATACAAGGCTTTTTTCAGTGACAACAGGATTATTGATTTCTGCACTTATCAGGAAGAACTGAACCAGCTTGCAAAGGCAGGAGGAGATGATATGACTCCTTACGATTTTGCGACAAAGGTGATTCGGTTTCCTGATAAATATTCTGAGAGCATTCAGCAGAAATGTTCTGCATACAGGCATTTTTTCAATCTTGCTGCAAAGACAATGAAAGAAAAATACAGACTGATCAATGCACTGATTGAAAAATATGCTAGGTCGAGATGCGTGATTCTTCCGGGAAATTACGATATTGATCTGCAGTACACTGATCTTTCCAAAATGGACATTCACAGAAAAAGTTTTGAATTTGAAGATACTGTTTTTGCCGGGTACGGAGGAGCGCCTATCGTCACATCGGGAATTCCTGAAAAACTGGCTGTGAAATT
>JBPOJG010000428.1:0-18348 GCA_052033835.1 Spirochaetota bacterium
GAATACGGACACCGATCACGGAAATGCTGAATATAGAGCTGCCGATAATAGGTGCACCTATGTTTCTGGTTTCTTATCCCAGACTCGTATCTGCCGTATCGAATGCTGGCGGAATCGGATGTTTTCCGGCATTGAACTACAGAACAAAAGAAGACTTGCGGGCAGGACTTTCCGAGGTAAGGGCTCTGACAGACAAACCGATCGGAGTAAATCTGATTATGCATAAAATGCACAATCCTAAATGGCCGGAACAGTCTGAACTCTGCATGGAATTCAAAGTTGAACTTTTGATTACAAGCCTTGGTACTCCAAGAAGCATCGTGCAGGAAGCGAAATCAGCGGGAGCAAAAATTTTCTGCGATGTAACCACGTTGAAACATGCAAGGATTGTCGCAAAATCCGGTGCAGATGCAATTATAGTTGTTGCCCAGGGAGCAGGCGGACACGCAGGAAACATCAGTCCTTTCAGCCTGATTCCTTATATCAAAGAAGAAACCGCTCTGCCAATCATAGCTGCAGGGGCAATCAGCACAGGAAAACAGATGGCGGCCGCATTTGCACTTGGAGCGGATGCAGTGTATATTGGAACTAGACTTATCGCATCCACGGAAGCATCCGTATCAGAAGAATATAAGCAGATGCTCATTGATTCCATTCCGGAAGAAATTGTGTATACTTCCGAAATCAGCGGAATTCCTTCCAACTGGCTGAAAAAAAGCATTGAAAAAGTCCAAAAGCACAAGTCAGGAGTAAGTCTGTCAGATGAAAAAAGACAATGGAAAGATATCTGGTCAGCCGGTCACGGTGTATCTGACATCCACGAAGTAGTTCCCACAGAACAAATTATGGGGGGGATGATTGAGGAGTATATGAACGTCTGCAGAAAGCTTCCGGCTGCAGAATGAATTATTTCTTCTTTTTTGCATCCTGAAATTTAAGATAGTCACTCAGGATTTTCTTTTCTTTTTTCAGTTTGAACATTCTTTCAGGATAGTCTGCGTATCCCAGATTCTAGTCGTGACCAGCGGGTCCGATGTGAGTTCTGACATTATATATCATTCTATCCAATCTGATATAATTTGGGCGAATCGCAAAAGCTGTCCGAAAGCCAGAGTCACGAAACGGCGACCGGGCTCTCGGCACCGTCCATTTTTTGCATTCGCAAAAAAACGGACGTCACTGCCTCGATCCCTTTCGCAGTCAGCAGTCCGATGAAAATTCCTGGGTCTGATTTTTTCAATTATAAATTATATTAATATATAAAAGAATATTTACATATTCACATAATGTACTTCGTATATAGGTGGGGTTAAGACGCAATCAGACGATACTACTTTTCATTATTTTTTATATAGTCGTGTTTATATTCTTAAAATATTCGCATTTTTTCCTGCCAGCCGCTTTAATTTGACTGAATTGAGAAAGAATATTGTTTTACAATTCAGAGCGTCTTCATTCCGGGGCCTGCCTCAGAAGATTCAGTCTCTGAAGACACTCCTTCTGAAAGAAGCGGAGTCATTCGGATTTCGCTCATCGATAACGGACCAGGTATACCTGAGGCAGTGCAGTCCAGAATATTTCAGGCATTTACGACAGAGGGCAAGTCAAAAGGCACAGGGCTTGGACTGTTTATGTGCAGATGGATTGTGAAAACGCACAATGGAAGCCTGACCTATTAAACAAAACAGGGAGAAGGAACGACATTCTTTATCGATCTGCCGACAGATGCTTCTGCATACGATATAAAAGGATAACTTTCTGAAAGTTCGCTGTCAAAGTCTTACGAGATCTGCAATGAACGACTCATTGAAGATCGTCCGCTCGAAAAAGTTTTCGCGCCCTTATTTTCGCACGACGGCTCAGTTCAGACCATCATTCAGCGAAAGGAATTTCTATGCAAAAATCAACCAAAGATCTGTCTGCTTTTATCCTGATAATTCATACATCCCTTCTGGGCTGCGTAAAAGCTCAATTTTTATACTTTTCTACAGTCCCATTCCTTCTAAACTCAGTTTTCATTATCACCTCAGTCAATTTTCAGCGGCGTTTCCATCAAGTTTTCACCGTCTTTCAGTAACTTGAACAAGGTTAAGAATAATCGATATAGATTTGATTTTTATCATTTTTTTCCATATTGCAGGTTTCATGATATGACTGTTTTGGAGTCATTATAACCGCTTTCGAGCGTGTACCTGAAGGAAAAGCAAGTCTATTCAGACCGGACGAGTTGTTTACCGGAGCATTCAGAGAGTTTTGCTCTAAATTTTACAGTAAAGTGCTCGGACAACTTAGATAACCAGTCCCCTGGATGTCAATACATATAAAAAACTTTTTCCGTTTTTAGATTTATTTGTCAGAACGACTTTTTCAGTCTCTCATCCTGAAAAGGTCAGAATATTATATAATTGTATTTACACACATTACGCAAGCCTGCCTCAGTTTTCTGTTACAAAAACCGATAAAATAATTCTTGACCGGAAGGTTCCAGGAAATGCATAAAAGACAGGCACATAAATTCATTCAGCAATTTTTTTCCTGACTTTATCGTAAAAGTTTCTTGCTGTAATTGTAAATATAATATAGTTTTACAATAAATGCAATTCTGCAAGATTTTTCTGCCTATCCTTGTGCTGACTCTTTCTTCCTGCCTGAGAGAAAAACAGCCTGAACCTCCAAAAGCAGAAAAGGGGATATTGGATTTACGCGGGTGGAAGGACGGGCGCGGGTTTTCTCTCGGATATCCTTTATCCTCCAGTGTGAATCTGGACGGTGAGTGGGAATTCTATTGGAAAGAGTTTGTCCCCCCGAGTGACGGAATAAAACAGAAGGTAAATACTGGCTCCTCTCCTGCATACATCACCGTTCCAGGCAACTGGAATGATTTCGAGATTGAAGGAAAACCTGTCGGAGGAAAAGGTTATGCAACTTATAGACTTCGGGTGCTCTTAGACAGTCCAAAGAATCAGACCGGAAATCACACTCTGCAAGAGAAAACTCTAGGGTTAAAACTTCTCTCCATCAGCACATCTTATAAACTTTTTGTAAATGGTAAACTGATTACAGAAGTCGGCAGAATAGGAAAAACGGAAGAAGAAGCCGTTCCCGATGAACTGCCTCAGGTAGTTTCCATACCGGCGGACGGGCTGGAGACGGAAATCCTGTTTCAGGCTTCCAACTTCAAATATGCCAAAGGAGGAATCTGGTATACTGTCAAAATGGGGAATCTCCGGGAACTGCAGAAGGAAAGGGAGAAGAATCTTTTTCTGGACTTTTTTCTGTTCGGCTCTCTTCTGCTGATGGGCGTTTATCATCTGGGACTTTTTGTTCTGCGCAGAAAAGATAAGTCTCCTCTATATTTCGGACTCTTTTCTCTGCTGATGGCCGTCAGACCGTTTTTTTCTGTGGAAGAATATCTGTATTCCAGCCTCCCTTGGTCGCTCGCTCTTCAAATTGCATTTCTGACTTTCTTTTTGGGCACTCCGATTTTTCTTTTATTTCTAAGTTCCATTTTTCCGGATGAAGTGCCGAACTGGACAAAACCGGCAGTCATTATAAGTTCAGGAATTCTTTCCATTTGTCTGCTTTTTTTACCCACTTTTTATTACACACGTATCGTGCGGACAATGGAGATTATAATGCTGTTCACAATAGCTGTATCCATTTATGCAATGGTATTTGCCGTCTTCCGCAAAAGACCCGGTTCACTTTCTTTCCTGAGCGGATTTTTCATTTTTGCAGTCATTATCACCAACGACATCCTGAACAGCAGAGACATTCTTTATACAGGATACTATGGCCCTTACGGTTTTCTGGTCTTTGTCTTTTCGCAGGCATTTTTTCTTTCTATGAGGTCATCACAGGCATTCAATCAAGTGGAGAAATTTACAGAAACTCTGGAAAATAAAATTGAAGAACGGACAAAAGATCTGGAAATTGCGAGGCAGAGAACGGAAGAACTGAATCTCCTGATTAAAAGTCTGAATGAAGAATTGGATTTAAAACTTCTTATGCAGAAAGTTCACGGATATGTAAGGAATTTTTTCGGAATTCAGCAGTATGCGCTGTATATTGTAAATTCTGAAAAAACACATCTCGAACTGCTCGATGCGGCCTTTCCGGATTTTTTAAGTGAGGATGACAGACAGATTGTTTTAAATATCAGAATTCCGATCTTTGCAGAAAAGGGTGCTCATAAATATGTATTCAGTTCAAACAAGCCTTTCTTTATCCCGAATGTTCATAAAAAAAGAATCATGAATGATGCGGCTGAAGAAGAGCTGTTTATTATCGAAAAATGCAGAAATCAATCTTTTTTAATGATACCCCTGATACTGAACGGGCAGCCGATTGGAATATTAGATTTATCTAATTCTGCAGAAAAGATGGAACTCAACAGAGAAGACATTACCCGTCTGTCCATTCTTGGGGAGCAGCTGGCCGGCATTATTCATGGTTCCAGCCTCTTCAAGCAGGTTCAGGAGGAAAGAGAAAAGGCACTCGCAGCTCAGAAGGAAACAGAATTTTTGAATGAATTTGCCAAAACAGTCAATTCAAGCAATGTACTGGAAGTCATTTTCAGTCACGCAACAGAAGAACTGATGATGCGGTTTCAGGCAGATTTTTTTCTGCTGCAGCTTGTGGATGAAAAAAGCAGTGTACTTTGGACTCGATGCCTGACCGCTGAAATATCTAAGGAAGATTATAATATTCTGACTGGATTCAGAATCCCCCTTTCATCCGATTCCGGGTTTACTCACTTCCCCATTCATAATAAAAAAACTTTCTACGCCGACACTGCTCAGGATATTCCGGACAGTGATTTTTCAGAAATGGATTTATATATGAAAAATATTCTGCAGATGAAAGGAATATTTCAGATCCCTCTCCTTGTGCAGAATAAAACAATCGGACTGATGCATATCAATAAGATCGGCGGTCTGAAGAAGATCTTAAGAGATGAAATCCGTTTTGCAGAAGCCTTATGCGGACAGCTGGCAGCTGCTGTAAACAATTCGCATCTTTATGAACTCAATGAAACTGAGAGACAAAAATCGGAAAACCTGCTTCTCAACATTCTTCCGAAAGATGTAGCCGATGAACTGAAGGAAAAAGGTTTTGCCGAACCTGTCCTGTTTGAAAACGTCAGCGTAATGTTCACAGACTTTAAGGGATTCACGCAGATTGCAGAGAAACTGTCTCCTCAGGAACTCGTCAAGGATCTGGATGCCTGTTTCGTACAGTTCGATAAAATCAGTGAACGATACAATCTGGAAAAGCTAAAGACCATCGGCGACAGTTATATGTGTGCGGGAGGAATTCCCAGAAGAAACAGAACACACGCGATTGACTGCTGTCTGGCCGCTCTGGAAATCCAGGATTTCATGAATCTTATGAAAAAACTGAAAGAAGAAAAGGGGTTTCCTTACTGGGAACTCAGACTGGGAATTCATTCAGGGCCGCTCGTCGCAGGCGTAATCGGAGAACGTAAGTTTGCTTATGATGTATGGGGAGATACAGTGAACACTGCAAGCAGAATGGAGTCAAGCGGAACACCCGGAAAAATCAATATCAGCGGTTCAGTTTATGACCTCGTGAAGGATTTTTTCGAATGCGAATACAGAGGACGAGTCAGTGCCAAAAACAAGGGAGAAGTGGATATGCACTATGTTTACGGACTGCGTTCAGAGTATTCCAGGAATAAAGACAGCAGAACACCGAACGAAAGGTTCTGGGAAATGTATGGAAAATTATAATGTCTCCCATTCGTAAGTCCCTTGAAAATTCCGGATCGGTCAAATAAACATATACTGACAGGGAAGCGGGCTGAACCTTCCATAAACTCGGCTTCCGCAGATATATCATCCACCTTATGACCTGTCTTGAGTTTTTGCTTTACAAAAATCAATAAAATAATTCTTTATCAAAAGAAAGAATTTTCTCAATGCAGATGACTTTCTAAATATTTAACGAGAGACGATATGATTAATCTAGATTCAATGCCTTCGAAATTTACCCTATACCAGCTGATCAAGTCAGCTGCAGACAGTCATCCAAATGCAGCAGCTCAAATGTACAGAGAAACCAGTTCGAGTGATTTTAAGACCAAAACATTTGGGGAAATGTTCACTGAAATCAAAAAAATCAGTCTGGCATTGAATTCTCTCGGAATGAAAAAGGGAGACAATGTAGGTCTCATAGCAGACGTGGGTCACAGATGGATGCCGGTGAGTATGGGAATCACCTCAATCGGAGGAGTGGATGTTCCTCGCGGAACAGACGCCACAGAAGGAGATCTGACATATATATTCCAGCATGCAGACTGTCAGATCATCTTTCTCGAAACTGTCAAAGTGTATAAAAAAATTGAATCCATCCTTGGACAGTTCAAAAATCTGAAACACATTGTATTTTTTGAAGACTTCAGTTCTCTGAAAATCCCAGGCTCAGTCAAGGCGATGACTCTTTCAGATCTGATGAAAAGCGGTGAGGCACTTCTCAAAAATGGAGATGCAGAATATCATAAACTTGCAGATGCAGTGGGTGAATCGGATACGGCCACAATCATTTATACATCAGGAACGACAGGAGCTCCCAAAGGAGTTGTGCATACTCAGAAAAGTCTGACCTGGGAAGTCTACTATTCACTGAAAGGAATGGCTATTCCGCCATTAGGTGTGACTATGGGATTTCTCCCGCCTTGGCATATTGCAGAAAGACTCATCGAAATGGCATGTATACGGATAGTAAGTGCAGTTGCATTCACCTCGGTGCCGACACTGGCAAAAGACCTTCAGGCGGTCAATCCTACATTCCTGCTTTCGGTTCCGAGAGTATGGGAAAGTTTCTACAACAAGATGATGGGAAGTGTTGCAAAAGCCTCCCCAGTCGCCAAAACTCTTTTCAAATTTGCCAACTGGACGGCACTGGAATTCAGCACGCTCAAGGACATTCTTCTTGGACTGAAGTATCAGCTCGAACCCGATTCGATTATCACTGCGGCGGCAAAAAAAGTAGGTGCACTTATCGGATGCATCCTTCTGTTTATTCCAAATCTGCTGGCACAGGCGATTCTGAAAAAAGTAAAGGGTGCGCTCGGAAACAGAATCAAGTTCGCCATCTCAGGAGCAGGAGCACTTCCGGAGTATATAGACAGACTGTTCTACTCTATCGGCGTTCCGATCATTGAAACCTACGGAATGACAGAAACAGTAGGGGTCAGTGTACGCAGAAAAATGCCGGGCACAGTTGTAGGTACAGTAGGCTCTCCAATTGAAGGTGTCGAAATCAAACTAGTGGACAGTCAGGGAAACACAGTCACAAAGCCCAACGTCAAGGGAGTTGCATTTCACAGAGGACCTCATATCATGAAAGAATATTACAAAGAGCCTGAAAAGACAAAACAGGTTCTGACTGAAGACGGATGGCTGAATTCAGGAGATATTCTCATCTGGACTGCAGGAGGACAGCTTAAGTTTGCAGGACGTGCAAAGGATACGATTGTTCTTCTGGGAGGAGAAAACGTGGAACCCCTGCCGATTGAAGACTCAATCAAACAGAGTGCTTTTGTTGCGCAGTGTGTTGTAGTCGGTCAGGATCAGAAGACACTTGGAGCGCTGATTCTTCCTGACAAGGAAGCAGTCATAGCCGCACTGAAAGAAAAGAACGTTACATTAAGTGCAGATATGGTTGAATGGAACAAGGTTCCCGAGGTCAATGCCCTTTTCAAGGACGAGATCAAGAAATACAACTCCAACGAACTTGGATTCAAGTCATTCGAAAAAGTCACGGCGTTTTATATTCTTGGAAAAGAATTCACTGTCGATGACGAACTGACTCAGACAATGAAAATCAAGAGAAACGTAGTCGCAGACAAATACGCAAAAGAAATCGGAAATATGTTCAAGTAGACATCGCTTATGGGACTGAGTAAATGCAGGCATTTTTGCAAAAAATTATTTTTCGCCTCTGATACACAGTTCCATCAGAACTTCCGCATCCTTTCATTTACAATATGGAAAGCAGACTGATTTGAATCTCTCAAATACTGTAAATAAATTGAGAAGAATTAAATGACGGGTATTTCGGAAAATATTGCTCTCATCAGTTTCAGTATATCCGTTTTTCTCTCATTGGCCTTATTCCATCGCAAAGAACAGAAACAGACTTCCCGAATTTTAGGTTTCATCCTGACTGCTTATTCAGCGGCTTTTCTGTGCAGATATCTGGTTCTGACTGAATCTGTTCTTTGTCCCTATCTCCCGCTGCTGTTTCTGCCTTTTGTCTTTTTGTTCGGTCCTGCAGTATATTTTTATTTCCGTGCCTGCCTTTTCGGCAAATCGGTTCAGTCTGCCGAAATCAGAAAACTTCTCATTTTTCCAGTCACAGCAGAGATTATTTTTATGTTTCTGCTTCTGTTTTTTCCTGAGTTCAGGGATATAAAGAATATACTGCATCAGAAAGGAGCAGTCGAGATATTTTCAATCAGTTATATCCTTACAGGAATTATTCACTGTTCCTATTTTCTATGGAAATCGCATAAGGAAACAGAAAATTACAGATCCGAGTTTGAAGAAAACTATTCGAGTGATGCTCTTTCAAGTCTTCTATGGCTCCGCATATTTATGATTTTCAATGTAGGGATGATTGTTCTGTATATTGGACTGGCAGGCCTGCTCCATCTGGGAGTCAGCAGAATACCGGTTTCGCCTGTGGAAGGGATACTGAATATGCTCCTGATTTATCTGATCCTTTATTATATGGTTTTTAATCCGACAGTTTTCGCAATCCAGGAAAAGGAAGAGGAGCCGGAAACTGCCCCAGTGAAAAAGGAAAAATATTCCAAACAGGCAGTCTCAGATGAGGATAGAAAAAAATATATCAGCATGATTCGCAGTTTTATGGAAAAAGAAAAACCGTATCTGAATGATGAAATCTCCCTGACAGATCTTTCTACATCCATCGGAATCCCGAAACATCATTTTTCCATAACAGTCAATTCTGAGCTGAATATGAACTTTTTTCAGTTCATCAGTTTTTACCGAGTAAAGGAAGCAGAAAGACTTCTGTCCCTTCCGGAGTATTCAGAACATACAATTCTCAGAATCGCACTCGATTCCGGATTTCAGTCCAAATCAGCATTCAACAAGGCATTCAAGCAGTTCACCGGCTTCACTCCGGCAGAATATAGACTGCAAAAACGAATCTGATTTTTTGTAGCTGCTAAGACCCCGCTTTTAACACCTTTTTCTGTAAACTCTCTGACAATATAATTTCCGCTGAGTAGTTAAATTTTTTGTAAAAAAAAGAGTCCTGCCTTGCAAGCAGAGACGACCCTTTCTGTGAAACCTGCTAATCTGAAGATGTTCACAGGGGGATATAATGAGACTGATTGGCGGCGCGGTATTCTTTTTACTCATTCATTGCGGAAATTTCACGGATGTTTCAGCAGACAGAAAACAGATACTGAATCTGTCTTTCTTAAGAGCAGGCACTGTATTTATTTCAGGAAAGGCAGTCAAGGGAATCGTAAGTTCTGCTTCAGTAAAAATTCATCCGCTCGGAAATGACGGAAAATGCATAAAGTCAGCAGTTCTCGCACAGGGACAAACTGACCAGAATGGAAATTACGAAATAAAATATTTCCAGTCTGGCAGACCTGTATGCGTCGCAGTGACTCCGGCTGGAGACGGATCTTCCAGAATGTATGATGAAAAATCCGGAAAAAAAATCAACTGGACAGACTCAGAATCCACTCTGATCACAGTGATGAACGAACCCACAGCATACACAAACGGAAAGAAAACGAAGAGCAGACTGGCTCTTTCTCCTCTTTCGAGCCTCGGCATCAAAAGAATAGAAGAACTGGCAAAATCCAATACAGATCCTTCCCTTCTTTCATCCATCACAAAAAGGGCAAATAAAGAAATCACATTCCGGCTTGGACTGAAAAACTCTCTCTCAGGAAGAGAAATACAGAATAATGATATCCTATCCAAATCAGTCTCAGACAGAGACATAGAGGACATCAACGATCTGAACATTGATATAGATGACAGTTCAGATCCTGCTGCAGTCAGAATGAGACTTCTTCTGGCAGGATTTTCTCAGCTGGCCTATGAAAACAGGAAAGATAAAACCGGAGGGACAACCGATCAGGACATCAGCAGTGTAATCAAAGCATTTGCAGAAGATGCTGCAGACGGAGTCTTTGACGGACAGAACAGTGCCGGAGCGCAGGTGCAGATAGGAAGTTCAGGAACATCCCTCGGAGGCAATTCCCTTTCTGAAAAACTGCTCCCAGCAATTCAGAATTACGTATCTCAAGGAGGAAGTCTCGCAGTCAGTCCTGGAGAGACAGTTCCTTCAGTAAGCACAGCCTCAGTCAACTCAAGTGTCAGCTTCCTCGACACGGCAACACTTCTCACAGCAGAACCCATCATCAATGCAGTTCCTCTGGATATGCCTGTTTTCTCCATTCTTCCCGGAACCTACAGCACACCGCAATATATCAGCATTACAGGTATTTCAGATGCTAAAATTTATTATACTCTCGACGGAACATCTCCAAACACATCTTCTGCAGTTTATGCATCTCCATTCCATATCTGGAACATCGCAGGAATAAGCCTGAAAGCAAAAGCAGTGAAGACAGGATTTGTGGACAGCGGAACACTTTCCGGCACATTCAGTTACAGTCCTGTACAGACAAGACAGACTTCCTGTTTTACAGCAGGGTTTACGGCAACCGGATGCACCGGCACATACCTAGGACAGGATGCATACTATTCCAAAGGTTCATCAGGAGTCCTCACTGACAACGGGGACAGCACAGTCTCTGATACGACGACAGGACTTCTCTGGCAGAAATGTTCTTACGGAGCAAGCGGTCCAACCTGCGCAACAGGAACACAGACATCAGTCAATTATGCCGGAGCCGTTTCTTACTGTTCTTCTCTCAGTGCAGGCGGAAAAACCTGGAGGCTCCCCACAGTCAGTGAACTGATCTCAATCCATTATCTTGCAAACAATCCAAGAATTGACACGAGCAAATTCGGAGCGACACAGGCATCGGGATACTGGGCAAGCGACATTTATCCATTCAACAGTTCTGCATCGTGGACAGTGTCCTTTTACGACGGAACAGCAATGAGCACACCTCAGTCAAACCTCAGGTACCTTAGATGCGTGACAGGCACGGAAAAGAAAACCGTAAGTAATTTTACGGATTTGGGAACTGGGGTCATTAAAGACAATTCGACAGGACTCTACTGGCAGAAATGCAATCAGGGACAGAACAGTCTGGACTGCTCCGGCACAGCACTGTCTTCAGCAGACTGGACAGCAGCAGTCAGCTACTGCAATGGACTCAGTTTAGGAGGAAAAACCTGGAGACTGCCGAACAAAAACGAACTGATATCCATTCTGGATTTACAGAAAACAACGTATCCTCTTGTAAATACAGCAGTTTTTCCCAATATGCCGACCGATTATCTGTACTGGTCATCCACCACAAACAATGTTTCCGGATTTTATAATGAAGCCTTAGTTCTTGATTTCGGCTCTTTCTCCAGCGGAAGAATGAACATCGAATCAAAAGGCTGGTCATACAATTATGCAAAATGTGTCTCAGACTGAAATCATATATAATATGTATCATTATGCTATCAAACTGGGCGAATCGCAAAACCTTCCGGTCAAACTCTCCCGAAACGAGCGACCGGGCTTTCGGCTTCTGTCAAATAATTGCAGAAATGCACAGCACCCCCCAAAAGAAGCTTTATTTTAGAGAAAACGGATAAATATTGGAACAATAGAAAAATGAAAGCAGTATTTAAAGAGAACACAAAAGTATCCGTCCAAAGTATTCCAGATCCCGCGATTTATGAAAATGAGGTTCTGGTCAAAGTGCATACAGCCTGCTGCTGCAGGACAGACAGTTTTGCGGCTCAGGGCAAAATCAGCACTGCAGACCGGATTGTGCTGGGTCACGAGTTTTCAGGAACGGTTGAGGAAACCGGAAGAAATGTCAAAAACATTCATAAAACCGAAAGAGTCGCAGTGATGCCGATCGGGAAAGACAGATTCGGAATGTATTCCGGTGAAATGCTCGGAATTCACAGAGATGGAGGATTTGCAGAATTCGTTTCAGTGCCGATAGAATGTATTCATAAAATTCCTGATGAACTGAGCCTGCAGGAAGCCGCATATATGGAACCAGTCACTGCGGCACTGGGAGTCATCAAATCAAATCTTCCCAGATCAGGAAAAATCATCATCCTGGGAAAAAATCGAATCTCTGATCTTATCTACAGAATAATGATTTTCTATGGATTTATCAATATCACTGTTCTGTCTGCAGAGGGACTTGCTTCTGTCAGTGAAAACGAATTCGATTTCGGAATCGAAACAGAGGCCGAATCTGAAAGTTTCTTTCAGTTGATCAGAACTGTCCGGCCGAAGGGAAAAATCATTCTGAAAAGCAGACAGTTTAAACCTATGCAGATTTCTGTTCAGAAGATTGTAGAGAAGGAACTTATCCTTCAGGGAGCTAGTTATGGTGATTTTGAAGAAGCTTTGAAAAGTGCAGTCAGTCTGAATTTAAATGAACTGATGCAGGCTGTCGAATTCGAAAAAATTCCTGAAATTCTTCTGAATACTGACTCAATTCTGTCAGAAAAAAAGAAAATTTTCTTTTCATTCTGATGTGCGGAATCACTGCAATATTTCATCCATATAAAAAAATAAATAAAGAATCTCTGTACCGTTCTGTGCATTCTTTGAGGCACAGAGGACCGGACGGAGAGAATGTCTGGTTTTCAGAAAACGACCGCGCAGGACTAGGACATACCAGACTGAAAATCATTGATCCGGTCGGCGGAACTCAGCCGATCTCAGATACAGAAAATCGATATGCAGTCACAGTCAATGGAGAGATTTATCATTATAAAGAAATACGAAGAAATTTGATAGGAGAAGGATTTGTATTTAAGACAGAGTCGGACAGCGAAGTCATTCTTCATCTGTATAAAAAACACGGCAGAGAAATGCTGCAGTATCTCAGAGGTGAATTTGCTTTCATAATTTATGACCGAGAAAAGAACCTGATCTTTGCGGGAAGGGACAGATTCGGAATCAAACCTCTGCAGTTTCATATCAGCACAGACGGAACAATTTATCTTGCATCAGAAGCAAAAGCGATCCATTCAGCAGGGACAGAACCTGAATGGGATATGTATTCTCTCTGTCATTCAATGACTCTTCAGTATCTTCCTCAGGACAGAACTCTTTTCCGGAATATATTTCAGCTGAAGCCTGGGCATTTTCTGGAATATTCAGCCGCAGGACTCAGAACAGAAAAATACTGGGATCTGGATTTTCCATATCTTGACAATATGCACACTGATGATAATGAATTCTCCGACAGACACTATGAGGATGAATTGGAAAAGATGCTGACAGAATCCGTTCAGATCAGACTTCAGTCCGACGGCGCGAAATACTGCTGTCATCTGAGCAGCGGAATAGACTCGTCTCTAATTGCAGCACTTTCTGCCCGGTTCGGAAAACAGAAACTTCACTGCTTTACAGTATCCTTCCCTGACTGGGAATATGATGAGGCTCTGCTTGCAGAAAAAATGGCACGGCACATTGGTGCAGACTTCACTTCAGTTTCAGTCACGTCAAGGGATCTGGCCGAATCTCTTTCCGATGCAGTGTATTACAGTGAAGGCAATGCAATCAATTCACACCTTGCTGCAAAATTCATTCTGAACAGAACAATCCGCAAAATGGGATATAAAATCGCTCTGACAGGGGAAGGCTCTGATGAACTTCTCGCGGGCTATGTACACCTTCTCTCAGATCTCGATGGAAAAATCAGCGAATGGGACAAAGGAATACTCGGAATTCATATTCCTGCAGAAAACTCCGCGGAGATTCCGGAATTCAATGATGCTCTTGGATACACGCCTTCTTTTATTCAGGCGAAAATTCTGGCTGGAAGAAAAATCCGTTCCCTTCTGACCGATGAATTCAAAAATCTTCATTCTGAAAAAGAAATATTCAGTGATTTTATAAATTCACTGAATATCAATGATCAGATTAAAAACAGGAACAGAGCAGATCAGTCTGCATATATCTGGATCAAATTCACATTGGCAAACTATATACTGAAGACTTTAGGGGACGGAACAGAGATGGCTCACGGAATAGAAGGAAGGGTTCCGTTTCTGGATCATATCCTTGCAGATGCTGCTAAAAAGATTCCGATCTTGAATAAGATCAGAAACGGGGTTCAGAAGGCTGTTTTAAGAAAAATCTCTCAGAAGTATCTGATCAGAGAAATTTACGATAAACCGAAGCAGGCTTTTATGGCTCCTCCGTTCAGCCTCCTCAATGACAGAAGCGGAATTGAATTTGCTATGGACTGTTTCGGGAGTGCAGATTTCAGAAATATGGGAATATTTGATTCCGAAAAAATAATGGAAATGACTGATAAGATATCCAAAAAAACTCCGAAGGAGCAGACAGCAGATGAACCCTGCATTATGCTCCCTCTCACGACCTACCTGGCCAAAAAAAGATTCAGTTTATGAATCTGACTGAAGTTTCAAAAGTTCAATCTGAAGAACTTTTACATCCTGTTCGAGAAGCTGAATCAGAGTCTGAAGCTGATTGTTCATCTCCTTTCTGTTTTTGATCACGGAAAGAGCACTGATTCCGCCTGCTCCAAAGAATAAATCCTCTAGACGTTTTCTTTCTTCAGTATCATCAGGCCCAAGAAAACCGTTGTCCTTCCATCTCTGGATCAGAAGATCTCTGATTGTCTGTTCCTCTCCCAGAAGAGGTTTGGTCAGAAGAAACCAGAGAGACGTAGAGAAATTCGGTGATGTTTCTACATTAAACCAAAGATCTTTCAAGTTGGATGATTTTGGTTTGAATTCCACAGTCACATCAGGTCTGAAGGCTCTGTAACTGAAATAGGAAACAAGGAGTCCTCCCGTCAGAATGATTCCCTGATTTATGCCGGTATCATAAACAGTGGAGCCGTCGAGAATTGCAGCAAATGCACCGGACATAATAGCATACAGTGTATTGCTCTGCACAATATCATCTTCTGCTTCCTGCATCATCGCAACAATCTCAGTAAACCTGTCCACATAACATCTGATTTCGGACGCAGTTGCATTCAGATCCAGCTGTGCAAGCTGAAGTCTTTTTGTAATCTTTGTTTCCATTGCAGTCTGTTCTGCTGAGACGCTCTCTGAAACAGGAGCTGCGGGAGCAGACTTAATTTTTCCATCTGCTTTTTTTGCAGATTTAGATTTAGGCTCAACCTTGCTGTCTTTGCTGTCTTTGCTGTCTTTGCTGTCTTTGCTGTCTTTGCTGTCTTTGCTGTCTTTGCTGTCTTTGCTGTCTTTGCTGTCTTTTGCTGTCTTATATTTCTTGGCAAAAGTTTTGATATCATTTTGAATTCCGTAAGCAATTGCCATTCGAATGGATCTGGGAGAAAAATGTTCTTTCAGTTCAGGGTCTTCCATTATGGCCTTCGCTTCTTCAAGAGTTGGAACAGAACCCTGGTAATGGGTTTTAGAGGCAAGGCAGTAAGATGCTCCCTGGATCTGCATTCTGACTTCTCTGGTACAGGAGGTGAAAACAAACAGCAGTAACAAAATGAAAACTTTCATGGGAGACAAAGTTTCTGCTTAGACAAATGATGTCGAGAAAATATCTGTATAAAATGCGTTATTTATAGTATATAGCCTTATCTCCCTTGAACGTCATTCCTGATTCCAGTTTTACTTTGATCATCTTGGATGTGATAAAACTGATTTTGCCTCTTCCCATTTCTTCATTTTTTTCATTTACAAAATAAATTACATAATTTTCAGAAACCTTTTCTTTTGTACTCAGTTTCACAACAGCAATACCTTCTTCAAATGAACTGACTTCACCGATTCCCACTTCCTTCTTTGTGGAAAACTGATCCTTGTTCTTGGAAATGTACTCAGTCAGATCCCCAAGTCCATTCTGGGTGGCCAGCTGGATCGGAGAATGCCCTGCCCTGTTCTTCTGATTGATATCTGCTCCGTTTCTGACAAGAAAAGCGACTGTTTCCAGATGCCCTTCGGATACCGCACGGAGTACGGGAGGATTCCATTCCCCATCCTTCGCATTCAGCAATGCACCTTTTTCCACAAGAATTTTTACAGTATCCAGATGACCGTTTGCAGCAGCAATATGCAGAGGAGTCTGCCCGTCTTTGTTCTTTACATTAGGATCTGCTCCGTTATCAAGAAGGACTCTTGCAACATCATAATGCCCTCTTTCAATACATCCCATCAGAGGAGAAATTTTCTTCTTGTCGAATGTATTCACATTTGCCTTCTCGCGGATGAGCATCTTCACAATCTCAGAATGCCCATTGACGGCAGCGGCATGAAGAGGGGTCATTCCCCTCCGATCTTTTCTGTTAAAATCCAGAAGTTTATTATCAATTGCCTTTCTCACTCCGATGAAGTTTCCGTACTCGGCTGCCTTCAGCAGTTCATTGAACTGCTTTGCAGTGGCCATTTTCTCTTCAGAGTTCTCGTCAGAAACTTCCTCCTGAGAAAACAGAAGGAACGGAAAGGACAAAATAATAAAAAAACTTCTAATCATCATGATTTTCTATCTCCTTTACAAGCCGGTCTGCCCTGCTGTATTTTTTCAGAAGTTCCATTATCCCTGCAGGGTGGACGGATACGGACCTGGACTTCTCTCCGTCATAAGTATAGTTCAGTATATGACTGTATGCATTTCCGTCAAATATAAGACCTACTAGTTCTCCTTTCAGATTCACCACGGGACTCCCTGAATTTCCTCCAATGATGTCATGAGTGGAAATAAAGTTGAGCTTCTTTTTCAAATCCAGTTTTTCAATCATTGAGAGAAATTTTTCCGGCAATACGAATTCAGGATTTTTCTGAAAATTTTCATGTCTTTCCATTAAACCGTACAGAGTCGTAAAAGGAGGAATATGAAAACCGTCCACAGACATTTCCTTTATTTTTCCGTAACTTAAACGGAGAGAAAATGTTGCATCAGGATAAGTATCTTTCCCTGCGAGTTCAAACTTCAGTCTCTGAATCTTTTCAGTCTCATTCAGAAAAACTTCCTCGATTTCTTTTTCGTGCCATTCTCTGAGTTCTCTGTAATACGGCTCCAGTCTTTTTACCCAGAGAAGAAATTCATCCTTAGTTTTGTCCAGATCAGCAGCCTTCATCTCAAATACTTTTTTTCTGAATTCAGGATCATCCAGTTTTGTGGAATCCGTAAATTTTTCAATACTTGTATAGTCCTGAAAAATCTGCACTACAAACTTATGGTTCTCTCCCAGTTCCTCCCGCAGACGCTCCATGCTTTTCTTCAGCATGAATTTTTCCTTATCCTTGTATACTGGAGCATTAGAAAATATTCTGTGTTTGAAAGAATCCAGAGAAGAGTCTCTGTATTCCTCGTAACGTTTTTCGTTGGGTTTTTCCTTTTCAATCAGATATCGGACTATGCTCAATGCGTAATGAAAAAGTGTACCCGAAAGTCTTGCATTCATAATTTCATGAATCCGTTCTCTTTTCTTTTCCACTGCAGATTCAATCTTTGCATAGGCATCTCTGTAGATTTTTGCCTTGTCTGGATTTTTGGAAAGCAGTTTCTGGAACTCCTCTTCCTTTTTCAGAAGAAGGGAATAGACTCTAGGATCGCTGATTCCTGCATATTCTCCTTCCATCGCCTGCCTGGAATTTTCCATACCCAGAAGACCCGCTCTTGCAATTCTTTCAGACTCCTTGTCTCTTGCGGAATATTCTCTCAGATGAGAAATTCCTCTTTTTATATTTTTGATATGTTCCGGAAATTCCACATCCTTCATAAATTTAATTTCAGCCATTGTCTTGCCTCTGTCAGTGCTTCCAGGATGACCGCTCACAAAAATCAGTTCCCCCGGTTTGGCACCTTCCGAATTCCATTTGAAAAACTGAGGACTCTTGAACGGTTTTCCATTTTCATAGGCTCTGAAAAAAGCAAAATCGAAATCGTATCTGGGATACTGGAAATTGTCCGTGTTTCCCCCAAATGCAGCCAGAGCTGTTTCAGGAGCATACACAAGACGTATATCAGTGAGCTTCTTGTATCTGTAGAGCCAATATTCCCCGCCGTTGTACAGTTCAATCACATTGGAACGAAGACGAGTCTTCTGAAACGATTCCATCTCAATCTGACTTGTGATTTTCTTTCTCCGATCGGAGGCCTGCTTTTCATCCCCGTCTCTTACAAAACTTAAAACCTTCTCTGTCACATTTTCGTAACTCA
>JBPOJG010000472.1:0-27514 GCA_052033835.1 Spirochaetota bacterium
CGGAAATCCACTGTACAATTCAGGTGCAAAGTCCCTATTGGTAGTCGGAACACTTGCAACGGTTCTGGATTCAGGAAATGTCGGGACAGGACTGAATTCCAACTGGACAAAGGCAGCTCAGCACTGCACCAACTGGACGTCTTCATCAAACGGAATATCAGGAAATATCGGAGATGCGTCGGCAATTGATTTTAATCTGAACTCTTTCGGAACAGACACCTGCGATACATTAAAACATCTGTACTGTGTGGAACAATAGCTACTTCTTTTCGCGGGGAATCTGAAGACTGAAAGTGGAGCCTTTTTCCGGTTCTGACTTGACGTCTATCCAGCCGGAGTGAAGTTTTGCTATCTGTTTTACAATGGAAAGCCCAAGGCCTGTTCCGCCTTCTTTCCGTGACCTGGCTGTATCTGCTCTGTAAAACCGTTCAAATATTCTGCTGATGTTTTCGTCACTGATTCCGATCCCCTGATCGGAAACTCTGATTTCCTGAGAATATTCATCCTGAGAAGCCTCGACTCTAATCACAGTATTCTCACCGGAATAAGAAGACGCATTCTGAATCAGATTCAGAAGAAGATGTTCAAGCAGGATCATATCCCCGTAGACAGAAAATTCTTTCGGAATGATAATTTCCAAACTTTGTTTTTTTCTTTCCAGCAGTCCTTCTACTGAATATTTCAGACTCTCCATCAGGTCCTCAAGCAGAAACTCTTCCGGCTGAAATACAAATTCAGAACTCTCGAGCTGAGTAATCTTGATCATATCATCCACAAGAGTCACCATTCTGTCTGTATTTCTGAGAATGGCTCCTAGAAATTTCTTTTCAGGTGATTTCTCGTCCGCATTGAGTCTGTCGTACAGAGTCTCTGCATAACCCTTAATCGAAGTGATTGGAGTCTTCAGTTCATGAGATGCGTTCTGAAAGAACTCTTCTCGGAGAAGTTCATTTTTTTTATCTTCTGTTCTGTCCAGGATGACACCGATCAGTACAGATGCTCTTGATTCCGACTTGAGGATATGTACCCTTATGGAATAATGCTTTTTTCTATAATCAAAGTTCATCCTTCCTTCGATTCCGGTCATCAGTCTTTCTTCAAGAAACTTGACAATCCTCTTGTCAGGGACAGCTTTGCTGATATGTTTACCTATGGAATTTTCGGATACAAATGATTTCGGAACAGACTTGTTTACAAACTGTATGTTTCCTTTTGCATCAACAGCAAAAAGACCTTCCTTCAGATTCTGAAGAACCAGATTGAATTTTTCCTTTTCCAGATTCAGATCAATAAACTGAACTTTGAGGCGGGAGGACATTGCATCAATACTCTTGGAAAGTTCAGCAAACTCGCGCAGATCCGTCATAATGACAGCAGGAGAAAAATCACCCGCATTGATTGCCTGAGTCTTGTTCTGAAGAAGCCTGAGGGTTTCAGTGACATTCTCTGAAATTTTATATGAGATATGAAATGTACCAAAAAATGCAAAAATCCATACAATCATAAACAGAAGAAACTGAAGTTCCGGCAGAAGATTTGTACTGAAATAAAAAACAGTCAGAACGGCAAGTGTCAGAATTGTGAGAAACCCCCAGTTCGTAATCAGGAGTCTCGAAAAAAAACTACGCATCGTGAAAACGGTATCCTATGCCTCGTACAGTTTCCAGTCTGTTCTTTTCATTTCCCAGTTTTGTCCTGAGTCTTTTTACATTCACATCCACTGCCCTGTCAGTTACGTAGATATCTCTTCCCCATACACTGTCCAGAAGTTTCTCCCTGCTGAGAGCCGTGCCCGGATTGGTCATAAAAAATTGAAGTATCTTGTATTCCAATAAAGTGAGATCCACTTCCTTTCCGTCCACATAAACTTTATGTGCCTTGCTGTTCAGATAGATTTTTCCGATGGAAATATTGGCTGACTTGGAGGAATCTGCATCCTCTTTTGAGAATCTTCTGAGGACAGACTTCACTCTGGCAATCAGTTCTCTTGGACTGAAAGGTTTTCTCACATAATCATCTGCCCCAAGTTCAAGCCCAAGCACTGCGTCAGTCTCACCGGTTTTCGCTGTCACCATAATGATGGGAGTCGGATATTTTTCCTTTATTTTCCTGCAGAGTTCAATTCCTCCGATTCCGGGAAGCATTACATCCAGAATCAAAAGATCTGGGGTCTGTTTCTGCATTTTGGGAAGAACTTCCAGTCCATTTTTGCAGACGGAAACAAGGAATCCTTCTTCCTCTAAATTGAATTTGATCAGATCTAAGATATCTTCCTCATCATCCACAACCAGAACCTGATAACCGTTTTTAGGGACCTGCAAAGTACTCCTCCAGCACAATATTCTTATACAGGCAAAATGTTACAAACTCATTACAGAGAAATGACTTATTGCCGATTTTATGGGAATGGGCTGACTGCCTCGAGAATTTATGCAGAAACTGTATGACCGGATACAAAAATCAGAATGGGGATCATATGGGACAGAACGTCTGAAAAATCTTCAGAATGCAAGAAACTCAGTTTCTGAACTGATTGCATCTGAAGAGGATGACGACAGAATCAGACACCTTCTAAAGCGGAAAAAAGAAATCAGTTATGAAATTGATCAGATTATGAAGGAAATCGACGAATACATCCAGTTTGCGGGGATCTGAAAAGGATTGAAGAAAATGCAGAAATTCAGATGATTATCTTTTTGAATTCCACAAAAACGAAATGACAGCATTTAATCTGATATTAAATAGATCATAAATAGGCAAAAAAGAGGATAAAAGTTGCAATGTCCACACTGCTTTCATAGTATAGCTCCCCAAAGGTACGAAACATTACTTCATAGCCTGAATGGAGAAAACTGGTATACATCAACCTTTATTTGTCCAAATATAGACTGCCGTAAAGTCGTCATTTACTTATTGCGTACGCATATAAAGGAAAAAGCAAATTTATTACCTAAAGTTTCAGGTATACTGGAAACTATATTAATTTACCCAAAGGATAACAATAAAAAAAAGATACCCTCAGACTCTATTCCAGAAGAAATTTATTCTGACTATTCAGAAGCTGTAGAGGTGTTGTCAATTAGTCCAAAAGCCAGTGCTGCCTTAAGCAGGAGATGCTTGCAAAATCTAATCGAAAACCATGTGAATATAAAAGATAGAACATTGGATGCAGAGATCACAAAATTAATTAATGGAGGAGGACTTCCTTCTTTCATTTTAGAAAGCCTGGATGCCATTCGTGTAATCGGAAACTTTGCAGCTCATCCAAATAAAAGCATTACAAGCGGGGAAATAGTAGAAGTTGAACTAGGAGAAGCAGAGTGGACAATTAGTGTATTGGAATCTTTATTTGATTTTTATTTCATTCAGCCTGTTATACTTGATAGAAAAAAGAAAGAACTAAACAAAAAACTCGCTGATTTTGGTAAGAGAGAATTGAAGTAACGCAATGCTCATCTTATGCCTCCCCATTCAGAAAAAGAGGTTGAATTTAATAATAGGAATTGATAGAATCGTTTGTAAGCGAGGAAGTCGAAATGAGTGAACTAGAATTAAAGTTTAATAGCTTAAATCTCAATGAGCAAAGGATAATTTTAGATATGATGAATCTTTTACTTCTTAGAAAAAATCCTAGTAAGCTCTCGGAATATAAGAAAAAAATACTCACAATTTCTACTTGGTCAGAGGATGACCTAAAAGTTTTTGAAGAAAATAAAATTGTAAATTGGAATGTGTCTTCATGGTAATTGATACTAATATTTTCATTGAATACCTTCGGGCTGCTAAAAAAACTGATACCATATTACAACGATTATCCGATCAATACGATTGGTATGTATCAAGCATAACAATTTATGAATTGTTCATGGGTGCCAATACAGAAAAGAAAAAAGAAGAAATTCAAGTTTTAACCAGTGATTTAATTTTGCTTCCTTTCAATTATGACACTGCAATGAAGTCTGCGGAAATTTATAATGATTTAAAATCAAGAAATCAAATTATTGAGTTTAGAGATATATTTATTGGAGCAACTGCGATTTTAAATCATTTACCAGTTTTAACTTTAAACCGTAAACACTTCGAAAGAATAGATGGAATCAAAATATATGAAAACTAAAAATTTTGATACAATCACAATGAAACGAAAAGCACAAGAAAAAATTTCCAAACAGACAGAGGGATTATCAGAGAAAGAGCTTTTAGAATTTTGGAATCAATTTACTTTAAAAAGTAAAAAGAATAAAATTTCTGAAAATAAAATCGTGACTAAGAAAAAAAAATGAGACATTATGGAAAGTGAGAAAGGAAAACTCAGTTTTTATGCTTTTACACAGTCCCACAAAGAGAGTATCATTAATTTATTTACACGATTTATTCCATTCATTCAAGAAGAAAACATCCAAAATAAACTCTGTATCCTGGAAGAAAATAAAGTCAGAATTCGAGAGTAAGCAGCCGTTATTCCCCAATGCCATCTTGATCTTGATTCAGTGTCATCCTGAGTCCATCGAAGGATGCTGATTCTATAAACCATCGTCCTATAAACTCACCATGATAAAATGAATTTCTCCGCTATCCGCTCTCCGCTCTCCGCTATCCGCAATCCGCAATCCGCAATCCGCAATCCGCAATCCGCAATCCGCAATCCGCAATCCGCAATCCGCAATCCGCAATCCGCAATCCGCAATCCGCGCCTCCGCGAAAAAACCCCGACTATTTCGCTTTTTCTCTTTTTTTTGGATGAATTGCACAATTTTTACTATACAAAAATTAAGTTAAATTATATTAGTATTTAAAAAGGGGGCAGTTATGGACAGCAATTTCGAGGCAGCAATGGAACAATCCGACAGGACAGAAACTTTCAGTTCGGAGGAAAAATTCTCTCCGACACTGTATCTGTATCTTCTGGACAGAAAGATGCAGGACAGAGGGAGAAGCAGAAAAACGATCAATTCCTACTGTCATTATGTGAATCTCTTTCTGTGCACCGTAAAGAAAAGACCTGAGGATGTGAGCGAGGAAGATCTGGAAAAATTCCTGAACGAATTCAATTCAGAAAAAAAGCCTTCTCCTTCCACATACAATCTGGCTCTTTCTGCACTTCTTTTCTTTTTCAGACATCTGTACAGCAGGTTCTATTACTGGAACAGACCCAGACCCAAAAAAAACAGAAAGGCTCCTGAACTTCTCAGCATTCAGGAAGTGGAAGCAATACTGAATGCTCACGACAATCTGAAGTACAGAGCACTCCTGAGTATGGTGTACTATTCCGGACTCACAGTAGGAGAAGTGGTAAATCTGAAAATGAGCGATTTTGATTCAGACAGAAGACTTCTGAAAATCCGTTCTCAGAAAAAAGAAAGAACAACTTATCTTCCCGAATCGGGAATGAACGCAGTGGAAAAATATCTGGAAAATCTGGGAAAACCGATGTATCTTTTTCCGGGAAGAGATTCCATCAAACCTGTCTCAGTCAGAAATGCAGAAAAGATATTCACAGGAGCTCTGAAAAAGGCAGAGATTCCCAGGCAGGTCTCTATTCATGCACTCAGACATGCGTTTGCCTATCACAGACTTGAAGAAGGAGCGGAACTCGAAGAACTGCAGAAACTTCTCGGGCACAAGAATCTTCAGTCCACAAAGATATATGCCTTTCCGGAGAGGACAAAAAGAGAAAAACTGAAACTCTGTGTATGATACTATGTCAATTCTATATAAACGGGGATATTTTTTAATGAATGTCCCCGAATTTCTGCGGGAGAAAGAAGAATCAGCTCCGCCTTGGAATATTTTCCATTCTCCCTGAATCTTTTCCTGATAATCTCTTCACTGATGTCCTCAGGCTTGAAAAAAAGAAGAAGACTGTCTCCTTTAAAGCGTCTCTTCCTTCTGAGGTCCGAATGAATCCTTCCGAATGAGTATCTGAAATTAAACTCAGAGAAATAATGAAATTTTATCCCGTCCTTTGCCCTGTAACTGAAACAGTCCACAGAAAAAGGTCCATGATAGTCAATTTCAGTCCTCCAGAAAAGATCCTCTGTTTTTTTCAGAAGAACAGAAGAAAGTTCAGGAAACTCTCCCGAAAGTATAAGGTTTCCATTATATCCGCCTTTATGATCTATCATCATATAAGTGACATCCAGTATTCTGATTCCTGATTCGTCAGAATGAAAAATTCCGCTGACATCCTCTGTCCGCTCCACCCATTTTTCCAGCAGGAACCCTTTATCAAAATCCATATTATATTTAGTTAAATCTTTTTCTGAGTAAAAAATCCTGTTGCCTGTACCCGAAAAACTGAGCGGTTCCTTTGCAGCAAAAGGATATCCGTATTCAAGTGCAAAATTTTTCAGATCATCTTCTGTTCTGCAGATTTCCATAGGAATATCAGAACCCTTCCACAGCATCTGCACAAATTTGGAATTCAGATATCTGCTCTTTTCAATTTTCTTTTCATCGGGAATAAATTTCCCATCCGAGATAGAATAAAAGTTCCCCCACTCCTTCAGAGTGAGACCGGAAAATTCATTTTTCCATCCGACAGAATGCCTCATCTTTGAAGAAAGTTTTTCTTTCATTTCTTCAAGAAATTTACCATCCGGTTCTTCTGAAAACATTACGACATCCGAATCGTGAGCACATACGCAGAAAAGATATTCCATTGAGGCTGCTCTGAGAGAGACTGCCCCTGAAGGCCTGAATTCTGACGGATAAACGGAAAGTTCTCTCTCAAAAAGAGAGTTCATCCTGAATAGATTCCCCACGACCTCATCTCCTCAGGAATGATCTCTTTCTTTCTGTTCGAAAATTCATCCCTGTATTCACCAAGATTTTTAATGAACTCCCCGCTGAAACCTACATTCTCCCTGGTAAACGGAATAAAAAAGTATCCTTTTGCCCTTCTGGGAGTAAACGGATGTTCGAGAAGCGACCTGTAATATTCCCAGTCAGACTGACTCTTCTTTCCCTCTTCAATCACCTTGAATCCTCTTTTCACATGTTTGAGTTCATCCTGATATACAATTTTCATTATTTCTGAGGATTTTATATCCCCTAAATTTTCAAAAGTCTTTCTGTATATCATTGCATAATCCAGATTTGCTCCCTCAATGGAAACAGACATCACTGCACAGAATTTCTCAAATGTCTTCATGAGAGGGGTAAATTTCCAGAAAATATAATTGAGCGGTCTTTCGCCAAATTCAATTCCAAATTCATTCATCCTTTCAAGATAGAGCCTGAGGTGTTTCTGCTCTTCCAGCAGACTTCGAAAAAGATCCATCCTGTTTTCATCCGGGATATCGGAATATTTAAGTATTGCCCAGGCAAAAATCTCCACTGCCTGAAGTTCATGATTTGCAAAATGGTGCATTGAGACACCCCGATTCACCGCAAGATTCAGATGTTCGAGTCTCGGAATCTTTGATTTTTTATCGGAAAAAGAAAGCCTGCCCTCTCTTTCCGGTCTCTCAGGAACCGCAGAAACAGGTCTTTGAATGATCAGATCATCAGGAGGAGAAATCAGTTTGTCTTCGAGACTTCCTGATCTCAGTATATGAATGCAGAAGTCTTCGAGAGTTCTCATTTTTTTCGAACCGGATTTCTGTGTTCCTTTCCTCTGTAAAATACCTTTTCTAATGAAAAAATATTCGCAGGACTTTCGGCCGGATTTTCACTGAAAATCAGAAGATCAGCCGGTGCATTAAATTCGAGCCTTCCTCTGTATTTTCCTCCAAGCAGACTGCATGTATTTTCAGTCGGAATTCGAAGGAGATCTGCGGAACCGCCGACGGAAGAAATAATGATACTCAGTTCATCGAGTCCGCTGATTCCGGGAAAGGAAAGTCTGTGACCGCTTCCGCTCCCCAAAACCATTTTTCTCAGAAGAACTTTTTTATTTTTCAGAAAATTCAAGTATGATCTGTATTCAGAAACTGCGCCTGCGTTTTCCGGTATTTCCAAGGGCCTGAAATCACGGGCAGAGGAAAAATAATTCTCTTCAAAAAATCTGCTTTTCTCTTTCAGAAAACTGATATGTGAAAGTCTTTCTTCTTCATCTGTTTCCATTCCCAGATTTCTGTACAGATTGAAATAGGGAATCCATACAAGTTCCTTTTCATATTCTCTGTCAAATTCATTTCTGACTGAATCAGGGATCGGATGTTCAATGCATTTTGTCTTTGTTCTGACAGCTTCGAGAACGGATATCCTGTCGGCAAAAGCAGTCACACAGTATTTTCTCTTCCCGGCTGAAAACTTATGCAGAACCAGAGGAGTGATGGAATAATTTTCCGATTCAAAGTACCTGTGAAAGATTCTAAGGAAAGGAACCTCTGTCTGCCTTTCCGCCTCAGCATTGATATCCTCAGGATTTGAAACAGTAAAATACACTTCCTCAGGATAGTTTTCATATTCGGATGTTGCTGAAAGAATGATCTTTCCTGAAAAAAACATTTCAGGTCCTGGGATCTTTCCCGCGACAGCATCCTTATAAATATTTTTTAATGACGGTGTATCTGCAATACTGAGGACATGAGTAAATCCGTGATAAAGAAATGAACGGAATGATGTCCTTATGCCGTTTCCGTCAGCCGCACCGCCTAGAGAATCAGAAGTCAGAGTGACTCCCGCATCGCAGAAAGCAGGAACAGCATAAACTGTCTTTCCTGATTTTTCAGACTGCTTTTCCGGCGGAAGAAGTATCCCGTTTCTGATACGCAGAACCGTTTCCTCGCTGAATGAATAGGCATCACTGTTCTGAATCAGATACCTCACATTTCTGACAACTGTGTCATCAGAATATAAAGAAATACAAAACATGTAAATAAAAATATAAAATATCTGTTTCATCTCAATTGAACTCCTGGAGGCATTCCTGGGATCAAAGATGTGCCTGTAGAAGTTGCCGTACCAGTACCTGCAGTTCCAGTCGAAGTATCCGTAAACACCTTTGCAGGAATCGGCTTGACAGGAACAGGGAGAAGAGTATTTTCCACTTTTGCAAACAGATCCTTTTCGATCAGTCTGTAAACAAATGTACATTTATTCTTTGCTGAATAGTCTTCCTTATGAAGAAACATTGATCCTAAAAACCAGGAAAATGCACCTCTGTTCAGATCTGCATTCTTAAAATTCAGAAGCCTTTTATCAGATGCATTTGAAAGGTCTGAGATTTTCTCTCTGAGAGAAGGATATCGCAGAGTATCTGTTTCTGATGTAAATCTTTCAGCTGCTCTTCTTTTATTTTTTGGATTCTCCATTGCAACATCTACAAGAAGAGGAACGGCCTTGTCGTCTCTGTAAGAAACAGACTGTTCCTTGCAGAATTCTCTTTCTTCGAGAATGGTCATATCATCAGAAGGATACGGTACTTCCACAACCACCTGAAAAAAGTCTCTGGAGATAAAACCTGAATAGGTCTGATTTTTCATTACCTTTCCGACATAGTCAGGATCTGCAGGTCTGCAGATCAGAGCAGACAGAACTGCGCTGAAAACAAAAACTGCAGAAATAATTTTCTGAATAAGATCAGACAGAACTTTCTCTTTCTGAATCATGTGCCCAGCCGTATCCCTTTTCAGAGAATGATTTCAACAGAGATGAAGATCCCTCATTTCTCGAAAAATGCACTTCCTCTTCAGTGATCGGAATCAGAAAAAGAAAACTGATCCTCTGTCCGTTCTCTGAAATCAGATCAGAAAGACAGGGCGGTTCCAGAAGACCGGACTCTGTCCTGAATGCAGGAGGGTTTGCAGTAAAAAAGAAATGAGTGAAATTCAGGTACAGTGAGTTTGGATCTTTTCTAGGAATGGAAATGGAATGACCTTCTCCGAACCATTTTCCCATCATCCAGGGAAACTTAATCAGTTCCCCGAGTGCGTGAGGAATCCAGGACTCTGTTCTGTCCTCTTCTGTTCCTTTTTTCTGTGCAAACAGGAGTTCTATTCTGGAATATTTTGTATACTCTTTGTGATACAGTTCCACTCCTGGCATGGACTGCGCGCTCATACCGACTGTGGAATACAGTACAGTATCAGGGTAGTCAGTGCTTTCAAATTTTGCAATTGCCAAGGGGGGAAATTTCCCTCCGTCTGCAGACCAGTATTTTTTATGAGGTCCCAGATGTTTTTCGAGAAAATCCATTCTGAGTTTCTGAACAGATTTCCAGCTCCCTTCAGAAGAACGGAATTCCCAGTATTTTTCCGAAGCACGAATCCTGTCCGCAATCACTCCCCCGTTCTCAGCATCTCCCATCGGATTGGCTGTGATCGAATCCACTGCAGCATATTTTGAATAACCGTGAATTCCTTTCAGACCAGACCAGGGCGGAAGAAATGCAATCAGCTTTTCCTTCCAGAAAAGACCGACTCCGTCTCCTTCTTCTGTCCAAATCAGATGTACATCTTCCTTTTTGATTTCTTCTTCTGTCATATCTGATGTCACCTCTCCCTTGCAGAGAAGAGGGGCAAGTCCAAGCTTCAAATCAGATTCAGTTCTCGATTCAGGAGACGGGATTCTGTTTTTGATCCAGAGAGCCTTCATCTTGAATTCCGGATTAAATTCCGACTGAAGATAAAGGTATACTGTCCTGCCGTCATCTTCCAGAAATGCAGTCATGGAACCGTAAGGATTTGTTTCCTGATAAATCAGGTTTGAGACTGATTTTTCCACTAAAAAATTCTGGAAGGAACGATTCTGTCTTTGAACTTTTTCAGAAGAGTCTGTATTGTATCTTCCATACCTGCTTCAAAACAAAGATCAGGGTAATAGGCCGATGCATTCAAAAGTCCGATCAGCTGATTCTCTCCCCAGTTTCTGTAATTATGAAGAGATTCCATTACAGCTTCAGGGATTTGCTTTCCTTCCTTCTGGCAGTTCATAAATGTCTGAATGGCTGTTTCCGGAGTCATAAATTGTTTCATATTCGTTTCCTTAAATTATAATAATTTCATCCGCGAAGCCTTACGGCTCTGCGGTACCCCTAAATTCAATAGAATGCCTTGCTTTTAAAAAAGCAAGAAAAGGCTGGTCCCTATCGGGAAGATTTAGGGGTTTGCAACCCCTAAGACCCCGCTTCCTTAAACACTTGTAAATATCGCAGCAGCTGAACCCTTGCCGCTCTGCTGCTGCACCCTAAAATCAATAGAAGGCCTTGCTTTAAAAAAAAGCAAGAAAAGGTTGGCCCCTATCGGGAGATTTAGGGGTTTGCAACCCCTAAGACCCCGCTTACAGATTTGCTTTGCTTTGTCTTCAATTCACTGTTCCACTGACCTGCAAGTCTTGCGGCACCCTTATTCAAAATCTGCAGGGCTTGCAATTTTTCAATATAAATTTCACTCATTTTCCCAGTCCTGCATTCTTCGGAGAAGAAGAGGATACTCCTCGGGTCGGATTCCCATCTGTCTGTAAATGATCTTTCCCTCCCGATTAAAAACGATCAATGTAGGAAGACCTTCCACCGCCCATTTTTTAGCGAGGACGAGCTGTGAATCGAGAAGCGTCTCATAACTCATTCCAAATTCAGAAGCTGCATCCGAAATTTCCTTCAGAGTCTTATTGTGGTCCGGATTGACTCCATAAAACTGAAACTTATCCTCTGGGGCCTTCTGATAGAGTTTGTCCACTACAAGTGCAGCATCGCGGCAGGGAACACACCAGGTGGCCCAAAAATCCACTACCAGAATCTTTCCCTGGAAATTGTTCAGTCTGATTTTTTTTCCGTGCAGATCATAGGCAGACAGATCCTGATAGTCAGGAGTCTTTTTCTTTTTTTTGACTTCAAAAGCTATATAAGCAATTCCAAGTACAGTTGCAAGAAAGGAGACAGTGACTAAAATCTTTTCACCGAGTTTCATATTTTATCCGGACGCCTCAATTTTTTTGGGAAAAGGAGCATAATGACCTGTAAAATTCCAGACGGAAATTCGGTAATGTTCTGAGCTTCTGAAAAGATAACAGAGAGCTCCGTTCTCAATATAAATTTTCATGGAAAAATCAGAGGACAGTCCCGCAGCAGCAGCAGCAAAGGACCGAAGAAAATTCCCATGAGAAAAAATAATCGCGGACTCACCTGGATAATCCTTGAGCCCTCTGATGAATTTTTCTGCTCTCTGTCTGACATCTTCCACGCTTTCTCCTTTGGGATACCTTTCCTTAGGATCTACTCTGAGTCTGTACAGCTTCTCCATATCAATGTCTGCAATCTTCCTGCCTTCAAAATCACCGCAGTCAATTTCTTTCAGAAGATCATCTGTAATGATGTCTCTTCCTAGACCCGAAACTGCAAGTCTTGCTGTTTCCATTGTTCTGCCTAATGGGCTTGCAAAAATATAATCACATATGAATGAATTGGAACGGAGATATTCCCCGAGTTTCACTGCCTGCCTGTGACCTTTTTCTGTCAGTGCAGAATCAAGCCCCCCGCCCTGAATGATGCCTTCGAGATTGAACTCAGTCTCGCCGTGACGTACAAGATATAGATGTTTCACCATAGTTCCAGCTTTCCCGGTGCAGCTGCTTCCGGGGGAGTTTCTAAAATTCTGTCGCAGGAAGGACACTTGTCAAAATGAAGAGGCACTTTGATCCTGCAGTGAGTGCATACCTTGAAAAAAAACTGAGCCATATCCCTTCCGCAATTCTCACAGTTCACTGAATCAGGAGGATTACTGTGACCGCAGTGAGAACAGTCTCCTGCCTTGAGAAAAGGAGACTGATTCTGAAAAAGAAGAAGTTTGCTTCTGACAAGAAACATAAGACCGACTGAAATCCCTGTACTCAGAAGAAGATTCAAAAATGCAGATGAGCTGTAAAAATTAATGAAATCATATCCCGCATGAATGAGAGCTGCTGCTCCGATATACTGCCCCATTGCAGTGAACACATTTCCTCTGACAATGAACTTGTTCTTTGCAATCCCTATTCCTAAAACTGCAGAAAGACCGACATGAAGAGGCATTGCTGTCACAGAGCGCACAATCACATTCAGAAGTCCTGACTTGAATGCATAGATGATATTCTCTATGAATGCAAATCCAAGACCAATTGAAGCAGAATAAATCAGTGCATCTATCGGTTCATCCATTTCTTCGAGCTTGTCGAGAAATACAACGGCGGCAGAAGCCTTGCAGATTTCCTCAGATATTCCTACAAATCCGGCGAGAAAAAAACTTCCAAAAAATGAATTTTTTCTGCCTGCATCAAGACCTGTAATCCACTCAAAAAGTCCGTTCGAAATGACAGCAAGTAGAGCGGCCGTCAGTCCTCCGAAAAATCCAATTCTCAGCACAGTCCAGATCGGTTCAGGCTCAACCTTGTCATATCTGTATATGAACCGAAGCCATAAACCGCCTGCGGCTGTGATCGAAAGGAGTATCAGAAGACCGTCCATCAGACAAAGTACTCTCTCAGGCGGTCATCATATTCAGTCTTGAGTTCATCGAGAGAAAACTCTGCACCGAGTTCTTCAATCCTCAAAACCCTTTCTGATACTGTTTTCCCTATTTCAAAACAGTCGATTCCGTATTTTTCGGCTGTCTTCTGAATCTGGGAAAAATCAGAATCCTGACAGGAAATGATCACGGAAGCTGCAGTCTCTCCGAAATATTTTTCATCCAGTCTTAATGATGAAATATTTTTCAGATCAAGAACAAGTCCGAACCTGGAATCCGCAGCAGTCTTGAACGCGGCTGTCACAATTCCTCCGAGAGAAAGATCCTTTCCTGATCTGATGAGACCCTTTCCGGCAAGTTCCAGATAAGCCTTCTCCAGATTTTTTTCTTCATCGAGATGCATCTCAGGAATTGATCCCTTTGTCAGAGAATGAATTTCTCTCAAGTATTCAGATCCGCCTAGAGTAGGCTTAAATTTTCCGAGAAGACAGAGCTTCAGTCCTGATTTCGGAATGAACGGATGAATCGCATTTCGAATATCAGAAATCAGTCCTACCATCCCGATCGTAGGAGTCGGATACACGGGACCTGAAGGAGATTCATTATAAAAGGAAACGTTGCCCCCTGTGACAGGCAGACCGAAGTGTCTGCAGGCATCCCCTATTCCGCGAATGCATTCGGAGAATACATAATAATTCTCCGGGATGTACGGATTTGCAAAATTCAGATTGTTTGTAATTCCGAGAGGTTTTGCTCCAGTGACAAATACGTTTCTTGCCGATTCAGCAACAGCAAAAGCAGCCCCTGCATAAGGATCAAGATACGTGTATCTGGAATTGCAGTCAGCAGACACTGCAATGCCCTTCATTGTTCCGGGAACTTTCCCAAGTCCGCCGTCTCCTCCTGGAGGAATGACAGAAACGAGTCCGACATCAGTGTCATACTGTTCATAGACAGCCTTACGTGAACATATATTCAGTGAACTGATCATTTTGCGGAATACTGATCCGAAATCTTCTTTCTTCAGATCCTTGACTGAGGACAGATCGAGTTTTTTCACCTCATCGAGATAGGCCGGTCTTTTTTCTTCCCTTTTATATCTAGGAGCGCCTCCCCCAAGCACAAGTGATTCTGCCGGAATCTCTGCCTTGAGTTCTCCGTCCATTCTCACTCTTAAGATTCCGTCTGAAGTGACTGTTCCGATCATGACCGCGTGCAGATCCCATTTTTCGAACACTGCCTCGAGTTCTTTTTCCTTGCCTTTTTTTGGAACAACAAGCATCCTCTCCTGGCTTTCAGAGAGCATTGCCTCATATGCATTCATTCCAGTCTCCCGGAAAGGCACGAGATCCAGATTCACATCCATACCGGTCTTTCCTTTTGCAGACATCTCTGAAGTGGAGCAGGAGATCCCGGCCGCCCCCATATCCTGAATTCCTTCCAGAAGTCCCTTGTCGATGACTTCGAGAGTCGCCTCAAGCAGAAGTTTCTCCATAAACGGATCTCCTACCTGAACAGCTGAACGTTTCTCTTCTGACTCTTTGGTGAGGTCGCGGGAGGCAAATGATGCCCCGTGAATTCCGTCGCGTCCTGTAGAAGCTCCTACAATGTAGACCGCATTTCCGACCTTGCCCCCGGTTGTGGCCTTTGCCATCTTGTCGCGGTGGACAATTCCCACTGTCATTGCATTCACAAGAGGATTCACAGAGAAAGAAGAATCAAAAAATAGCTCTCCTCCCGAAACAGAAATCCCAAGCGAATTTCCGTAGTCTCCAATCCCCTTGACTGCTCTTTTCAATAAGTATGTATTTCTTTTGCTGTCTTCCGGTCTTCCGAAACGCAGAGAATTCAGTGAGAGAATGGGTCTAGCCCCCATTGTGAAAATATCTCTCATGATCCCGCCGACCCCAGTGGCCGCTCCCTGGTAAGGTTCCACAGCTGTAGGATGATTGTGGCTTTCGATCTTGAACACCACAGCAAGTCCGTCCCCGATGTCGAGGGCTCCTGCATTTTCTTCTCCAGTCTCCGTCAGCATAATATCCGATTTGGAAGGGAGCGTCTTGATTTTTAAAATGGAATTTTTATACGAGCAATGCTCCGACCACATCCCTGAAAAAATCCCCAGCTCAGTGGAGTTAGGAATACGTCCCAATATTTTCTGAATATGCAGGAACTCCTCCTCAGTGAGTCCGTGTTCCTTTGCATCCTGTAAATTTACCTGCTGTTTTTCCATTCAATCCTCTGATACCAGAATTTACTGCCTTTCTGTCTATGCAAGTGGGTTTGCTTGCCGGCATTGCAAAAAAGGAGTTCCGCACCCCTCACGGCAGCAGATCCCAAAGCTCCCTCTCATCAGCTCTTTCGAAAGGCACATTCTTTTTTTCCATGAGTCGGGAGAAGAGGATTGCGAGTGATACAACGTCTGCAGAGCAGTATCTCTTCAGTGTATGCAGTGCTTCTGTGTCCTTCCATTCATTCCATCTGTACCAGAGTGTGACTGCATCCATTCCGTTCAGTCCCTGTATATCGGAGGGTCTTTTGATTCCGAACTGTTCTTCTATTTTTTTCAGGCCGCCGCGAATTCCTTCCTGATGAAGCACCCACCGAAGATCAATATGAGGAATTGGAATTCTAGGCAGATGGAAGTGTCTCGCAAGGACAGGCAGATCAAAGGAGATCCCGTTGAAGGAAACCAGAAGTTCCGCTTCCTCCAGAAGATCGGCAAAACTTTCCAGATTTTCATTTTTTGCAAAACTTCTGAGAGTTCCCTTATGAAGTGCGCTCACTGCTGTCACTCTGTTGAAATATCCGTCTGTCTAAATGTCAAAAAAAGTCGCATCCCGAAAATATTCTGCGAGCACCATCCATTTTTCTTTTGGATGAATTTTATATACAAGATAATTAAGATCCTTTTTTTCCGCAGACTGCCTGGATTCGAAAAGATCTTTTTTAAATTTCAAAAGAGACTCTCCTTTCAGAGGGATTTCCGTTTCTTCCGTTATATCGTTCCAGGAAAATATCCCTTTATCATTCAGGTTTTTTAGTTTTTTGGGACCGATTCCGTGCAGATGAAGAAGAGCGTTCTGTATAAATTCAGTGCTAATAGATTCGCTCCCTTTTTGATTTCAGAATATCAAAGGATCTCTCCAGTCTCTTTTTCAGTCTTTCTGTTTCTTCATCAGTTTCCGTCTTCTGAACAGTCCCTGAAGGTTCAGCCTGAATAATTACCTTAGGTTCATAGTATTCTCCCGAGGAAATGGAAACCAGAATGCTTCTTGTACACTCTATCGCTGCGTTGGATACTAAAAGAAGCTCTTCTGTGCCGGAATCTCTGATTCCAGGAATAAGCGGGGGCACGCAGGCAGGGCACCCGGAACTGCATTCGCATTCTTCGAGAACCTTAAGTGCAAGAACAGATGCATCATGAAATTTTTTGAATATCTTCTCCGAATATCCTACCCCGCCCTCATGAGCATCATACAGATACAGTGAGTTTTCCTGTCTTCCGTCCGGCGTCAGTCCGAGAGAAACGTCGGTCTGAATGTCTCCTGAATCACCCATACAGATGACAGGTGCAGTTCTCTTCAGTATATAGGAAAGTCCGTATATGGCAGTGTCCTTGTAACGCAGATCCTTATCTGAAATCCTTTTCTTCCATCCCGAATCAGGAACGATGAACATTCCCATTGTGTCATAGGAAAATGGAGGAAGTGTGATCGGACCGTAACCGATATTATCATAACTTTTCTCTTTGATCTTTTTGTAGAGTTTAGGCTGAGAGGTCACTTTCATATATCCGAAACTTAAGGTATGACCGAATTTCTCCTCTGTCTCTTCCGTATCCAGAACAGTTACTGAACTTTCCCAGACTGCCTCAGTAAAATAATCTACATTCACTTCCTTGACTTCACAGAGTTTTTTTTCCATATCCAGATCCACTGACATGAATTTTTTTCCCAGATGCTGGTAGATTGCATCCTTATACAAAGTGCCCATTGCTCCAATCGGATCGATTTCACCGATGATTTTTCCGTCCCAGAATATATTTACATTATAATCTGTAAGTCCTCGGAGATTCACTCCCTTGGACGGAAATTCCTCTTCAGCATACCTGTAATATTCGCGGAATTTTTTCAGAGTTCCTTTTTCTTCCAGAGTGGAAAGTGCGAGACTGAATACAGGGCCGGAGAATACTTTTTCATCTGCTGAGAAAGGAATCTCGTATGCCGCACACGGGATATGCTGCATGATAATATAAGGATTGTCTGCAGAAAGCCATGCTTCTTCTGATCCTGCAGATACTATAAACTCCTTATTATGTACAATGTACTGATCAATCGGCATATCTTTTGCAATATACAGTATCAGTGATTTTTTTCCTGCTCTGCCGACCCTTCCTGCCTGCTGCCAGAAACTCGAAACTGATCCAGGATGTCCGTTCAGAATGCAGAGAGACATATCTCCGATGTCAATGCCGAGTTCAAGAGCATTTGTTGTGATGATTGTATTCAGTTTTCCTGCAAAAAGTTCCTTTTCGAGCGCTCTCCTTTCACTCGGAAGAAGTCCTCCTCTGTAGGGTTTCACCTTTTCCCGAATAAAGAAATCTCTTTCGGCCACAGCCTTGTACAGCCTCTCCACCTCCTGCCTGGCTCTCGCAAAACAGATCGTCCTGATCCCCATTCTTGCAGCCTCGCAGATCACCGGAATGGAAATGGATGCAGGTCCCTGTCTGTATTCAGGCCCTCCGTTTCTGGAAACAAGAGAAGGATTGAGAAACAGAATCTCTTTTTCCGCACGGGGAGATCCATCATTAGAAATTAAATTAAATTCTTTATGAAATAATGCTTTTGCATGTTCTGCAGGATTTCCGATGGATGCGGTAGAGCAGATGAATATCGGATCAGTTCCGTAATTCTGACAGATTCGGATCAGTCTTTTCATTACATTGGAAACATGAGAACCGAATGCGCCTCTGTAGATATGGCTTTCATCCACTACAATGTATTTCAGTCTCGAAAGAAAATTTCTCCATTTTCTGGAATGATTCGGAAGGATGCCTGAATGAAGCATATCAGGATTGGAGAGAATAAAATCAGCATACTTTACAAGCGAATCTCTGTCTTCTCTGGCCGTATCTCCGTCGAATACTCCGAATTTTGCATCTCCTGAAACTGACTTGAGAACCTTTCCCAGTGCAGATTCCTGATCTCTAGAAAGTGCTTTAGTCGGATACAGAAGAAGAGTGGTAAATTTTCCCGGGCGTTCTGCATAATCATCGAGGATTGGAAGCAGAAAAGAAAAAGTTTTTCCGCTTGCAGTTCGGGATAATAAGATTGTATTATTGCCGCTTTTTACGGATTCAAAACTTTCCTTCTGATGAGAGTAGAGTTTTTCCACTCCCAAATCAGTCAGTGCTTTCTTCAGAAGCGGATGCATTGAAGCAGGAAAATCAGTGAAATCCCCTTCTATCTCCGGCAGAACAAGCCTCCCTCTGACACAGGAATGAAAGGATTTTCTGATATAATGAGAAAGATTTTCAAGAGACTCACTCATCTGTTCCTCCGGCCAAAGTCACTCTTCTGAACCACAAAGCAGAAATCAATAAAATCTTCCTTCGAAAATTAAAAAGATCAGTATGAGTTTCAGCTGATTTTTTATACATAGAGGAATCAATCAGTACAAAACAAAAACACTGTTCAGAGAAAAATTGAATTTCGACTGATGAATCGAATAGATATGAATATTTTTTCAGCAATATGCATTTGCAATCTGTAAGAGTGCTCAAAAAACCGGAAGGATATGAGAACATAATCTGTAATTGCCCAAAATCAATTAAGATTTCTCTCTTGATGATATAACTTATTGACAAAACATCAGTTGTGCGGCACCTTGGAATATTAGAATAATCTAATGTATCATTTTGTTTTTGTACCACTCTGTTTTTTTTAATAAATTTTTAAAAGATGTTCAGCTGATTTTTTCAACTCCAAAAAATTCAGATCTGTCAGTTTTTTGTTTAATATAAAGGGGGTAGGAATTTTATAGTATATCTGCAGTCGTGCATATTACCAATCTAAATCGGAGGAAAGATGAAAAATGAGTGGAATTTGGTTCTTGAAGAAGTCTCTAAGCAGATTCCAAAAGTGTACTTTCATCCTTTCATAGAACCACTTCTGTTTGAAGAATATTCCAACGGAAAGTTTTTTATCAAGGCTCCTTCCTCTGCAGTAAAAGAACACGTAGAAAAAAAATATCAGAAATTCATTGAAGACGCAGTGTTCAAAATTTACGGAAGCAGTTCTTCTGTGGAAATTTTCACTGAAGAACAGGGGAAATCTATAGGTGAATTCATCAGGGAAAAGTTCAAGGAAGAAAAATTTCTCTTCAATCCTGATTTCACTTTTGATTCATTTCAGACAGGAGAATCAAACCAGCTTGCGTATTTTGCTTCAAAAGAAATCGCGGTCTCACCTGGCAGGATCAATCCTCTCTTTCTGCACGGAAAATGCGGTACAGGAAAGACTCATCTTCTCCATGCAATCGGTCAGGAACTGCAGAAGAATCCGAATGAGAATGTAAAATACATTTCCATCTCATCCTTTCTTTCTGAATTTGTAATGATGGTGCAGAACAGACAGACGCTGGAATCTTTCCGAAACAAGTATCAGTCCAATACTTCCATTATTTTTGATGATCTGCAGTTTCTGAACATCACTGCGGAAAAAACACAGGAAGAGTTTTATTCTCTTTTCAATTTTATGCAGGAAAGAAAACGCCAGATTGTTCTGGCAGCGGACAGACCTGTCCATGAGCTCTCTCTTCAGGAAGGACTTCGTTCCAGACTTCTTACCGGCATTCAGGCAGAAGTCAGACAGCCCGATTCTCTTCTCCGAAAAAAGATCATTCATCTGAAATCCAGAGAATGCGGAATCAGCCTCTCGGAAGAATCAGTGGATATGATTTCATTCCTGTTCCCGTCCGACACGAGAGCCCTTCTGGGTGCAGTCAATGAACTTTCATTATATAAAAGAACTTACAATCTTCTGATTTTAGATGAGGATAAAATTCGCAGTATTCTCGAATCCAGAATAACCAAATCCAGAACAGGTGACTTAAGTCCTGACAGAATACTGACTGAAGTTTCTGCATATTTTGAAAGAGAAAAATCGGATATTACAAGCAAAAGCAGAAGGTCTGAATTCATTCTCCCCAGACATATCAGTATGTATCTGATCCATGAACTCTGCGAAATGAGCAAATCTGCAGTAGGGAAACTCTTCAAGACTCAGCACACTACAGTGATTGCGGCTATTAAAAAACTGGAATCAGGAATGGAAAAGGACGAAAATCTGAAGAAGAAAGTAGAAGATCTTCGAAATAAATTCCTAATCTAAACTGATTCCACTGCGGTAGATCCAGACTCTGTTCCTGCCGCAGTCAGTTTTATGATCAGGCTTTCCCCATTTTTTTTCAATCAATGCTTCGGATATTCTTTCAGTGATAATGAATTTATATTCAGGACTGCCGAACTTCACACTTTTCCCTTTTTCATACCAATATTTATTATTCAATGTATGATTTTTTTTCAGATCCTGATAACCGATCTGATAAATCCTGAGCCGGTTCTTCGAAAACAGAGTATAATATTTGGCATTCCAATAGTCGGAAAGCCCATAAACTGTTTCCTGATCCGCAAAAATTCTTTCGGCACATTTCACTTCCTCCGGAACATACGAAAAATTCGCATTCATTTTATTCCAATGATCCGGGTCTATTTTGAGGATGACTTCAATCATCAGGATAATGCAGAGAACTGCCGCGGGTATGGGAAATAACCTTTCGAGCTTACCCGGGTATTTTTCCGAAAGCCAGTCTCTGAACTTAAGATGAAGCACAAGAAAAAAGCTGCAGTACAGCAGAAAGAAACTGAATACCGAATATCGAAAGCTGTACTCATCGAGAAATGTTCCTGCGATTACGGGGGCGGACAGGGTCAGTGGCACGGAAATCAGGGAAAACAGAAGAAAAAATCCGGGCTTAGTGTCAATATACTTTCTGTTTCTTATATAATATATCAAACATATAAAATAAGCAGGAAGAAATCCCGCAAAAAGAATCTTTGCTGAAATCCCGCCTTTTGAATACAGAGACAGAATGCTCCCGACAAACATCCTGAAAGAGATGTCGGCACTGACTCTTGAAACCGCCTCGATTTTAATGAAACTTTTCAGAGCATTGTATGCAAGAACGGAAATCAGAACTGAAACAAGAATGCTTCTTACTGCAGGTTTCCATATCTGAAATTCACGGGAAAAAAAATTTTCTTTTTTTTCCTGATTTGATCTCAGGATAATTATCCAAGATAATGCAAAAGGAAGAGAAAATATCACATGGAAAAGTCTGTCGGAAACTCCGGCAATCACTGTCAGAACAGGGATGACATACCCAGCCTTAAAATTCTTCAGCCAGTAAAGAAGACAGGCAAGCAGAACAATGTAGGCACCGAAATGTACAGTCGGTATCAGTATAATGGCAAAAGGTCTGAACTCAGAAATCATTCTCAGGCAGAGATTCATTAAAATATATCCTGCTGATAAGGAAAATAAAAATGAGTCCGCAGGAAAAACTGTCCGGATGATGAGGACGGAAAAGCCGAAAAGAAGAAGAACCTGCACAATACCGTAAAAGTACATCGAAGCCTGAAATGTTGAGGAAAAAAAACGGACAGGAAAATACAGAACCATATCCGGAAAAAAATAAGGGGAAGGAGTAAAACTCCATCCGGAAAAAGGAAAACTGTCCAGAAGATCCTGGTACATTGCGGGAAGGACAAGGATATCTGTAAAAAAATAAATATCCTTAGGGGAATTGATCTGAAACAGCAGAACAGTTATGACAGGAAACAGAAAGAATGAAATATAAAAAAATATTCTGAATGCTGAAATTACTGTCATCTTCCAGATTCAGACACTGTCCACTCCCTTCCAAAGAAGATACTGACCGGAATAATAGGTCACCATAACCCAGAAATGAGGAGTGGGAAACATAGGCATATGCAGAAATTTTGCAAATGCAATCAGTGTATCAGAAATAATGAATATGCAGGCACCGATCAGTGCTGCCTTCAGTGCTATGCTGTTCACATTCCTGGATGCTGCCCGCCAGCCCATAGTCATCAGCACAGCTATATACACAGAGACAGGAACTCTCAGAGTTTCCGGAATGACAGGAAGAACATACGCACCGACCGCTGCTCCTGCAGTATAAAAAGGAACAGATCGGAAAATATGCAGACTGGAACTGCCTGAAAAAGCTGTTATGTAAAAAATATGAGCAGTCAGAAACGAACCGAGGCCGAATACAAAAAGATTCTCAAAAGCGAGAATCGCATCTCCTGCGGATGAAAAAAGAAGACCGATAAAAAAGAATTTCCTTTCTCTTGTATCGATTCCTTTTTCCTGAACTGAAAAGAGCAGAACTGCCATTGGAATCATTTTAGTAAAAAGTGAGAGCCAGAAACTTTCAGGAAGAAAAACGGATGTCAGCAGATGAAGAAGACAGGTTCCGAAAAATAAATATTTCATCATGATGCCTCTGAGACTTCCTGAAGAAATTTCCAAGTCTTCCCAGTGAGAAGTTCCGACACTGCTGTCCTGTACCCTTCTTCGATGGATTCAGATTTTCCAAGAAGAAAAAGAGCCGCACCTGCATTGAGAGCGGCTGCATGAGTTCCTGAAATATTCTCTCCTTTCATTATACGTTCCGAAAGTGCGATGGATGCTTCCTTTGTTTCTGCAAAAATTTCAGAAGGATTTACTGAGCCGAGATGCAGAGAAGAAATCTTAAATGTATGTTTACTTACTTTTCCGTTTTCCAGAAGAAGATAATCGGTATCGGAAAAAAGTGAAAACTCGTCAAATCCGTCCAGTGAACAGCAGAGGATAGCCTTCTTTGTTCCCTGCTTCTGCAGAACAAGAATCATTTTTTCCAGAAGTTCTGATGAATAGACTCCGATGATCTGATGAGTCGGTTTCAGAGGATTGCAGAGAGGACCTATCAGATTGAATATTGTTCTGAACCCAAGAGTTTTCCTGACATTTGCTGCATTTTTCATGGATGAGTGCCAGACAGGTGCAAACAGAAACGTGAATCCTTTTTCGAAAAATCTTTTTTCTGCCTTTTCCGCAGGTGCATGAATATTATATCCGAAGCTTTCCAGAAAATCACTTGATCCGCAGAGTGAGGATACTGATCTGTTTCCGTGTTTTGCCACCTTGATATTCATCGAACCCAGAAGGAGAGCCGCAATTGTGGAGATATTTATGGAGCCTTTTTCATCTCCGCCCGTTCCGCAGGTATCAATAAAATCAAAATCAAATTTGCCTGTACGCGGAACAGCAGCCTCTCTGACAGCTCTCACAAATCCGAAAAGTTCTTCTACTGTTTCTCCGTTGATTTTCAAAGCGGTAAGAAAAGAAGAAAGTTCAATATCAGATACCTCCCCTTTCAGAATGGCAGTCGCGTATTCATGACATTCCTGTTCCGTTATGGAATTTCCAAGAGCCGCCTTATGCAGAATCTTCATCAGTATTTCTCCTTCTGAATGTGTTGAGTATTGCTTTCGGTTTTAAAAGATCAGGGTATTCATAAAAATACTGCAGTCCTGAAAATATGGTTAGAAGAGAAGCAGACATGACTAAAAAATAGTCCATAAATTCAGTCATCAAAATCCATCCTGGACTTTGAACAAATTTTTGAAATGACTGAAAAGCAAGCTTGAATACAGAAATTCCTGCAGATCTTCCTGAATCATAATAGGAATTGATCCTGAGGCGTTCTGATTCCGGAACAACAGAGAAAAGCAGAACCAGAATCAGGACGGCCCCCATCTGAAATGCAGTCTTCCATTTCGCGAGAACAAAGGTCTTCACGTCTTTTCCGTTCGCGAGCCCCACTGACCGAAGACCGGTAATCAATATATCTCTGAGGATGATCGATGCCACCATCCAGATTTCAATCTGACTGTCCAGAAACAGAAAAGAGACAAGTGCTCCCTGAATAAGAATTTTATCTGCTAGCGGATCGAGAAATTTCCCAAATTCAGTGGTCTGATCCCATTTTCTTGCCAGATATCCGTCAAAATAGTCAGTTATGGAAGCAGCAATAAAGAGTCCCAAAGCCGAATAGTAATACTCAGTCTGTTTCTGGAAAAGACAGATGATGAACAGGGGCACAAAAATGACTCTGAGCACCGTAAGAAAGTTCGGCAGATTGAATATTTTACGGTTGAACATCGGATTAGTTCATTCTCCCTGCAAGCGTGATTTTGAAAAGCAGTTTTACGCAAAAAAACATAATGACTGATATGCCCGTTTTTTTACAATGCTGTAGAGAACAGAAGAGATGAACTAGAATGAAGAATTTTTTTTTCAAATCCTGCATTTGCATTTCTGCACTGGCAGTCTTTCTGGCTCCCGTTTACGCTGACGACAGCTCAGTGTATCTTCCTGAAAATTTTTCGAAAATCCGGCTGGAACCGAAGGCGGATATTTTCAGAGACAGGGACAGAAAAGAAACAATCCATACAGTTCTCCGTGCACCTGATTCAAAATTCACAAAAAACACAAAAGATTTCATCTCGGAAGGATACAGCCCTGATCCGATCTGGATTCGGTTTTCAATGCACCAGGATTCAAATCTGGAAAAAAGATTTCTGATACTCATCGCATACCACTCACTTGATTATGTGGATTATTTTGAAGTGGACCCTGAATCGAAGAAAATTCTGAAGGAAATTCACACTGGGGACAGGCTTCCTGAGTCCACAAAGGAAATTTTTTACAGAGAGTTTGTATTCGAAACAACATTGAAAAAAAATGAGAGCAAACTTTACTTTTTCAGAATTCAGACAAGCGGAAGTCTTTCTGTTCCGATTTCAGTCTGGGATAAAAACTCATTCCAGTTTTCAGAACTTCGCGAAGAGACTGGACACGGTCTTTATTATGGGCTGATGGCAGCAATGTTTCTTTACAATCTTTTTCTTCTGTTTTCCCTCCGGGAAACTGCATATCTGTTTTACATAGGATTCACGGGTTCCTATACTCTTCTCCAGGCAGTAGGTCACGGTCATGCATTTCAGTATCTCTGGCCGAACAGCCCGGAATGGACGAATACAGCATTTGCATTTTTCCTAGGGATCACAATTTTTTTTGCAAATCTTTTTGCTGATAATTTTTTAAAAATAAAAAACCATTTATCGTATTTAAGTTATCTTCTCAAATTTTCTGCCGTCTCCGGGCTTACAATCTGTCTATTCTCATTTTATGCTTCTACGAGAATCATCAATCAGACTGCACTCATCGTCGGTCTTTTCAGCGTATTTCTGATTCTAGCCGCCGGAATTACAGCTTCTTTAAAAAAATTCAGACCGGCCAGATTCTTTCTGCTTGCCTGGGGAATGTTTCTGTTCTTTGCTGCAGTCACAGTGTTCAGTATGTTCGGGATGATCCCGGTATCCTTTCTGACTATGTACGGAATACAGATAGGATCAGCTGCAGAAGCTATCCTGCTTTCATTTGCGCTTGCAGACAAAATCAATCTGATCAAGAAGGAAAATCAGGACGCAATTGACAGAACAATTCAGCTTCAGGAAGAAGCGACAATAGAACTCGAAAGCAAGGTTCAGGACAGAACAAAAAGAATCCAGGATTTCTATGAACACATACAGAAAGACATCAGGATGGCAAGCATTATCCAGGAAAAAATTCTTTCCAGAAATTTTACTCATCCTTCCATGAAAGTGAATTCCATTTTTCTTCCCCTCGATCTGATTGGCGGTGACATATTTGATATATATGAAATCAGTCCTGGAAAAGTCCGTTTCTTTCTGGCAGATGCTACAGGACACGGTGTTCAGGCAGCTCTGATTACGATGCTCATCAAGAGTGAATATGACGGATTGAAATATTTTATTTCCGATCCGGGGGATCTTCTCGACTCTCTGCAGATCCGTTTTACGGAAGGATACAAAGGGATGAGAATTTATTTCTCTGCTATTGTTCTTGACATTGACCTGAACGAGAACAGAATTTATTATTCTTCGGCAGGACATCCTCCCCAGGCAGTGCAGAAAAGCAGTGAAATCATCAAACTTCACAGAACCGGGGCGATCATCGGCATACAGAACACCCGTTCCTACGAAACAAAAGAAGCTCCGATTATGAAGGGAGACAGGATATTTCTTTTCACGGACGGACTGCTGGAAGTGTTTGATGAAAAAAATTCGCAGCTTGGGGAAGAAGGTTTTCTGCGTTTTATAGATGAGCACAAGGATGAAAGCGTGGCACTGCAGATGCACAACTGTCTTCTCGATATGAGACATTTTATGGGAATCAAAGAACCGACAGACGATATTACATTTCTAGGAATTGAAATAGGAGAATACAGCAATGGTCAGCCGAAAGATTTATAGGTACATAAGAAATATTATAATCACTTTTATTATTCTGATTCAGAATTCCCTGTCAGCTGCAGAACTGAAGGAAAAACCCACAAAGGAAACTTTCAAATTCATTGAATCGGAAACTAGAAAAAATGTACTGAAATTTCACAGGACAGGTCTCTATATCAGTGAACAGTGCGTAAAAAGAAATGGAAAAGTTTACGTAAAAAGAGAATGCGGAGCCTGGAAACTGATTGAAAAACTCGAAAGCGGAGACTATCGAAAATACTTCACTCCGGACAAGGTCTGGCCCGATCTCTCAAAACCGAAATCAGTCAGTATATTTCTGTGCATCCGGTCCGGCGGATTTCTGACAACTGAAACAAATGAATACGGAAGGTACTCCAGAGCAGAAACTGCGGACTTCTGTCATTACAAGGACGACTCTCTTCTGGCACTGAAATCCATTGAAAGGAATCTGGAGAAGGCCCCTCCCCTTCTTCCACTGCCTAAGTATCCATAGTTATTAACTCACCTTACGCACTGCGTGTGTAAGGTGAGTCATAAAAGCAGTGAGCCCTGCCGGCGGCTTTTTTCGGGGCTGCACCCCGAACCCCGCATTTACTGATCCATCACAAGCCACAAAACTGCCGGATTTCCCTAATTCTTTTTATAATTACATTTT
>JBPOJG010000405.1:0-9232 GCA_052033835.1 Spirochaetota bacterium
CAGCACTATCGCAAAATAAATCATTCTGTTTCTATTATCTGTCTGATTCCGTTTTTTGTTCAGAAAAAAAACCTTGATTCCTGTGCAGAGATTCGAATATTTTCTCCGCCAGTTTTTCTCCGATTCCAGGCACTCTCTTAAGTTCACCCAGATCCGCATTTTCTACTTTCTTTTTTCCTGAGAAATATTTTAATATTTCCTTTTTTCTGGCGGGCCCAATGTCCGGGATATCCTGAAGGGCTGATTTGAGCGTTTTTTCATTCCTTCTCTGTCTGTGGTAGGTCACACCGAATCTGTGAGCCTCATTTCTGAGTCTCTGCAGAAGCCGGAGACCGGGAGAATTGATGTCGAATCTGTAGGGAATTTTTTCACCGGGGACATAGATCTCTTCTCTTTTTTTAGCGAGTCCAATCATTGGAAGAAGAGGCAGATCCAGTGCCACTGCAGCTTCGGTTGCTCTAGTAAGCTGTGTGTATCCTCCGTCGATTACAATCAGATCCGGCAGGGACTCGTTTTCATTGAGAAGTCTCTGCAGTCTTCTTGCAATCACTTCATGAATCATTCCAGGATCATTGATTCCGGTATATGATTTGATCCTATAATGTCTGTATCCCGGCTTGTAAGGATTTCCGTCCACGAACATCACCCCGCTCCCCACCGGTTCGGTCCCCTGAAAATGACTGATATCGTAACATTCAATCACGGAAGGTTCCGTCTTGAGATGCAGCATTTTCATAAGATCAGTCAGTGCTTCTTTTTCCTCTCTCATTTTTACAGAAAGAAGTCTTTCCGTGAGATTCATTTCTGCATTTTTCAGTGCAAGTCTCGATATTCCTCTGGTGGAGCCGTTTCTGGAATCCCTGAGTTTTATCTGAATGTCTTTTTTTCTTCCTAGGATTTCAGTGAACTCAGTCAGATTTTTATCCGGTTTCAGGGGAAGCATAATCTTTTCTGGAATATAATCAGAATTAAGATAATATAATTTTATAAAAGTCAGGAATATATCTTCATCCTTTTCTGAAAGCATTCCGCTCATTGCAAATGATTTCTTGCCCTCAAGTCTTCCCGATCTGACTTCAAACACGACCATCTGACCGTGATCGTCTTTTTTTGCAAGAGACAGAATATCCTCATCTCCTCCGGAAATTCTCACTACTGTCTGTCTTCTCTGTACTGCCTGAAGAGCCTCAATCATATCCCTGTAAATTGCAGCTCTTTCGAATTTCATTTCTTCTGAAAGTTCCTGCATTCTCTTCTGGAGATCAATGATGAGTTCGGATTTTTTACCTTCCAGAAAACGCATAATCTGCATTATAATTTCATTATATTCCTGCTCCGATACGTTTCCAGTACAGGGTCCGAGGCATCTTTTGATGTGAAAATTCAGACAGGGTCTTCCGGGTTTTTTCAGAGGCAGAGTCTGTACAGTTTTTCGAATCGGAAATATTCTGTGAACAAGACTGAGCAGATCTCTCGCTGACTTGACCTCAGTAAAAGGGCCAAAATATTTTTTTCCGTCTGACTTTATATTTCTTGTCAGATAGATCATTGGAAACTTTTCATTCGTGGAAATGCAGAGGTACGGATATTTTTTATCATCCTTCAGTCTGATATTGTACTTTGGACTGTATTTTTTTATCAGAGTTGCTTCTAGAATCAGAGCCTCTTCTTCAGAGCCTGTGATGATCCAGTCCAGATCAAAAATTTCCTTCTGCAGGGAAAGAGTCTTCAGATCAGTGATCGACGGACTTAAATAAGAGCTCACCCTGTCGGACAGATCAAGGGCCTTTCCTACATAAATCACATCATCAGATTCATTCTTCCAGAGATAACATCCGGACTGTCCTGAAAGATTCCTGATTTTGTTTTTGAGAATTTTAAGATTCTCAGTTTCCATATTCATTCACAGAGATTTCAACTGCTTCATCATATTTCTTTCTTATCAGATGCACCTCTTCCGATCTATGCACATCAAAGTATTTTTCTTCTATTCTTGAAATTCTCATCATTCCTCTGCTCGAACTGGACACATAAGCGGAATCTGAATTCAGAATTTCGGACAGAGAATAGTATCCTTCTGTCAGCTTCAGACCTGCGGCCCTGCATATTTCGATAATTTTCATCCTTGTGACGCCGTTCAGAATGCTCAGATCGGAAGAAGGAGTGAATATTTCATTATTTTTTATCCAAAAAAGATTTCCATAGGACGTTTCAGTGATTCTCCCTTCAGAGTCGAGCATCAGCCCTTCGTCGAATCCTGATTCTGCAGCCTCTCTCAGACTCAGTAAGGAGTAATGATTTGAACTGATTTTTACAAAAGAAGGAAACTGAGGCGGAAACGGTTTCTTTACCTTTGATACTTTCAAGGCAGCGGAATTTTCTTCTGACAGAAGTTTTTCCGGAAGAAGAATAATATCTGCAGGAAGTGTTATGTTTTTGGAAGGCAGAATCATTATCCGGATTCTGGCAGAGAAAAGATCTGCCTCTGAAATAAGTTTTTTCACATCCGTGATGATTTTTTCAAAAAACTGCCTTTCTGCAAAAAGTCCGAAATGCTCCATAGACTGTTTCAGTCTCTCGAGATGTTCTCTGATGAAAACAGGTTTTCCTTTGTGAATGAACAGGGTTTCATAAAGACTGAATCCGTTTTTTAATGCAGGAGAGGCAAGTGAAACTGCAAAATCATCTCTTGTTTCCGATTTTCCGTTCAGATAATACATATATATCATTGCATCTGAAAAGCCGACTTTGAGGTCAATACAAAGATGAATAAAAATTTTCCTTGATTTTGATTCAGTGCAGCATACACCTTGTTCTGACTTTTCGTAAAATTCAAAGGAGCATAAAATGCACCCATTAATCCTGGTCGCTTTGGCAGTCATTCCGGGTCTTTTTCTTGTTTTGAGATACTATTCCAAGGATATTTATAAAAAAGAACCCTGGGCAGTGATCTGGAAATCATTTTTCTGGGGTGCATTTACTGTGATACCTGCTGCGCTGCTTGAATCTTTAATTACTCTGAAAAATGAAGTCAGTATTGTCAATTCATTGATAGAAAACTTTCTGATAGTAGCGCTGACTGAGGAACTCTGCAAATTCGCAGTCATTCGTTTTTATTCCTACAGAGACTCAAATTTCGATGAAATGATGGACGGGATTGTCTATGGTGCAGCAGCAGCGGCAGGTTTCGCCACATTTGAGAATATTTTCTATGTTATGGAGAATGGAATAGGGATTGCAATGGTCAGAGCAGTGCTCTCTGTTCCCGCACATATTTTATGGGGAGCATCTACCGGATACTGGATTGCAAGAGTCAAATTCGGTCAGAGTTCCATTCCGGCCGCACTTATTCTTGGTCTCGGCACTTCAGTTATAGGTCATGGATTCTTTGATTTTGCACTGACGTCGATGAAGGGTTATGAATTTCTGGCAATTCTTCCAGTAGTTCTTTTAAGCTTTTTTATGGGAAATTTTGTGAAGAGTTCACTTAAGTACGATGCGGTAAACATTCATAAACTTTCTTTGGAAGAGCAGGAAAGGTTTGAAGAAATGCACAGTACGGAAATTAAGAATGTTTATCTCCGAAAACTGATGAGGGCAGGATCACTTCTCTTTGGCTGGGGTTCTGTGTGTACTGGGATTCTTTTTGCTATAGGTTTTTATTCAAATTACACAGAGAAAGGAGAGGCTTTTGACGGTACATCAGCTTTCCTGATCATCTTTCCTTTTGTGTCAGCAGCTTTCTTTTTGGTGAAGGCCTCAAAATACAGATAAAAAATCAAAATAACCTGAAGCCTGCAATGGATTGCAAATATTTCTTCCGGTGCAGACTTCAGTATATTTATTACAAAAAAAAATGCGGACCGAAAACTATTCCATGTCTTTTTTTAGAATCGCCTGAAGTTTTTCCTTAAAAGAATCTGATTTGCCTCCAAGAAGCTCAAAGAAACTTTTATCAAACTGCTCAACGGTCTTCAGTGCCTGCTGAACTGTCTTTTCTCCGGTTGGACTCAGGTCTACAGTCTTTGCTCTTGTGTCTGAAGCATGTTCTTTCCTCTTCACAAGACCTTTTTTCTGCAGTGTTCTGAGCACTGTGGATACTGTCATTGGATCAATCTTTGTATGATTGGACAGACGGATCTGAGTAACAATGTCCATTTCTTTGTTCAAAGAGAGAATGCTGGCCAGAAGTACGAACTGAGAATGAGTCAGATCATATTTCTCGAGAGCCTTTCTTATTTCTCTTTGCCAGAGATTTGTCACCTGCCAGAGAAGAAAGCCTATGCTGTCTTCTGTCTTATCAACTTTGAATATTTTGTTTTCTTTCTTCATTATAAAACATGTTATACAGACCTCATTTTCCTGCAATCATGATTTTTTCTTATTTTCTCATTTCTGTAATTTATTCCTGAATATTTCCTGCCGGTGTCCGTATATGAGCCCTTTTAGGACTTATTAACTGTACAGGATACCATATTCCTTCATATAAAATGTGATTTTACTGTATCCTGAAACGGAAAAGGAGTCAAAAATGCCGATTTGTACAGATTTTCAGCAGTAAGTACAGGCAGACAGGCCGGTCTACTGACATTTTTTCGGGATAATCCCCGATTTTTCTGATACATTCCGAGGTTTTTTGTCCTGAAACTTCCAGAATCCCGAATGCTGCAAAGTTTTTCTGTCTCAACCTGATACTGAAAATATTTTTTAATTAGAATAAGGGATTTTTGGGAGGAATTTTGACCGTTTTTTCAGGGAGCAGTAATGAATCAGCAAAAGAGCTCTTATCACTGCAGTCCGAACTGTTTCTGTAATTTTTTCTGACTGTATGTAAAAAACTGAAAAAAAAATGTTTCTCGAATGTTGTTAATAAGATCTCCACATACTTTAAAATAAGCCCCAGCATTTATTAACAGGACTGGAAAGTCACTGAAAGTGCCGGCGGCTCTAAGGTCTCGCAAACTTGGAAACTGCTGCAAACTTGGAAACTGCCGCAAACTTGGAAACTGCTGCAAACTTGGAAACTGCTGCAAACTTGGAAACTGCCGCAAACTTGGAAACTGCTGCAAACTTGGAAACTGCCGCAAACTTGGAAACTGCCGCAAACTTAGTAGTCGCTGATAGCGTGGAAGCCGCTGTTTTTACTAATCCATCGCAAGCTGCAAAACTGCTGGATTTTCCTGATGCATTTATGACATTACAGATTCCAGATATCATATCTCTTTTACGTAAAGTGAGTTCCTTATAAAAATAAAGACTCAGAATGTATGCAAACTTATATTTAAGGCCTGCCTGTTCCGGAAAACTTAATTTATGTGTATCGCATATACTGCCATACTCTTTACAAATTACAGAGTTCTTTTTTGCACCCGTTCATGCAACTTATAGAAAATTTAAGAGTGTAACATTTTGAGACTGCAGTCTGCATAGCAGAGAGAAATGCAGAACCTGCAGATGTCTAAAGATTTTTATCAATTTTGAACAGTAGGTTCTTCGATGTATGTAAACTTATATTTCATTTAATATACAATATGCTGAATAAATGACTTATTTCTGAGGCTGAAATTCATTCACCGTGAAACAGCAGTTCCTCTGTTTCCGGATGTTCAATTTCCCAGGAAAATTCAGTTTCTCTGAACTGAAAGGATGATCCTTCCACTGTTGCCACAAGTCTTGAGCTGGTCTTTTCCTGAAATTTTTCAGGATCTTTTTTCAGAATCCATCTTCCGCATTTGATCTCCTGCAGAAGGCTGATGATCAAAGGATCTGTTTCTGCTTTTTCCATTTCCTGAGCTGCAAAGTAAAAGGTTGTAATATCTTTATAGTACCAGTCCATAAATCTGGACTCGCCCGGCTTCCATAGTTTTTCAAGAGGGATTTCCTTTTCCTTGAAAATGGATTTGAGCTGTCTTCTCCTTACAAGTTTTCTCAATTCTCTGTATATTTCATGATTGAGCTGCTTTTCATTTCCCTGGAAATCCTTTTCCAGCCACTTTATCCAGGATTTTTTTTCCTTTAACGGAAGCATTGGAAGAAGTGCGAAAATATAGTTCTGATCCCTGAATATCTTTTCGCCTGAAAGATATTCCAGAATTTCAGATGGGACAGAATACTTTCCTTTCTGCCATTCCAAAACATAGGGGATGGAAGAAAAATAAATGAATTCTTCCGGAGCTTCCCCCCTGACCGCATCACCGAACTGACTCAATATGAACAGAAATGAAAGAAGTTCCTGTCTGTCCATGGAACTTAATATGTTCACATAGTCTTTTCTTCCTCGAACAGCTGACTGTATGAGAAGAAGTCTCTGTTTTGGAAACTGCCTTGCAGAAAGAATGAATCCAAAATCCTTCTGAAACTTGACCAATGCATTTTTTTCAACGATATCTATGTTGACTGACAGTTCTATAGGCATCAGTTCTTTGTTGATCCGTAAATCTCTGAATCTGGTGCTGCCGCCTTAGAGGCAGCGGCTTTGGCCGCGATGTCTTTTCTGTAAAATGTCTTTTCTGTTCTGTTCAGGGCAAGAAATTTGTATGCTTTTTCTACTGCCTTTGCAGGTGTTTCTGCCGATGCAGCAATACCCAGTATTCTGCCGCCTGATGATACAGTTTTTCCTTCTTTTTTTTGGACTCCTGCCATAAAAACCTGAACATTGAATTCTTTCGGATCCGGCAGAAGGATCTCCATTCCCTTTGCGTAATCATCCGGATATCCTTCCGCAGCGAGAACGACCACAGCACTGAATTCATGTTTCATTTTCAGTTCTCTGCCAGAAAGATTTCCATTTGCAGCACAGTACATGATGTCCAGAAGATCAGTATCTGAAAGAAGCATAAGTGCCTGCGTTTCCGGATCACCGAATCTGCAGTTGAATTCGACTACATACGGATCTCCGTTTCCGTCAATCATAAGTCCTGCATATAATAGACCTTTATAAGGATGACCTGATTTTTTCAGTCCTTCAAGCATCGGACCGATGATTCTTTTTTTTGCCTTTTCTGTGACGGATTCATCTGCAATCGGAGCAGGGGAATATGCACCCATTCCGCCAGTGTTCGGACCCTGATCGCCGTCATAAGCACGCTTATGATCCTGAGCAGCAGGAAAACAGAGAAAATTTTCTCCGTCAGAAACTGCAAACAGAGAGGCTTCCTCTCCTGAAAGAAAGTCTTCAATTACGACCCTTTCACCGCTTTTCCCGAATCTGCTTTCGAGAAAGGCCTCTTTCAGTGCCCTGTCTGCCGTCTCAAAATCAGGACTGACTGTGACTCCCTTGCCTGCAGCCAGACCGTCTGCCTTGATGACTGTCGGAAATTTTCTTTTTTTGACATATTCTACAGCAGAAGGATAATCTGTGAACGTACTGTATTCAGAAGTAGGGATTTTGAAATCCTTCATCAGTTTCTTTGCAAAATCCTTGGAACCTTCAAGCTGTGCACAGTAAGCAGAAGGTCCAAAGCAGGGGATGCTGATTTCGGAAAGCCAGTCTGCAATTCCGTCGACAAGCGGTTCCTCCGGTCCTGCAATTACAAAGTCAAATTTCTCTTTTTTGACGAAGTTCTGCACCGACTCTCTGGATTTCAAGTTCGGACCGTTCTGTATTATTTCCGACTCAGGAAAACCTGCATTTCCAGGATAAACTTTCAGTTCACTGAGAAGGGGAGATTTCCGGATCTGCCATGCAATTGCGGATTCTCTTCCTCCGCTTCCGATCAAAAGTACCTTCATTTGTATCTCTCCAGTGCTTTTTCGAGTGAAGCTGCCTTGTTTTCGAGAACCTCAGCCTTTTCTTTTTCCTTGGAAATGACTTCCGGTTTGGCCTTTGATATAAATTCTGGATTATTCAGTTTTTTATTAATTTTTTCCAGTTCAGCTGCAACGGAGTCCATTTCCTTTTTCAGTCTCTGTTTTTCCTTTTCCATATCCACAAGACCGGATAGGGGCAGAATGATTTCACCGAACCGGAACGCAGTTACTGAATCTGTTCTGTCCGTGATATGTTTTGTGTCAAGTACAGCAGATTCTGCCCGGGAAAGCTGAAGAAGAGAATTCTGTTCCTCACTGATCATCTCAGCCACAAGAGTCTTGTCTGATTTGATGATGATCCTGCATTTCCTGTCCGGGGGAACATTCAGTTCTGAACGGACTGTTCTCACCTTTGTGATGATTTCCGTAAGCATTTCAATTTTCTGAACCTTTTCTGAATCCGATTTTACAGGGAACGGTTTTACCCAGGGAGAAACAGTCAGCAGTTCTTCAGAGAATGCAGAATGAATTTCTTCAGTGAGAAAAGGCATAAAGGGATGCAGAAGATTCAATGCCTTGATCAGAATGTCTGCCAGAGTCTGAAGAGCTGCGGTTTTAGACTTTTCTGTGGACTTTCCGTAAATTCTCGGTTTAGTCAGTTCCAGATACCAGTCACAGAAATCTCCCCAGATAAAATCGTATATGAGTGCTGCCATTTCATAAAAATGAAATCCTGCATAGGCCTTTTCATATTTCTCCAGACAGAGATTGAATCTGCTTTGGATCCAAAGATCAGAGGATTCCAGATCGGATGACGGGACATCTTCTGTCTTGAAATCTAGAGGAAGATTCATCAGAATAAAACGGCTGCTGTTCCAGATCTTGTTGCAGAATGCTCTGTAACCTTCCAGTCGACTTTCATCGAAAAGAATGTCTTTTGCTTCAGGAAGACTTGCAGCAAGAAAGAAACGGAATGAATCTGTTCCATACTTGGACATCATATCCAATGGATCAATGGTATTGCCCATAGACTTGCTGAATTTTTTTCCGTGCCTGTCACGGACTAGTCCATGAATGACTACCTTCCTGAAAGGGACTTCATTCATAAATTTCAGACCGAACATCATCATTCGTGCTACCCAGAAGAAAATAATGTCGAACCCTGTGACGAGAACTGATGTAGGATAGAATTTTTTGACGTCGGCCGTATCGTCAGGCCAGCCCATTGTTGTAAACGGCCAAAGTCCGGAGGAGAACCATGTATCGAGAACATCTTCATCCTGTCTGATGTTTTCCGACTTGCAGGAGGAGCAATTCTTCACTTCAGTTTCGGAAACTTCCATATGACCGCAGTCTGAACAGTAGTAGGCAGGGATTCTGTGTCCCCACCAGAGCTGACGGGAAATGCACCAGTCCTTGATATTTTCCATCCATTCGAAGTATGTCTTTTCCCACATCTTGGGAACAAATTCCGTTTTTCCGG
>JBPOJG010000481.1:0-21083 GCA_052033835.1 Spirochaetota bacterium
CTTCTTTAAATTTTATCATTGAAAAAATCTCGGTACCGAAACAATCTTGGCCTGAATGGACAATTATAAACCTTCTTCCAAAGGGGCCAAAAAGGCCGCAATGCTTCTCATGTCTTTAGGCAAGGAAGAAGCTGCAAAAGTGATGGCACATCTCGATGACAAGATGATCGAAGAAGTCATTCAGGAAATGTCTCGGATCAGAACAGTTTCCAAATTCGAAAAAGAAAATATTCTCTCCGAATTCAGAGAAACTGTTGAGGAAGTCAAAAACGGTTCCAAAGGCGGAGTCGATGCAGCAAAGGAACTTCTTTCCAAATCTCTCGGATCTCACAAGGCAGAAGAGTTTTTCCGCAAAATGGAAAAAAAGGATGTGTCTCAGGAATTTGAATTTCTGAATGAGGTAGAGCCGAATGTAATCCAGTCCCTTCTTTCCACAGAAGCTCCTCAGACAATTGCAGTCACTCTTTCTTATCTTGTTCCCAAGAAGGCCGCTGAGGTTCTGAAACTTTTTCCTCAGGAGCAGCAGTCTGCAATTGCACTGAAACTCGCCACTACTTCCAAATCCTTTCCTGAAGCTATATTAGAAATTGCTAAAGTACTTAGAAAGAAGTATGACGCAAGAGACAAGTCTGAAATGACTGAGGCAGGAGGAGTACAGTCTCTGGCAAATATACTGAATCATATGGACAAAGATATTGAAGACAGTATTCTGAAAAACCTGAATCAGGAATCTCCTGAGGTGGCTCATCAGGTCAGAGACAAACTCTATGCATTTGAAGACATACTGAATCTGGAAGGAAAGGAAATGAGAATGCTCCTCACAAGACTTTCCGGGAATGAACTTTTGACTCTTGCTCTTCGAGGCGCAGGTGATGAAATGAAAAGACATTTTTTCAATTCAATGTCTCAAAACAGAGCATCTGATATTTTGGAAGAAATGGAAGCTAGAGGAAAAGTGACCCTCAGAGAAATCAATGCAGCCAGATCCGAAATTTTAAAAATAGCCAGAAAATTGGAAGAACAGAATCAGCTGATATTGAAGAAGAGAAAAGAGGAATTTATTTGAGAATTGAGAACGGAGCTGACGGGACTCGAACCCGCGACATCCTGCGTGACAGGCAGGCACTCTAACCAACTGAGCTACAGCTCCTCTATAACCAATTTTTATGTACAGTGTTTTTGGTCAATGAATTTTATTATTGTACACCAAAAGGTGTATCTGTTATTCTGTTATTTGCCAAATAGAAATTAAAATAACCTAGGATTTTTCTGAAAATATCCAATGAATTCGAAATTCTCATCGACAAGGAAGAAAATATTCATAAATTGGAGATATTTCGGAGAATGGATCTGTGATAATAGATTTTAGCGTAAAAAACTTTCGCTCAATACGGGAGAAAGTAACCCTGAGTATGGCAGCAGATAAATCTGTGAACAGGAAAAATGAACTTCCGGAGAATCTGGTTGAGATTGGAAAAAATTTATCCCTCCACAAGGCGATTGTGCTGTACGGAAGAAATGCATCAGGAAAAAGTAATCTGCTTTTAGGTTTAACAAAGTTACTACTTTTGATTTCCACATCAGATAAAAAGAAAGTAAATGAGGATATTAAAGAATATGAACCTTTTGCCTTTGATTCGGAAACAGCTCTCCTTCCGGTTGAATTTGAGATTTCTTTTTTACTGAAAGATCAGGAAAATAAATTTACTAAATATTATTATCAATTTGCTTTTTCTAAAACTGAAATTATTTTTGAAAATTTATACTTTTATCCCAAAGGACAAAGAGTTAAACTTTTTGAAAGAACAAATAGAAGTCCGATCAATTATGGAGACTCTTTGCGAGGAAATAGAAAAATTATTGAAGATGGGCTTCTCCCAAATCAATTGTTCTTATCCAAAAGTGCTTCTGAAAAGCTGAGTTATTTGAATGATGTCTACTCCTATCTTAATGGAAGAATTATTCCTATGATACTCCATAATTCTAATTTTGATAAAAACTTTCTTGAGACTATTAAACAAATGCTTACGGACAAGAACTACAAAGAGAATATTCTGGAACTTCTGAAAGCTGCTGATACAGGAATAGTAAATATTCAATACAATGAACTTTCTGAGCAAGTTGAAACATTTCATAAATTCTTCGAAAAAGAAGAGTCTAAAGAAAAAAATCCAGTTCCTTTGCCATATAAGGAAGAGTCATTGGGAACACAGAAATTTTTGCAATTGATCGGTATAATGCTATTGATCTTAAAAACTGGCGGTGTTCTTTTAGTCGATGAATTAGATAAGCATTTACATCCTCTATTATCACAAATGATCATAAAATTATTCTTCAGTCCCAAAAATAATCCCAATAACGCACAGCTGTTTTTCACAACCCATGACAGCTCTCTCATGGATGGGGAATTATTTCGAAGAGACCAGATGTTTATTACTGAAAAAGATTATGTGGGGCAAACCAGTATCTACAGCCTTTCCTCTATTCAGGGGCTTCGAAAAAATATCCCTTTTGAGAAATGGTATCTGAACGGAAGGCTTGGAGGAATTCCTGTAATTTTTGAACCCAATCTGGATTTATCCAATGAATAAAAAGACTCGCAAAATTCAGCTTAGAATTTTGATATTGACAGAGGGAGAGAAAACTGAGATAAATTATTTTAATTCCTTTAAAAGAAGTGAAAAATACAGAAGAAATCTTTCTGGTATTGATATAAAAATTTATAAACCAAAAGATCATTCTCCTCTAGGTCTTGTAAAAGAAGCCATAGGAAAAGCCAAAATCAAGAATAAGGACGATAAATATGATATTATATGGATTGTTTTCGACAAGGATGGACACGAAGGCATCCCAAACACATTTGAGGAAGTAAAACAGCACAATCAAGATAATCCTAATAATAAAATCAACATAGGTTTTTCCAGTATTTGCATTGAATACTGGATACTGCTTCATTTTGAAAAGACCTCAAAACCATTTCAGAAATGCAATGAAGTAATAAATCATATTAAAAAAGAAAAATATATAACTGACTATGATAAGGGAAAGTTTAAGTATGAAACTTTAGTTGAAAAGGAGAAAATTGATAAGGCTGTCGAAAATGCAAAATGGCTGGCAAACCAGCAGGAATCCGAATTAAAAAGTAATAGGATTTATGAAATGAATCCTATTACCACAGTCCATAAACTTGTAAAAATGCTTGTCCGCTTGGGAGAGGGAAATGATTTTGATTCTGAAGAGTCTGAAACTAAATATGAATATCCAATTGATCCGCTAATCTAATAAAAACCACCTGGAACAATTCACGGCGACTGACTTATTTCAATGCAAAAACCTTTTCCAGCTGAGCCTTTCCTTTCAGTCTGAACTCCCCTTTTTCGATGAACAGTTCCCTATTTGAAATCATAGTTTCATAAAGCCTTTCCGAGATGACAAGAGGAGAACCCAGTTCCTTTGTAAGTCCTTCCAGACGGGAAGCAGTGTTCACGGGATTGCCGATGACTGTAAATTCCAGTCTTTCAAAAGAACCCACCACACCTGCAATTACATCCCCGTAATCCATCCCGATCCCGATTTCCAGAGGGATTTCCAGTTCAGATTTTAATTCTCTGCTTCTAGAAAGCATTTCCTGCGAAGCAAGCAATGAATTATTAATGAATTTGTCATTATTCTCTTCAAGACCAAAATAGGCAAGTATTCCGTCACCGATAAACTTGTCCACCTCACCCCCGTATTTGTAAATGATCTTTACCATTTCAGTGAGATACTGATTCAGATTTTTAATGAGGACGGCAGGAGGGAACTGTTCACTGATTGAAGTAAAATTTCGCAGGTCCGAAAACAGAATAACAAGTCTTTCTTCCTTTCCGTCAAGACTGACTCCCCCCGAAAGAAGTCTTCTTGATACTTCAGGACTCACGATTTTACCGAAGATTTCACGGATTCGCTTCTTCTCCTGCAGTTCCAGAATCATTTCATTGGTATAGGAAGCAATTGTGCCGAATTCATCAGAACGCACCACGGGTACAAAGGTATCAAATCGACCTTCCATTGCAGATCGAAGAGCCAGAGACTCGCCTGAAAAAAAGATATTCAGATTTTTGGAAAAGGAAACAATCAGATTGATGATCCAGAGAAGGAAAACGATCAAGACAAAAAAGAGTTCCAGAAGGGAAAGAAGAATCCCGTTACTCAGTTTTTCCTTAGGAAGACCATAAACCCACTTATAATCTTTAGCAACAACCAACAGAATGACTGCGGCCATAAGCAGAACAGATACGGTAGAAAAACTGGTAAAAGTACGGGCGAGACCGGATTTCCTGCCTTCAGCATCCAGTTTTCTTGTCTGAATCTGAAAGAAAAGTTCCCTTTCTCTTTCAAGAGCCATATCCGTTCCCACAAAAAAGGAAGAGCAGATTGCCCCTACTATTACTTTTACCCCGCTTCCCAAAGGAAATTTATAAAACCAAGTATTGAAAAACATAATGAAAATTCCAATAAAAATAAATACAATCATTTCTGTCAGAAACTGAAGCCTCACCTGTTTTTCCACTTCTGCTTCTTTCAGTCTTCCGCAGAGCCAAAGCCTGAACAGCCATCCGAAGAGGAAGATGCAGCTGAGTTCAAAGGAGAACTGAAAAATGCCCAGTGATTCAATAAAAGGACAGACTGCTCCGCCGTAAAAGGAAAGGGCTGCATAAGAAAGGAGGTAATGAACTTTTGCTCTCATGGAAAATCAGAATAAAATGATAATCTGAAACGGCAAGTTATATTAAAGACCCTCATTAGTATGAGTCTCATTTTCTATACTTTTACACACTCTTCAGACCAATCCAATGTCTTAATTTATGAAAGGAATTTGTCTCGATTTGGAAAATTTAGAAGCTTGACAGCATTGATAGTAACGTATATAATAAACCAAGGAGAAAAAAAATGGTATTTACAGATCTGACTTTTTTACTTAGTATAGCCGGAATTCTTTTTATGACTGGTATGGGAATTTCTATCGTTTACTTTTTCAAAAAAAAAGCATAATACAAAAGGCCATTGCGATTTATCTCAATGGCCTTTTAGGGTGACTGTCGAGCAATGCTTGGCTATCTCAGCAGTCTGCTGAGCAGCAGTATCAAAGTTGTATTTGCAAGCAGCATTCCGCCGACCCATTTAATGGTATCTACTTTGGAGGCAGATACAGTTTCAATGATTCTGTTCTCAGTGTCTTTCATTCTCAGATCCAGCTCATGAATATCCTTTTTTAACTGAGCCTCTACATCTGTGATTTTCAGATCCAAATTGCGAATTTCCTTCTGCAGACGCAGTTCCGTCTCACTCAGATCTCTCTTGGAAGGCGGATCATTTTCAGTGAATTGACTGAAGAGTACAGCAAGAACTTTTGCCTGACCTTCATCAAAATTGACCTGCTTCAACTGATCATAAACTTTCAGACTGTCCATAGTATTGTTCATAAAGGTACCTGTCTGAAAAATGCGTCAATCGTTAATTGTTTCTTAAAAGCCTAATTTTTAGGTATAAAGTGCATACAAAAAATCCTTTACATCTATCGGTACTTTATCTAATGTGACATAAGAAAAATATGTCACATAATACAGCAGAGAAATTGTCGGGTGTAAGCAAGAAGATTGACTTTCATAAGGTCACCTTCTCCAAGGAAGAACTTCAGACCGTTCTGGAATGCCTTGTGGAAGATCTGATGGATACTGGTTCTATTGTAGAAAAGTTTGAAAAAGATTTCAAATCAACTTTTGCTGCAAAATATGTAATATCAGCAAACAGTCTGTTTTCTGCATATCATTTAGCTCTATTGGCTCTCGGAGTGGGTGAAAATGACTCAGTTGTCCTTTCTTCGTTTGCTCCTCTTCCTGCATTCGACGCAATTCTTCTTCTGAAAGCCAAGCCTGTTGCAATAGACTTGGGAAAAAACTCATTTCATCCTGATCCGGAAAAACTGAAAACTGCAGTAGATGAAAATCATCCAAAAGCTGTCATACTGGATCATACTTACGGATGCCTTGTAGATTTCAAAAAATACGATCTGTCCAATGTGAATACAATTGAAGACTATTCGGAATCAATCGGTGCAAGTTACGATGATATTCCTACTGGAAAACAGGGAACAATCTCTCTCTGCGGTCTTTCTGCTTCCAATGTAATCACGACTGGAAACGGTGCAATGATCACGACTGCAAGCGATACAATCGCAGAAACGATCAAAGCCTACAAATACTCTGCATCACTTCGCAAAAAAACTAAAATACGTTTTGATTATAATCTTCTTGACTTTCAGGCAGCGATGGGAATTGAACAGATTTCCAAACTGGGAATGATCATTGAAAGAAAGAAAAAAATTGCCCAAGTATATCTTCAGGCTGTTCTTTCTGCATCTCATGAAACATATTTTCAGAGAGCCGCTGACGATCAGTTCAACCGTTTTCCTGTAGTCATCTCCAAACCTTTTGATGAAGTGCAGAGATATTTCAAGTCACTTCTCATCGGAACGGAAAGAACAATCCAGGAACCGATTCACAGGATACTGGAACTTCAGGGATCTGACTATCCAAATGCGGAACGTCTTTATCAGAGAGGACATTGTATCCCAATATATCCCAATCTGACAAGAGACAATATCAACAGGATTGCCTCTTCACTGAAGTCCATTTACTGAATCAGTCAATCCTGAACCTCTGAATCATCTCTTCCATTGTCTCAGATTGAATATTCAGTTTTTCTGCGATCTCGGACAGTTTTTCTGAATTTTCCAAAACTGCTCTGGAGACTTCTGCTGCAGAGTTCAGGGATGACTGAATTTCCTTTGAAGATTTTTTCTGATCGGTGCTGGAATGAAGAATTTCTTCTGTCAGTGCACTGAGTGAATTCAAATTGGATGAAATCTGTGCTGAATTGTCGGACTGTTCGAGAACCTCTTTTGTAATTTCACCGGAAGATGTGTTCAGCATTTCGACATTGGATATAATTGATTTAAATATATTTATAGTATCATTAATCTGCAGAATTCCGTTTTTCACTGATTCTTCTGCCTCTTTCATAAGAGAGGAAATGGATCTGACTGACTCAACAGTGCTTCCCGCCAGTTTGGCAACCTCATCTGCCACAACCGAAAAACCTTTTCCTGCCTCACCTGCTCTTGCAGATTCAATCGCAGCGTTCAGAGCAAGCAGATTTGTTCTACCCGAAATTTCAGAAATAATCCTTGAAAATTTTGAAATCTCCTTAGTCGTCTGCATAATCTTATTCATTGCAGATGCTGCCCTGTCCACGGCTTCCGTACCTTTTTTCGCCTGAAGGGAGGATGATTTTGCAAGCTTCTCAAATTCAATCATACCGGAACTGATCTGGTGAATGGAATCATTCAGATCAGTGATGCTCCGTTCAATGCTGTCCAGATTTTTCTTTGCAAGGATCATTGAAGATTCAATGGAATCTGATGAGCGGCTGAGCTGAACGGAAGCCGAATTTGTGCTTATCGCAGATTCAGTCTGTTTCTCTGAACCTTTTTGGATCTGCTTTGCTGACTCAAGCAGAAACCGTGCGGTCTGAAGAATATGAAGATTGCTGTTTTTCAATTCCTTGACGAGGACAGAATTGTTCACTGCAATACTTCTGATTGAGGAAAGAAGGATTCCCATTTCACCTGTCTCCGTAATTTCTTCCCTTACATTCAGATCACCGTCTGCAATCTGCTTCGATATCCTGACCGCCTTATTCAGAGGACTGTAAATCATGGAATTCAAAAGTCTGTTGAAAAATAACGCTCCGAATACTGAAAGAACAATCGCACCGACGATGATAATGACAATCTCTTTAAATGTATCGAAAAATAATTCATTTTTGGAAAATGCTGTCTCTACGTACCATTTTTCTACAGTATTGTCCAGCTCTACAGATAAAATAACATGATAATATTCCGAATCCTCATAAATAAAAGAGCCTTTCTCGGAAAGATTCTTCATAATCTCGCTTCCGTTCGGTATATCCTTCACTGATTTGCTTTTAAGTTTTTCATCCAGACCGTTGATGATATAGACACCGGCATTTGAAATCAGATTGATATAGCCGGAGTCCTTGTAAGGTTTTGTTTTCCCATATTCCATCTGCAGAAAATCCAGAGTAAGATCCACTCCTAAAGTTCCCAGAAATTTTCCATCACGGACAAGAGGCAGAGAAATAGAAGTCAGAAAAAGATACTTGCCTTCTATTGTATCATAATACGGTTCAGTTAAATGATTTTTTAATGATTTCTTGGGGAGATTGTACCAGTCTACTGTATCGTATTCGGTGGTAGGCTCCAGAATAATTCGTCCTTCCCTGTTTCGTACAAGATATGGAACAAATCTTCCGGTAGAATCGTGACCTGCAGAATTCACATAAGCGGCGTCCTGACCGTCAAATGCATTCGGCTCAAATGCAATATACGTCCCGACCAGTTTCTCTTTTTCTTCCGTATGCGTTCTTAAAAGATCAATTGCAGATGTTCTGTTCAGAAGACCCTTTTTCAGAAAGACTTTTCGAAGGTCTCTGATTCCGCCGAGAGGGTCTGACAGAATATTTTTGAAGCGGGATGCCCAGACCTCGGAGACCCGAAACGCCAACTCATGGGTCGATTTGACACTTACAGAATAAAATTCAAGGGAAAACGCGATAAGTACAGAAAGGATAAGTCCATTTACAGTAAAGAATATGTACTGCTTGATTTTTGATCCGATGTTCACTGTCTATCCTCTGAAAAACAGAATTCAGAATTTCCAACTGAAAAGCTCATTAGAAACGAATTCGGAAAATCAGTCAAATCTCAATCTGAACACAGAACAGACTTCTGCTTTTTTCTGCATTCTGAATCGAATCTGAATCTGACAAATACATCTGATGCAGCTGTATTGTAAGTATTTAATCATGATATACCGGTAAGGTCTGACAATGCAGAAATCAGACAAGTAAAAAAAGAAACGATTCATCTCTCTATGATACACTGCAGCAGAGAGACTGATTCAAAAAATATAATAAACTATCTTTCCACAGTAATGAATTCTCCGAACACCCAGCCCTGAGGACATAATGTATACCAGTCATCTTTCGGATCAACATAATACCAGTAGTTCTCCCATTTCTGTACCTTTTCCATTTTCTGTGTTCTGCCGATCAGTTTGAGCCTGTGACCTTTCGGAAGCGTGCTTCTTTTGTCGGATGCAGTTCCTTTAATGATATCGGAAGCCAGTGAACAGGAAAGAGGGGCCGCTTTCACATTAGGTCCGGAACGTATGAAAGCAGTGTCGTTGATTTCAGCAGACTGATTTCCGAGCATATAAAGCTCTCGACCATTCAGCTTTCGGACTTCCCCTATTCCGACATCTCCGCTGAAAAAAATATGATTCAGAATTCCTGAACAGTCCAATTGCTTCTCAAATAATAAATGGTCCTTTCGGTGCAGTACCGTGCATTTTCCGGAAAGTCTGCCCCTCCAGTCCAAATTATCGCATTTTCTGCTTTCTTCGTCCGGCTCCTGAAACTGATAGTGAACGGTTTTTCCTTCAGCCCGGTAAATTCCGGTTAAATGGGCTTTGCATCCCTCTCCAAAAAAATCGTAAGAGATTGAACCGGCAGATGCAGTCACTGTCCAGCCGCGTCTTTCAACAGTTCTCCATTCACCCTCAATATCATCAGCAGACAGGGGGCATATATATAAAGCAGCACACAAAATATTGAATATATATTTTTTCATTATATTGCAGAACACTGAAACAGAAGCTTTATGAATCAGGGTTTTTTCAAGACAGGCTCCGGCTGCCTGATTCCTGCATCATTGAAAAATTTCTCAATAATTTCCACTGCCTTGCCGTTTGTGGAAGGAGAAATGATGTCACCTGCAAGGACATGCTGATTCACATCCTTCGATTCAGTAAACGGCACAAGAAGTTTATTCTTTCCTCCAAAATCCTGAAAACGTTTCTGCACCTCTTCCACACTGATCACTGCATCCTTAGGAGAGTACATCACGAGAAGCGGAACATCAGATCCGGATACATCCTTTTTGCTTACAAAATCCACCAGCCCAATCAGATTTACAACTGCCCTGGAAGGATATTTTGTATTCCAGTATTTCATTACTTTTTCATTATTTGATGTCCATTCCCTGTTTTCACCGAGAATCAGACGTGCAATCTGCCTTCCCCAGGGATAAAGCCCGATTCTGATTGCCTTTGAATGAGGATGGAAATTAGGAGAGAGAAAGACAAAAGCTGCAATATTTTTTCTGTATTCTTTTTCAGATGCGATCCAGGTTCCGAGAGTAGCTCCTGTTGAAGTGCCGATGATGATTACTTTTTCTCCGATTTTTTCACCTACTCTTACTGCCTCAACAGCGTCGTTGATCCAGTCATTTACAGTTGCATCGGCAAATGCATTCATATCCTCTCTTCCGTGTCCAGAGAGCCTTGTATAAAAAAGATTTGCTTTCAGATCACGGGCAAGAATATCGCAGACAGGAGAAATTTCAAGTCTGTTCGCACTGTAGCCGTGAATATATACAATCGAATACTCAGTCTTTTTTTTTAATGATGGATCATTCCAGATAATTTTCTTTTCGGAATCAGGCTTGATATCCGTGAAAACGGATTCTTTGCTTTGAATATACTGCTCAGGATTTTCAGAAAGAGAAATTTCTCTGATTGAGACAGATTGATCTACTTTGGGTCCAAGAAAAAAGCCGAAAACGACAAGGACAGGGATGGATAATAGGATTTTCTTTTTGTTCATACAGTTACCGAAGACAGTTCTGAATTTATCTTCGGCATTTCTGTATCTAAAAGAAAAGTTATTTCTTGGAAGCTTTTTCGGCGGCCTTAAAGTGTTCACAGTCCTGTTTTTTCAGACACTCTCCATAAACATTCAAGCTGTGACCTTTGATTTTGAAACCTTTTCTAGAGCATACTTCCTCCTGAATCGCTTCAATTCTCTCATCCATGAACTCTTCTATTCTTCCGCAGTCGGAACAGATAATATGATCATGGTGTGAATGCCCTACAATATGTTCATAAAACTTGTAATCCTTGCCAAAATTATGCTCCATCAGAAGTTTAGCTTCCACCATAATTCCAAGGATTCTGTAGATTGTAGCCTTGGAGATTTCATCTCTTCTGTCACGGAACATATCCAGAAGGCTGTCTGCAGTGAAATGACTGTGAATCGAAAATATTGTCTCCGCCACAAGCAGTCTCTGCGCTGTTACCTTGAGTCCTTCTTTTTTCAGAAGAGATTCAAACAGCTTCATTTCCTCTTCTACATTATGAAATTCTCCGGTTTTTTTCTTCACTGTCTTCTTCTTGTTCATCTGATTTTTAAAATCGCCTTCCCGTAAGATTTTCTTCCGGTAACATCCCGCAAAGCAATGGGTGCTTCCTGCAAAGAATAAGTTTTATAGATAACAGGTTTTATTTTTCCTTCCGAATACCATTTGTGGAGATCCTGGATGCATTTTTCTATTTTTTCAGGAAAATCTCTCTGGTATAAATTCCAATACAGCCCGACAATGCTGGCATTTGCCAGAAGCAGTTTATTGACTGCTATCTCAGGAATTTTTCCGCTTGTGAAACCGACTACGATTATTCTGCCTTCAAAATTCAGACAGAGGACAGATTTCTCAAAAACATCGCCCCCGACCGGATCAATCACGACATCTGCTCCGCCAAGTTCTTTCCTGATTTTTTTTGACCATTGGGAATCATTATAATTGAGAACAATATCGGCACCGCATTTCTTTGCGATTTCCATTTTTTCCTCAGATCCGGCAGTTGCGATGACTTTTGCCCCGACTGCCTTTCCAATCTGAATTGCGGATGTTCCGATTCCTCCACCACCCGCATGAACTAGAAGAGTTTCATTTGGAAGAAGTTTTCCGCGCACTACAACACCGAAATAGGAAGATTGGTACGTAATGACCATCCCTGCTCCCTCTTCAAAACTCATTCCTTCAGGAAGAGGGTACACATCTTTTTCGGGCAGGGCCACTTTTTCAGCGTAGCCTCCAAGAAAGCTCACAGCGTATACTTTATCGCCTTCTTTGTACTTTGTAACAGATTTCCCTGTTTTTATGACAATCCCTGAAACTTCTGCACCGGGGATAAAGGGTCTTTTAGGACGAAGCTGATATTTGCCCTGAATGAGAAGCAGATCAGGAAAATTGACACCTGCAGCATGCACCTCAATAAGAACCTGATGATCTTCTACTGCCGGATCATTTTCTTCTCTATAAACAAGTTCTTCTGGCTCACACCAATTCTCTGCTACAAATGCCTTCATGAATCATGTAATATTTTTCTGCTAATTTGAGTTCAAGCATAAAAATTGAAGATCTCCAAAATTAAACCTGATAAATATCACATTCAGTTCAGGATAAGAACATCTGTCGTAAAAATCTGGAAAGATACTAAGAATATTTAAGGAAATTGGATTTTCTAGACCTCATATCCTATTTGCGTAAGGTGATTGAGTAATTATTGATAAAAATTTCGATATTAGAATAGAATAAAATTGAAAATACAGATCATTCTTACAGTTGATTTCCCAATGCTGCCCGAATTTCTAATAGCGAAGCATCGCAAACTTGGTAACTGCTGCAAACATTGTAGCCGCCGCAAGATTGGTAGCCGCCGCAAGATTGGAAGCCGCCGCAAGATTGGAAGCCGCTATCCCTGCTTTTTCTCACATTCTGTGACAAGCTGCAGAGACTTGAAGTTGTCTAAAAGAATAAGAAACTGAACTCTTTGCTGTATTCGTATATCAGGAACTGATGTTCAGCAGACAGGGAATCTGGAAAAAAACAATTGACTCATTTCTGAAATTCGGCAAGGTAGAAACTGAACAATGAAAGCTTCGTCAAAGACCATTTGGGGCGTTCCCGCCTATCTTCCTTACCTTCAGCCGCAACTGACCGAAAAAAGAATTCTTTCTGCAGAAAAAAAACTGGGTTATAAACTTCCTAAAGCATTTTTAGATCTTCTGAAAATTCAGAATGGGGGATACATCCGATTTTCTCTGCCGGACAATCCTCACAGTATGATTTACGGAATTGGTCCAAATTTTCCATCACTTCTCGGTTCTGATCTCGAAGAGGTTCAGGAGTATGTCAGCTTCCCTCTGAAAGGCCTGATCCCGTTTGACGGGGACGGACACTGGCATCTCTGCCTGGATTACAGAAAAAATCCCAAGTCTCCTTCAGTAACCTATATTGATATAGAATGTGATAATCAAAAACCTATAGCAAAAAGTTTTGCGGACTATCTTAAACTTCTGGTTATTGATACAGAAGAGGATTATATACTTGAATCTGTTACTGATATTCAGGAACTGCAGAAAGCGGTTTCAAAGGCATTAAAGAAGGAATTCGATCCTCCTGATTTATGGTCATACGGATATCCTGTGTACAGAATTGCACTCGGTACAAAAAGAAAACCAGAGTGGTTATGGATCAGTCCAAATGAAGTGCCTGCCGGATTTGTCCGTGAAGAAGACCCAAGGTACAAAACACTGAAGAAACTTATGAAAGGAAATTCTCCCAGATATCCTTTCTTAAAGATCGATTCCTATACCCTGAGTGCAACCACTGCTGTCCGCACAAAAGTACTGGAGCTTTTTTCAAAACTGGGATATCCTCCAAAAGCATTGAAAGAGTTTATTAAATAAAAGTTTTTTTCAGGGATTACGTCACAGATCCTTTTGCCGCCTGAAATTTTTATTCGATGATGTGCAATATAAAATCTGCCAGCTGAACACCGTTTTCTTTAAATATTCCGAAAAAAATTATTTAAAGGGCATAATTTTTGATTTGCAATTTTTGATTTGTGCGTCAGATTCAATAACTGCCGGTAAAACGGTAAAAACACCAAAAGGAAAATTCACAATGTTTAAAAAATCACAATTGATAAATCTTGCTGTCGCTTCTCTCTTTGCTGCAGGAACAGCTGTTTCCGCTGCGAATGTAACTGTGTTCGTACACGGAAAATCAAGCTCCAACCACAATGGGACTGGAACGACAGATGTAAACAACTACTGGGGAACTTCAACTGGCTCAGTGTCCGGCACTAAGTACTTTGTCGGATATGACGGAACTAGTGATCCTCGTACATACGGAACTGCACGTGCTCAAACTAACCTCACCACTGTTATGGTAAATGTATGCAAGGTAAATACTTGCAAGATCATCTGCCACAGTGCCGGATGTTATGTTACTGAATACTGGCTTTCCAATCTTGGAGCAACTGCTGCAGCCAAAGGTTACAAAATTTCCGGAGTTACAGCTCTCGCTGCTGCTTCCGGGGGTTCTGAACTTGCGTCTGCACTGAATGGAATCACTTTCGGATTTGCTGGAAACGCGATGGACAAGGCTTTGATCGTGAGTACTGCAAGAGGCGCTTTCAACCATAACAACACTGGCGGGGTGACAATCAGCCATGTGCCAGGTTATAAGGGTATGTTTGGAGCTTCTGCAATTCTTCCAGGTGAAGATGATTATGCTGTTGCATACCACTCTTCATGCGGATACAGTACTGTAGGCGGTCTTTCCAAATGCCAAAGCTCAATCACTCAGTCTGAAGGCATCTGGCCGTTTAACTCCAATAAGACTTACAAACAGTACACAGGGCACACAAGAGCTCCTTCTGTACCTGTTGCTGGTCTGTACGTAGATCACGGTGAAATCAAAAGCGAAGGCTGGAGATAAAACTCAAGCAGTACAGGATTTCGGTTCTGTAACGTTATGAGGCGGGTTCGCCCGTCTCATTTTTTAAGTCTTAATTTGAGACGATAAATTATTTTCATCATTTCATTCTTATCCTTTACAGCCTTTGACAAAGTAAAATAATTGAACTACTAAATGAAAAAGGAAATTCACAATGTTTAAAAAATCACAATTGATAAATCTCGCTGTTGCTTCTCTCTTTGCTGCAGGAACTGCTGTTTCCGCTGCGAACGTAACTGTGTTCGTACACGGAAAATCAGGCTCCAACCACAACGGAACAGGAACAACAGATGTAAACAACTACTGGGGAACTTCACCTAGCACAGTATCCGGCACTAAGTATTTTGTCGGTTATGACGGAACTAGTGATCCTCGTACATACGGAACTGCACGTGCTCAGACTAACCTCACTACCGTTATGGTAAACATCTGCAAGACAAACACTTGCAAAATCGTTTGTCACAGCGCAGGATGTTATGCAACTGAATACTGGCTTTCCAATCTCGGCGGAACTGCTGCGGCCAAAGGTTACAAAATTTCAGGAGTTACAGCTCTCGCTGCTGCTTCCGGAGGTTCTGAACTCGCATCTGCACTGAATGGAATTACATTCGGATATGCAGGAAATGCAATGGACAAAGCTCTGATCGTTGGTACTGCAAGAAGCTCTTTCAACCATAACAACACTGGCGGTGTAACAGTCAGCCATGTTCCTGGTTATAAGGGTATGGCAGGTGCTTCTGCAATTCTTCCTGGTGAAGATGACTATGCTGTTGCATACCACTCTTCATGCGGATACAGTACTGTAGGAGGCCTTTCCAAGTGCCAAAGCTCGATTACTCAGTCTGAAGGTATCTGGCCGTTTAACAGCAATGTTACTTACGTTCAGTACACAGGACACGTAAGAGCTCCTTCAGTTCCAGTTGCAGGTTTGTACGAAAATCACAGTGAACTCACTAATGATGGATGGAGATAAACTAGGCAGTACAGAATAGCACAGGACTTTAGTCCTGTGTATATTTATGAGACGGGTTCGCCCGTCTCATTTTTCTAAAACCGTTTTCAGACTATTTTATATTCTTTTTTGCAACTTTCCTGAATACATTCCATCCTACTGTACATGAAAATAGATGAAAAGTTCAATTCCATATCTCATTTCTTCGGAGCTGTATTCAGTCTCGTCGGAGGAATATTCCTGATAAAATATGCATATTCTACAGGAGATATGTGGAAAATTTCAGGAAGCATTATTTATATTATCACACTCCTTACAGTGCTGACAGCATCCACAGTATATCACGGAGTCTCCGGCAGGAAAAAAAAGATATTTCAGATAATGGACAGAATCTCCATCTTCTATCTGATTGCAGGCACGTACACTCCTTTTCTGTTTGTAGTTGATCATCCTCTCAGATGGGCTGTGCTCGGATGGGTCTGGGGACTTGCTCTTTTCGGAACAGTTTTCATTCTCGTATTCAAGGAAAAATATGATCTGCTTGCCACCCTGCTCTACCTTTTTGCGGGCTGGACAATTATGGTGGACATCAAAGGATTCTATACGATTTTTCCAACGGAAGGATTTTACTGGGTTGTCTGTGGAGGAGTTCTCTATACAATCGGAGCAGTATTCTATTCACTTGACAATAAGGTCAAATTCAATCATGAAATCTGGCACGTATTTGTACTGCTGGCCAGCTTCTGCTTCTTTGTATCCGTTTATAATTATGTGATTCCGTATACGGCACTGACAGCAGTAAGGTAGAATGAGTTTCAGATAAAGACAGAAGATCATTTCAGAAATTCAGGAGTCAGTAAGTTTGCTGCGTCTTCTCAACGCAGCGGGAATTCCCTTCACGAATGTTTGAAAAAGTCTGTATGCCATCGGAAGTTTCTTCCAGAATAAGATACTTATCCAATGTCAAAACTCATGCCGGGGTGAAATTTGATTTCAAGTATCACTCTAAGCAGAAATTGCACAATAATGAATAGGATTTCGACAACCGAAGAAAAATGTCGTTTTCTCTGCGAAGAGATCAAAATGTGTTGCATATAAATTTCATTGCTGACAATAGTCACTACACTACAATCGTTATGAAACATCTGGTCTGCTTCCTATTGCTGTCCGCAATTCTTTTTCTTTCTTCGTGCAGTCCGCGAGAATCAAAGAAAATTCCATCTAAGGCTGTGAAGGGCATTTTGGATTTAAGAGATTGGAATTTTCAGTCCGATGGAATTATCACGTTAGATGGCGAATGGGAGTTTTTCCCAAACCAATTTTTACAAACAGCTCCTCTCTGGGAAGCGGATAGACTTGCTCTGGCAAGGAAATCTATTCAGGTTCCCGGTAAATGGGAAAAATACAATCAACCGGATAAAGTTCAATATGGAAGTTATAGGCTTAAAGTTTTTCTTCCGAACGCAGATACATATCTCTCCTTCAAACTGCCTACCATCAGCTCTGCCTACTCATTTTATATAAATGGAGTTTTGGTTACGAAGGGAGGAATGGTCGGGAAAAGCGAAGATGGATATTATCCGGAATATGAAACCGGTGTCTTTGATTTTATTCATGAGCAGGAATCAATTGAGATTATAGTCCATATCTCTAATTTTGAATACCAGAATGGTTCCGGGATATGGAATTCAATACACATTGGCTTAAGTCCTCAGATACAGAAAAAAGCGAAGATTGCAAGCATCATTGATGCGATAACATTTGGAATTTTATTCATTATGGCAGTTTACCACTTCAGTTATTTTTTTAAAAGAAGAAAAGAATTCGCTGCTCTATACTTCGGGTTATTCTGTTTATGCGTTTCGTTCAGAGTTTTATTCTACGGAGAAAGAATTTTTTTTGATATAATTCCCCTTTTTAATAATTACCATTTTGCAGTAAGAGGAGAAATTCTTTTTTTATTTTTATTACTTCCGGTATTTGTAAAATATTTACAGAGTATTTTTCCAGATGATTTTGAAAAAAATCCAGTATTTAAAATCCTTTTTTACATAGGCTTTTTTTTATCGCTGATTGCCGCCTTCACACCGATTTACATATTCACTATAGGAATTTTTATATTTTCTTTTCAGTTCCTGACTGTATTTATGCTGCTGTATATAATTATAAAAGTACCTTTTATATTAGGAAAGAAAAGGGAAAGTGCAAAAACTTTTACGTTTGGATTGACAGTGAATATTTTAACCGCTGCGAATGATATCCTGCTTGTGAATCATATCGTAAACACTATTTATGTAGGACCATTTGGATTCCTGGCATTCGTCTTCAGCCAATCTATTTTACTGTCCTCTCGTTTTTCGAATGCATTCCTGGTCGCCGAAGATTTAGGATTGAAATTAAAAAATCTAAATCAGGATTTAGAGAAGAAAATTACTGAGCGGACAGAAGAGTTAGAAAAAGAAAAAGAAGAAATCAAGACCTTAAATGAAATGGTTAAAAATCTGAATGAAACCTCTGACCCAGAAACAGTCTTGACTGATATACTGACTCAATTGGAAACAAAATTTGGGATTGAAGGCTGCTGGCTTTGGCTTTATGATGAAAGAAACAGGACCCTGTATCCTTACAGGCATTCTTTTGTTGCAAAAGAATTGTACAGCGAAGACGAAATGAAGTGGCTTACAGGACTTCGGATTTCGGCAAATTCTGATTCTGTGCTTTCCGTCCTTCTAAAGAATCCAAAGACATTTTATTTACAAAATGCACAGAAATATTTATCCAAAATGGGGAAAGTAGATCAGGAGATGATTCGAAGGCTCAGATTCGAGCAAATGCTGGTGATTCCCTTGACAGTTGAAAAGAAGACTACAGGATTCTTATTTTTTGCAGATGTAAAGAACAAGGGCGGGATGAATAAGAAAATATTTCCAAGTCTGGAGAGATACGGTTCTCAGATAGCAAGTGTTATACGAAACACTGCTTTACTCAAAGAGTCAAACAGCATTCGAGCAGAAATAGACTCACTGAATGAATTTACCTACTTAGTAAATTCGCTTTCCAATTTAAATGATATATTTCTGGAAATTTCCAAATATGCTTATACCAATTACAATATCTCAGGAACTTGGCTTCTTTTGCCGGACGAAAGAAAGAAGTATTTATCTGCCTACAAAGCCTACAGCTACGCAAGGCTGACTGAGGATAAATATCAGTATACGATGAGTATAAAAGTTCCTATCCAGGAAAATTCCGGCGGGATGTTATATAAAACCTTTCAACGAAAAAAGCCATTTTATTTGAGCAAGACTCCTAAACTGGAATTCGGAATTGACAAGGAAATTATGGAAACTCTTTGCCTAAAATCTTTACTGCATATCCCCCTTGTTCGTAAGGATGAATGTGTGGGAGTATTGGCATTTTCTAATTTAGAAAACGAAATGAAACTTTCTAAGTCTGATATTCGTAAAATTTCCAATCTCTGCTCTCAAATCGCCGGGGCTGTTGATACAAATCATCTTTTGCAGCAGGTCAAGAAAGCAAAAAAGAAAACAGAAGATTTGAATCAGTTGATCAAGAAGGTAAATGAAACTTCTGATTTAGAAAATATAATGGAAATTATCCTTGTGTATGTTAAGAATAATTATAATTTTCCGTACTATAGTCTGTTTAAACTGGACAGTAAAGGAGAGGTTTTGAAATTTGCAAATGCAGTTTTGCCCGATTATGTTACTTCCGAACAAAAAAGGATAATCAGTTACAGTGAGCTTTCCGTAACAAGCCAAAATATGGACAGTATTCATTCCAGAGCCTTGGCTTTAAAGACTCCTGTTTTTATACCGGATGCAGAAACGGAAGTTAAGACGGAAACTGGCAGGGCAATACTCAAAGTACTTAAGCATAAATCCTTTCTGACTCTTCCTCTCATTTTACAGAATAATCCAATTGGAACACTCGATTTTTTCAGTTTAGAATCTAATCAGCACAGGGAGGAGGAAATTACCGAATTATATCTCTTGGCCGAACAGATGGCAGGTGTCATTCAGGGTGCGACACTGTTTAAACAAGTGCAGGAGGAAAAAGAAAAAGCACTCGTTGCTCAGTTTGAAGCAGTGATGGCAAAGCAGGAAATTGAAGCACTGAACGAATTTACAAAGTTAATTAACTCAACCTCAGATATCTCAACTATTTTCCAGGAAATATATTCTTATCTGAACAGAACATTCGGTTTTACTAACTTGTGGGTTCTGTCAGCAGACAAAAACAAAAACGAACTTTATTCGGATGCAAACACTGCTGTTTATAGAGAGGATATTGCTTTCGATTTTGATTTCTTTAATAATTTTCGGATAAAGCTCGATGAGAAACTGGGAACACTTTACCAAACATATGCAGCTGCAGTTCCTTTGTATGTTTCCGATGTATCCTCAGGCAATATTAAAACAAGGACACTTATCAATCAATTCAATGGAAAAACGTATTCAACCAGCAAAACAGATTTCAAAATTATGAGTAAAGGAAAACTCAAATCACTTTTGCAGATACCATTGATTCTTCAGAACGAAGTGATCGGTATTGTATGTCTTTCGATTTACGATAAACTGGCTGACCTAAGTCACGATCAGATCGAAAAATTAGTTCGGTTCTCTAATCAGATTGCAGGTGTAATTCATAATGCACAGCTTTTAAAGCAGACCGAAGAGGCAAAAAGGACAGCCAATATTGAAAAAGGCATTGCACAGGCGGCTCAGTCAGAGACAGACAAACAAAGGCAGGAAACGGAGGCTCTGAACAAACTCATTAAAAGTTTAAATGAAGATTTGGATATTAAAGTCATTATGCAGAAAGTTATGGAATATGTTCTGGATAAATTTGGAATTCAGTATTATTTATTAGCAATAGCGACAGAAGATAAGAAAAGATGCTCCATACTGGAAGTAAGTCTTCCAAATATTCTGACCGAGTCGGATATGGAAAAAATTCTTCGTATGAAAACACCGATTGTCGGAGTAAAAGGGGCACATGCCTTTACTTTCAAAGCAAAGAGACCGTTTTATCTTCCTAAAATTAGGAGGACAAGTATTACGGAAGAAGAATATTTTGTAATTCAAAAATGCAGCATAGAGTCTTTCTTGTTGATTCCGCTTATCCTGCAGAATGAGCCAATCGGTTTTTTGGACTTTTTCAAAGACGGAAAATTAGAGTTATCCAAAGATGATGTCGCAAAACTTTCCATTCTTGGAGAACAGCTCGCAGGGATTATTCATGGTTCAAATGTATTTAAGCAGGTTCAAATTGAAAAAGAAAAGGCTCTGACGGCTAAGCTCGAAACTGAGAACCAAAAAAGGGAAACAGAAAATTTGAATA
>JBPOJG010000047.1:0-18226 GCA_052033835.1 Spirochaetota bacterium
AATCTATATCCAGATCATAATCGTCGAAATTGGAATCTCCGGTCATACTGTTTCCTTTCTGTTCAAAATTTGGGATACTCTTTCCAAAGTTTCTTTTTTTTGGAGTTCTGCCTTTCCGAAGCCGTAGACTGCTCCGAGTCTGACTGCCTCTTCCTGGTATTCAGGATAATTAGATACAAGCATTACAGGAACAGATGACATACTTGGATTTTTTTTCATCTGAATGATAAGTTCCGTTCCGTCAGTGTAATCTATATCCAGTTTTCTGTTGACGATCAGAAGATCCGGTTTTTCCTTTTCCAGGATCTGCAGTGCTTCTTCTCTGGAGTCTATTCTTTTTACACTGCACTCAAAATTTTTTTCAAAGAATGACTGCAGGGAACTGTGATCGGGACTGCACTGTCCTACACTGAAAATTTTTTTCATAAATATCACCTATAAAAGTTTGACTGTTCTTCTGATCTTTCTGATTTCACTTCCTGCCTCTGTGTCGACTTTTTCTGAAGGTTCGGAAAGTCCGTTTCTGTCTGCATACTGAATCAGTTTTTCCATAGTATTGTTGATCGTCAGAATTCTTTCGCAGATTTTTCTGGCTATGGATAAAGCTACCTCCGGTGAATGATGCAGATATGAATCCAGTTTTTCAGCGGGGATCTGAATCATTCGACAGTCAGTCCTCGCCCGAACAGTTGCATTCGGCAGAGTTTTTCGGAGCACAGACACATCTCCCATATAATATCCCGGTTCTGATTCGATTGCAAGCACCTGACTGTTTTTAATGATTTCCACTTCCCCTGCAAGAAGAATGTACATATGACTGAGAGGCTGATTCTGTACAATAATTTCGAGACCTGCAGGGATGTCGGCTTCGAGACTTGAAAGAGAGGAGAGATTCAGATCATTCGAATTTTTTTTATTTCTGTTCTCCTTTTCTTCAAGAACAGCATTTAAGAGAGCGTTATTCAGATATGTGTTTCCCAGATTGGAGATTTTTCTGTTCAGTTCAGCAAGCCGCCCGGCGAGCTTGGCAGCCAGGGAAATTGCAACCTCAGGACTGTGCCGAAGAAAACTCTCAGCCTCATTTCTTTCAATTCGAATCAGTGTGCAGGGAGTTTCGTTCACTGCAGAAGCGGTATACTCAGTATTCATCAGAAATGAAATTTCTCCTAAGTATTCTCCTCGTTTCTGCACTGAACCGATAAGTTTTCCATTCCGTATAATATTGACCTTGCCTTCAATCAGAATAAAAATCTGATTGGCCGGTTCACCCTGTGCGATCAGAACTTCCTTAGCCGGAAATCCCTTATGCATAGATTTAAATTTGGACCATTCTGTTTCTCTGCTCAAAACTTCCCCTCGAGAAAACTAAACCTGCAGCACAAGTATTTGCAAGAATTTTATTTTCGATCAAGGGCTTTTCATCTGTCTTTCGGCAGGACGGAGGAAAGTATAAAATTTTATGACTTTAGTTTTTTCGTCTTACTTTAACGGAGGTGACATTTTGGTTCTGTTCTGAAAATTGGTCTGAGGCATAAAAAGAAAGGGGTAATAATCTGTTCTGCCTGATGTTGAGGAAAAAATGTGAATTTTAAAGAAAAGTTTCTGAAGTTTCTGAACCCCCCCGAATTTCCGGAAAATGCTGATAAAAGCAGAAAAGCGTACGTTCTGAATACGGCAGCGCTTTCAGGATTAGTTCTGGTTTTTTTTCTGTTCGGAGCAAATATTCTCAGAACTAAAACAAATCTGGTTGGAGCCGGACTTCAGCTTTCAGCCATAGCATTATTCATTATTGTAAGATATCTTCTTTTCCGAGGGGCAGTAATTTTCAGCGGACTGCTGTTTATTGTTTCAGGATTTGTCATTATCACTTTGAATATGTGTGCAATTGGAACAGTCAGAGCTCCTGCATTCGGAATATTCCTGTTTCTTATCGTCCTTTCCGGACTGTTTTTCAATTTTGCAGGAATGTTTTTTTCCATAGCCTGGAGTTCCACTGTTACTTTTGCACTGATCTGGGCAGAACAGTCAGGACTTCTTCCTGCGGCAGATTTCAAGGTAGGAATCACTCAATGGGTGACATCTTCAGCCCTTTTCTGTGTCACAGGCTGGCTGACATACAGTACATATGCTATGCTTAAAACCCTTCTTGTAGAAACAGAAAATGAAATTGAAGAAAGGAAAAAAACAGAGTACCTTCTTTTTTCTGAAAGAAGGAGACTGTCTGCAGTTCTTGGAGGCACAAATGCAGGAAGCTGGGAATGGTATGTACAGACAGGTGAGACTGTATTCAATGAGAGATGGGCAGAAATCATCGGATATACTCTGGCTGAAATTTCCCCGGTCAGCATAAATACCTGGATAGAATTTGTTCATCCGGAAGATCTGCAGAAATCGAATGAGCTTCTGACGAAACATTTCAGAAAAGAGACAGATTTTTACGAATGTGAAGTAAGGATGAAGCACAAAAACGGTCAGTGGGTCTGGGTCTTTGACAGAGGCAAGGTAGCCGAATGGACTTCTGACGGCAGACCTTTCCTTATGTCCGGAACTCATCAGGAAATTACAGAAAGAAAAATTTCTGAAGAAAGAATCAGACTGCTTCTTTCCGAGAAGGAAATGCTTCTGAAGGAAGTCCACCACAGGATCAAGAACAATATGAACATTGTCAGAGGCATACTGGAACTTCATGCTGAATCATCCGAGTCTGATTATGTTGTGACTGCACTCAAATCTGCAGCAGGAAGAATGGACAGTATGTCTGTCCTTTATGACAAACTCTACAGAACTGAATCTCACAGATCTGTCTCGATCCGGGAATATATATCCAAACTGGCAGAAGATCTGACCGAAGTCTACCCTCTGAAAAAAGGACTTTTTATTGAGACAGATATTGCAGATTTTTCATTAGATTCTAATGATGCCGCATCTCTCGGCATTCTGATCAATGAACTGATTACGAATTCAGTAAAATATGCTTTCTTTGACAGAGACAGCGGGAAAATCCGCATCAAAATTCACAAGCAGGACAATGAGATATATCTTCATTATTCGGATGACGGAAAAGGCATTGAAACTCAGGATTCTCGGAATGAAGGATTCGGATTTGAACTGATCCGAATGATTTCACTCCAGCTGAAAGGAACTTTCAGAACAGAAAATGGAGCGGGGATGAATTTTTATTTGAATTTTTCGGACAGAACAGACAATAATTGATTGACTGAATTATTTGTCTCTTTTCTCTTAAAAGTGCATATTGTCAAAAACACAGAAACACAGGTCTGTACAGAAGTTTCAAAAAAATATATAAAATCAGAAAGGAAAGAGGAACGCAAGATGACTGTAAGAACAGGAGAAACAAGAGAGAGAATACTCGATACAGCAGGAAAAATGTTTTACGAACAGGGGTATCAGGCTGTCGGAATAGATACGATCATTCGTGAAACTGGAATTGCTAAAATGACTTTATATAATCATTTTTCTTCGAAATCGGAGCTGATCGTTGCCTACTTGGAAAAAACAGGAAATGAATTCCTGAAATGGCTGGACGAAAGTCTGACAGGTAAAGGAAAAGCTGAGGACAGGATTATCGAGATCTTTCAATCACTCGAAAAGATGGCAGCAGCACCGTCCTGCAAAGGCTGTCCGTTCATTCTTGCAGCATCGGAGTTTCCTGATCTCAAAAGCCCTGAACATGCCGTTTCCAAAAAACATAAAGATGAGGTTTATAAAAGACTCCTGAAACTCACAAAGGAAACGAAAACGGCAAATCCCGAAATGCTTGCATCTCATCTTCTGCTTTTAATGGACGGGATATTCTCTTCAGTCAGAATGTTCGGGACAAAGAATCATTCCTCATCCGTAACAAATGCATGCAGATCTCTGCTTAAATGTTATCAAAAAAAAGACATATCTTTCTGATAATGTTTTCTCTTAATAAGAAACTTGATACATTTTTTTGTTGCCGTATGAACTGTTTCTGATTTCCCTTTCAGTGAGGGATTTATGGATGAAACGAGAAAAAAAGTACTGATTATTATCAGTTCAGGCTGTACGGCAGCCGGTTTTATGTGGTCGCTTCTTTATTTTATTCTGGGTCTTAAACTTCCTTCCATTCCGCCGATTCTTTTTTCACTCGGAGTCGGTTCAGCACTCGCTGTATATTTTTCCACCGGAAGGATAAATTTCCTTCTTCATTCTCAGCTTTTTATGATTCTTATCATACCGACCCTTCTGCAATGGTCTCTCGGAGGTTTTCATAAATCAGGCGTGGTCATCCTCTGGTCTTCACTTGCACCGTTCGGATCCCTTATATTTCAGCCCGCCCGGAAAAGTATTCTTTGGGTTCTTATGTTTTTCTTTGCCCTTGGTGTATCCTTCTTTTTTGATTCCGATTTTCAGAAAATATTTCCATATGCGGAAATCACTTCTTCTGTGAATCTTCTTTTTTACGGAATGAATATTACATGTACACTTATTGTGTCCTTTGCAGCAGTATATTATTTTTCGAATTCACTGAGCGGAGAAAAAAACAGACAGGAGCAGTATCTGAATGAACTGAACAAGGATGTGGATTCGATGCTTCATTATATCGAACTTTTATCTGCCGGAAACATTGGAGAAAAGATGGAAGAATCCTCCTTTGATCCCATCATTCTGAAACTCAAAAAAGGATACAATACTTCCATTGATCTATTTCGAAATATTGTTTCTGATCTTAAAAAAAATTCGGAGAGTTTTTTAAGTTCGGCTGAAAACATCCGGCGGTCTCTTGACGGAATACAGGATAAAATTTCCGACAATTCCGGCTCACTTATGTATCTGGAAAGTGACTTTGGAAAAATCAGGGCGGATGTAAAAAGTATTTCGGCAGCAATCAAGGAAAGTGTTTCTTCATCTGAAAATAATCTGGACTATGCCAGAAAAAGTGCCTTTGTCATTTCAGAAACGGTGAAAAAGCTTGAAGAGATTTCTTTTTCTGTGAAAGAAACGAATGAACAGATATCCAACTTGGAAAAGAATGCAAAGGAAATAGATGAGATCCTGACAGGGATAGATGAAATTTCGGACAGTACGAATCTGCTGTCTCTGAATGCATCTATTGAAGCGGCAAGGGCAGGGGAACACGGGAGAGGGTTTGCAATCGTTGCATCCGAAATTGGGAAACTGACAGCCAGGACATCAGATTCCACCAGGAAAATCAATGAAAAGGTAAAAGAAATTAAGAAGGGAATTCACAGTTCCTCTCTGAAGTTTTCCACTACGAGTGCTCTTGCATCTGAAGGAATGAAAATGACTTCTGAACTGAACGGGGTGACAGGAAGGATACTGACTCTTTCGGAAGAGCTTCAGACAACGATGCAGAAAATGACGGAAAAAGGAATAGAGCAGACGATGCATATTGATTCAGTCTGGAAAGATATGGAAAAGCTCCTTTCCAATCTCAAGGAATTTATGACGGAAACTCTTCTTCTCACGGAGCATTCAGGAAAAATCCAGAAACATGCGGATGAACTGCAGTCGTCTATCGGAAGACTTCATATATGATTCGGGAATATATTTCCCTTATCTTTCTTTTTGCCCCCGGCACAGTTTTCTGCATAAGCCTGTCCGTCTCTGATAATCCCGAGTTTCTGTATAAAATAATTTTTTCTGCACAGTTTGTCATTATAATTATCTCCGGGACAGCAGGAACCGCAGCAGGTGTGCTCGACTGGAATTATCACAGAAAAGTTCTGGGAATGAAGATATCAAAGAAGGAAAGAAAAGCAGAAGCTGCAGCGCTTGGACTCGGCGGAATCCCGATGTCGATTCTTCTGGCATCAGCAATGTACAGCAGTGAGCCTAAAATATATCTTCTGCCCGTGATTTCCATTTTAGTATTTACTGCTGCACTTGTCTGTTACGATGAATTTGTCTTTCACAGAAAAAGATGCTCTCTTAAGGAAACTGTTTTTCACAGGATTCTGGTATTCGGAAATACAGGTGCCTTTCTTGCCTGGTTTCATCTGATTTTTATTAAATGAAATGCACTGAATGGGTCAGTAAAGCAGAGAATCATTATTCCGAATTTTCTGAAAGAATGGATATCAGGTATTCCTCAGACATATTCCGCGATGGGGCATTCTGGATGCATTGCAGAATGAACGAGATGGATTCGGTGCGGAATTCAGAATTTCCGAATGAGGAGAACTTTACCTGTTACGGAATTTTCAAATATCTGACTGTATCTGCAGCCGGTTTGGTTTCTGCCGGTATTCTTATCAGGATTTCACTTTTTCTTTTACCTGTTTCCATTCTCATTTTTTATCTGACCGAAATGTTTTTTCTTTTTCTATTCCCTCTTTTGATTGACAGATGCAGAAATCCTGCAGCAGAAAATTTTGCCATTCTGAAAAAAACGGGTCTAATCAGATCCTTTTACTGTCTGCTTCGCATAGCATTTAAAATGATTTCAGGAATTTTTAATACTGCCGATCCTTTCAAAGAGTGGAAGATCGGATGCATTGCCGTTCTTTTCTGGTACAAAGAAGTGAGCAGCTCCCGTAAGTAAGTTATTTTATGTTAGTCAAAAAAACAGTCCTGCAGAATTAGTCCATATCAGTATGTTAAATTCTGCTATTTTTTTTAATCTGCTCGTTTTTCTGTTCATTTCCGTCAACAGCTGCAATCTGTCCTCGAAAAAAGAAGAAGCTGTTCCAGCTGTCTTTGACACATACTGGGATGAAACAGCAGAATTTATTTCTGGAATCCAGCCGACAGAGAAAAGCAGATACTTCAGCCTTTCTTCCAAACCTGTTTTCAAGGCGCATCATAAAAGTATGGAATCCTACTGGAAAAATATTCAGAAAAATTATCTGGACAAATTTGTTCCCTGGAAGGAAAAAAATCTTAAAGTAGAAAGACCATATAATATGGCTGTATACCCCCTGAGCGGAGCAGATTTTATAAACTTTTACAGTCTCTATCCTCAGTCTCCGAAGTATGTGATGATCAGTCTTCAGGATCAGGGGTTCATTGAGGATCCTCTGAAGCTGAATGATTCTGATCTGAAAGGCGGGCTGGACAGTATCTCCAGTCTGGCATTTGAGATGGCTCATTATAATTATTTTACAAGCAAAAGGCTCTCCAAAGAAGCAAAAGCGAGCAGGCATATTTACGGACTGACTCCTACCATCCTGATGTTTGCCAAAAGGCTCGGATTCACTATCATCAGCTATGAAAGAATTCATCTGTATGAAAACGGCTCTGTTGCAGAAGGAAGTTCCGCCGCTGACAGAATACCTGGAATAAGAATTAAGTGTTTTCAGAAAGGAGACACTGTAACACGTGATATTTTATATCTCAAAATATTTCTAAAAAAAGATTCGCATCTTCCTGTCACTCCGGAAGGAAAATTTTTCAATTCTCTTAAAAATGTCAATCTTACCCTCAAGTCGGCTATTTATGTGCTTCAGACTCAGGAATATGAACCGTTTTCAAAACTGATTGCGGAAAGAGCGGAGACTGTCTTTGAAGATGATTCCGGAATTGCTGTAAAATTTTTCAATACACCGGAGTGGGAAAGAAAGGTATTCGGTTTTTACAAAGGAAGAATCAGAGTGAAGGAAACACCGGATGTACCGACTCAGAAAGAACTGATTGAAGATTTTTCCAAGAATCCGGGAGAACTGCCGTTTCCGTTCGGATATGGAATTCTGCAGGGAGTCGGCAGATCAAACTTTGTATTTATGCAGAAAAAGAAAAATCAGTAGTCCCTTAAGCACGAAGTGTGTGTAAGGTGATAACTTAAAATTATTCTTTTTCCTTTGTTTTGAAGAAGCGGATTTTTGAATTGAGTTCATCTGCAATCTTAAAAAGACTCAATGAATTGTCCGCAATGGTATTTGAATTTTCCAGGCTGGAATGAGCAATTTCATGGATCATTTTGATTCCTTTTGAAATTTCTTCAAAGGCTCTCTCATCATCCTTTACAGTCAGTTTGATTTCCTCAGCTTTTGACATTACATTTCCTGCTTCTCTTTCCACATTCTCCTTCATAACCACCTGCTTTCCTATCAGGTCATTCATATTGGTCATCAGGTCAACGATTGCACTGACTCCCTCAAGAGTTCCGCTGTTGTTTTTCATCATCTCAGATACGCTTATTTTTCCTTTTTCCACTTCCTTCCTGCTTTTTCTGATGATGACGTCTATCTCCTTCAGACTTCCGGCTGTCTCATCCGCCAGTTTGGATATTTCATATGCAACGACTGCAAAACCGAGACCTGCCTTTCCGGCTCTGGCTGCTTCGATGGATGCATTCAGTGCAAGCAGATTGATCTTTTCTGAAATTTCAGAAATCAGTCCAAGAATTTTTGTCATATCGTTTGAACCCTGAACAATTGCATCCATTCCTGAATTTAGAATGACTAAGGAAGCCTCACCTGATTTTGTATCCTCGTAGATTCTTCCTGTGCTCTGAAGAGAATATCTTACAACTCTTTCTGTTTCAGTAATGATCCCTGCCAGCTGTCTGAAGCTTCCTGCAAGAGAATTCAGATCAGCAGACTGATTCTCTGCATTCAATGTGACTACGGAAACATTCTTGGAAAGGCTTTGAACGGAACTGCTGATTTCTTCGAGAGCAGATACCTGACTGTGCAGATTGTCCGAAAAATTTCTTGTTGCCTTTGACATGGTATCCGCTGAATTTTTCAGATTTCTGCTGCTCTGAGATACAGAATCTATTACAGTAATCAGCTTTTCATTGAGTCTGTTGAATGTTTTTCCCAAAAGTCCGATTTCATCTGAACTTTTAATTTCCATTTTCCTGTAAAGTCTTCCTTCCGACATATCTCTGGTCAGACTTGAAAGCTCTCTTACCGGACGGGTGACGCTTAATGCTGCTTTCATGAAAACTGCAGCGGCTGTAATTACAGAAAGAATGCAGATAATCAGTGTGCCGGATGCAATAATGAATAGCGGCCTGATCATGCTTGCTCTTGGGACCTCATAAACTACATTCCACTCAGCACTTTTCAGAGGCACCTTGACGACATCAATCAGTCCTCTCTCATCAGTGTATTCCAAAATATTTCTATTATAATCATTATTCATTATAATTTTTGCAGTGTCTGCAGGATAAAACTCTGAGATGTTTCTGTTCAGCATTGAATTTACAGAACTGATCTTTATGACTCCCTGTCTGTCTGCAAGATGAATCCTGTCTGAAATTTCAGGATCCACTGCAGTGAATTCCTTTCTGACATGACTGAAGTCCATTACGACTCCAGCTGCTCCCAGCGGATTTGCAAGATCCCCCATGACTGCATTTACAAAAAGACTGGTCTGTCCGTCCGCAGTATTAGTGTCTATGTTCAGATTCGCTTTTTTTCCCTGTGCAAGTGTTCTGAAAAACCACTGATGCGGAGGTGTATCCGAAAGTTTTACTGCACTGTCATCTCTTTTGCCTGTTCTGTAATAATTGAGTGTCAGCCTGTTTGCAGCGAAAGTTCCTGTATAGTCAGAATAACCCAGAATGTTGTTCAGTTTACGAAGAGCCTGATTTTTCATAAAGTCATTCTGTTCGAGTCCTCTAAACCAGTCCTGAATCAGAGGATCATCGGAAATGTCGATAGCCGTTTCAAGAGCACGGGAAAGCTTTGCTTCAATTTTTTCCGCTTTCAGCAGGGCAATATTTTTCAGATCCTCTGTCTTAAGTTTACGTATGATGACACTTCTTGCCAAAAAGTAGCTGACACTTCCGGTCACAGCAACTGCAGTCAGAAGGAGGATGACAGCCAGGCCGATAAATTTTCCGGACACAGTCTCGAGTGAATTTTTAATCTTTTTTCCTGCTTTTCCGAAAATCATTGTTTTTCCCTGCTGAAACACAAAATTCCTGTGCCTGAAAAGTCAAACCTAAAAACAGGTATTCAGTGCTTATCAATTTATTCTTTTCTTTTTGCACTGATTCTGAAAACCTGTCAGTATGTTCGGAATGAGAAGACAAAGATTCTTTACTGCAGGAAGGAAAATCAAATTTCTTGCACTGCTTTGTCTTTTTTCGTTTCTCACCTTCACTGACAATGGACTGAAAAATATCAGCGAATCTTCTTCAATGAAACCGCTGAATCGTCTTTTTTTTTCCTGCCGCTTTTAAACAGTCCACTGAAGTATTTGAAAATACTTCAGTATCTTCTGAGTCATTTCTCTCCGAGGAAACAGAAGACGATTTCGAAATCATAGCTTTTTTTCTTTCTGAAAATATATCCTGTTCTATTCTGCCTTCCTCTTTACGTTTTATCAGAGGGGGAATGGAATATCAAAAAATATCTCTTCATTATACCTATACAGATCTGCCCCCTCCGTCTGAACTCTGATTTTCAAGACTGAAGGAGGACAAATTGTTAAAAATTCTGAAATTTATTATTTTTGCAGAACTTTTCTGTTCTGCAGGTACTGCTCTTTATCTGATGATTCTGCCGAATCCGGATTCCGTTTCCATCATTGGACTGGGACTTCTTTCTATTCTTGGACTTCCCATTTATTTTTCATCGGGGATATTTGAGGATGCAGGAAAGCCTTCCAGGCATATAGGCTTCATCCTTTTTTTTGCCGGTCAGTCTGTATGTCTTCTGTCAGGCAAATCCATATGGCTTCCTGTATTCTGGGAAATTTCTTCAATCGGATGTCTTTTCTTTTTTCCGGATGAAAATCTGCTGAAGAAGTCTTCTAAAAGCGCAGCGGCATTTCTCTTTTCAAGCGGACTTTCCATGTTCTTTATTTCATTATGGATTTTCCTGCCTGATTCAAACTTTGCCAGAACCAGTCTTCTTGTGGGACTTTTGATCAAGGCTGCTTTCAGCGGATTTCATGTCTGGTATCCGATTGCTCATGAAGGAGCACCTTACTATGCATCTGCCTGTATATCTGGAATCATGATGAATCTTCCTATGTTAATGATTGTCAAGTTTCTTTATGCCGACCTGCATACAATGAATGTGACTACTCTGATTATGATTCTCTGCGGTCTCGGAATTTTCATATCAGGCTTAAGCTCCTTTTTTGCGAAAGATATAAGAAAGTCACTTGCATACAGCACGATTGAAAACTCAAACTTTATGATACTGGCTCTTGTGGGAGCTTCCATCTGGGGCATGGAACTGAAGAACAAGGAGATTGGAGACAGTTTTCTCTTCCTTTTCTACTTTGGACTTTTCCATCATTCCATATCCAAAACTTTTCAGTTTTTATATGCAGGTGCAATGACTGAAAAGGCGGGTTCAACAAAACTTGATGATCTGAAGGGGATCGGCAGAACAATCGGAATCAGTCCGATCCTGTCCGGAATAGGTGCATTCAGTTTCGCTCTTGTTCCCGGCACAACCGGATTCTTCCTTGAGTCCAGTTTTCTTTACCTCAACTCCAAAATATTCGATACAAGCAGTCAGAATGCAAGCATCTATCTCCTTGTTCTTTTCTTAAGCCTTACAGGTCTTGCAATGGGAAGTGCATTTCATCTGAAGTTTTATCTTTCCACTGCTCTTTCTACGAGAAAAGAGAACAGTTTTCTCATTACCACTGAGAAAGAAACTCGAGACCTGAGAAAAGTATTCTGGTATCTCGGAATTCTGGTATTCTCAGTACCTGTGTTTTCAGGACCTGTAGCTGTATCCCTTTACAGACTGAATCTGATGAAAAACTGGCTCTATACTCTTTCTGCAGTAAGTCTGATTGTAATGATAGTTTCATTTTTAATATATAAATTTCATCTTTATCATTCCATCAGCAAGAGGCAGATATGGGACTGCGGAAGCAGTCATACCGGTACTGAAGTATCCATCCCAGGTTCAGTTTTTTCAGATCCTGTCTATTTTTCAGTAGGCAGATACTTCACCTCTGAGGAAGGGGAACCGTATATGGAAAAATATATACAGAAATACCTGGCAAGATTTCTGAATCTCGGAAAATACTGGATCACCAGAGTTGAATCCGGCGATGTTTCTCAGTATATTCTGGTTTCGAGCGTATCGTTTCTTTTTTCAATATTTCTGATTTTCATATTCAGAAACTACGTTTTATAGGACTCATTATGGATTATATTCGATATATCCCGTTATTCCTGTTTTTCATTTTTTTCCCGATCCTCATCCCGGGAATTGTCAAAAAAGTCAGGGCAAAGTGTCAGGGCAGAAAAGGACCTGTCATTCTGCAGCCTTGGTACGATATTCAGAGGATGATGAAAAAGACACCTGTAGACGGACCTAACTCAGGAATCTTTGCAGAAGTCGCACCTCTGGTATCATTCCTTGCTGCACTGACTGCATGGTCTGTTCCTGTCTTTGAATGGACATCCTTTATACTGATTCCGTTCTTTCTCGTACTTCAGAGAATTTCTCTTCTGGCATTTGCGATGGAGACTGGGACATCTTTCGGAGGACTAGGAAGTTCAAGAGAAGTGCTTCTTTATGTTCTGGGAGAACCGGTTCTTGTAATTGCCATTATTGTTTCTCAGTCATCCTTTCAGGTAGCATTTTCCGTAATGGGGATAGCACTTGGAATTCTGTTTCTTGCAGCTTGTTCCGTCATTATGCTTGCGGAAATGGCCAAACCTCCTTTTGATGACCCGCGGACGCATCTTGAACTGACAATGGTTCACGAAGCAATGCTTCTTGAAGCATCCGGAAAGACTATGGCATTTTTTGAGATTGCATCCATTCTGAAAATGGCCGCTCTGATCACACTGCTGATGAGAATTGCTTTCGAGCATGTTCAGCTTTCAAGTCTTGGAATTGCAGGAAAATTTCTGGAAGAAATCATCATGATTGTAGGCGCACTTACCGTTCCGGTGATGATAGGATGGTGGGAAGCAGTAAGTGTCCGAAGGAAATGGGAATGGATTCCTGAATTTATGGGAATGACTCTGATATTCATACTTGCACTCGGCACAATAGTAAGGCTGTAAGGAGGAATCATGCAAAGTTATATACATCTTATATATTTACTGCTCCTTCTCTCAGGAGTCATGGTACTTATTGAAAACAGACTGAAAAGAATTATCTATCTGATCGGTTTTCAGGGGTTTCTGCTGATCTTTCCTGTATTTCAGCTTCATGAAAATGACATTTTCCATACACTTCTTTTAAGCGGCATGATTCTTGTTTTTAAGACTGCTCTGACAATGTCGGTACTGCTCTGGACAATGAAACGTTCCGACCTGAGTGAACATACAAGTCCTAGGTTCGGATACATTGCAACACTTCTTTTCTTTTTCGGAGGTCTTGCAGTGACTGTAAAACTCGTGGAAGGTATGCCGGAGCTTCCTCCGAATGTGGACAAGCTGGAAGTGATTTATTCATTTCTCCTGGTCTATATGGGAATATTGAGTTTTATTGCCAGAACACATTGGGCAGTACTGATGATCGGATTTACAATGTTTGAAAACGGAATATTTCTTCTTGCACTTCTTCTGCGTCATGGACTTCCTTTCGGTGTTGAATTCGGTGCATTTGTGGATACGCTTCTTATTATTATCACAGGAATTGCTCTGCAGTTCAGAAGTTCACAGCTTCAGAATTTGAAAGGAGAGAATACATGAATTTATTTGCATTGACGGTTTTCGGCGCAGCTGTATTTCTTTTTCTGTTTCTTATCATGGTTTTTGCTTTCAGAAGAACAGAAGATAAAGCAGCTTACAGACTTCTTCTTGCAGTTTTTTTCATTACAGTTCTTTTTCTTTCATGGCAGACTGAGGACTTTGCACTGCAGTGGGTTTTCATTGAGGCTTCCAGTATGATTTCAGCACTTCTTGTGTCGATGAGCAGGACAGAACGATCCGTCGTCGTTGCATGGAGATTTCTGCTTCTGAATTCATTCGGTCTGGGGCTTGCCTTTCTTGGTCTCGTGATTCTTTCCTACGGAGATAAATCCAGTCTCTCAATGGGTTTTACTGACCTTCTGAACGGCGTAAAGACAGGGCATAATACTTTCATTGAAGCAGGGATCTGGCTCGCCGTATTTGGATTTTCTGCAAAACTGGGACTGTTTCCAAATCATTTCTGGGTAAGTGATACCTATGCAGAAAGTCCGAGTCCAGTATCTGCACTGATCTCAGCATTTGTTTCCTCCTCCGTATGTCTGATTCTCAGGAATCTTCTGAAACTCGATATGGCGATGCAGAACCCTCATTTTATTTCAGGGAAGGGACTTCTGATTATGGGCTTCATTACAATGTTATACAGCATACTGACATCCCAGCAGACAAAGGATATCAGAAGACTCGCAGCACAGTCTGCTCTCTTCCACAGCGGAGTCCTCGGAGTTATTCTGTATTTAAATCTTCCTGATGATGTATTTTATTTTGCACTTGCTGCAAACATTGCATCAAAATCTCTGACTTTTTCTTCGCTCGGCATATTCAGAGTGGATGCAGGGAGCAGGGACATTCCAGTGATCAGAGATCTTCCTGCACTGAACAGATACTCTACAGGAATGCTTCTTGCCGGACTCTGCATGGCATTCATTGTTCCGGTAAGTCCTGTATTTCTTTCTGATATGATGATTATCAAGGAAGGAGCTGCCAGAGGGGCCTACTGGATACTGGTTCTGCCTTTCCTTGGACTGGTGCAGTTTCTTGTGATTTTCTATAAGATATATCCTTTTCTGGATATCAGACACAGACCGTTTCCGGAATCTGAAAAGTCAATGCTTATGAAAAGAATGGTTCTGACTGGAATTCTCTTTTTTCTTTCTCTCGGCCTTGGCTGTTTCGGATTTACTTTTTTTCCTGATCTCTGGAGTCTCCGATGAATAATTTGACAGTAACCGGTTTTTATAAAAACAAATTCAGAGGGAAAAATTATTCCTTCCTTCAGGATTCTGACTCACTGAATATGTTCGAGACTGAGGATGCAGTATCGGAAATCATAAAGAATATTCATTATCCTTTATGGCTTTTGAGACATTCTATAGGTATTCCGGGAGGTGAGGAAAATTATGAATCCCTTGATCCTCTCAAGCCAATGAGTGAAAAAGAAAGGCGTATCCTGGATCTGACATACTGCACTGACAACAGGGAGAATCTGAGAGATCTTTTTTTCAGAGGTCTGAAAGTAAATGTTCCAGCTGACTGTTATGCACATGCAGTGGGGCCGATTCACGCAGGAGTGATCGAACCTGGACATTTCCGTTTCTGCGTAAGAGGAGAAGTTATTCAGCATCTTACAATCAGACTGGGTTTTCAGCATCGGGGTATTTTGAAGACTCTGATCGGCAAAAGACCTTCAGAAGTGATGCCGTATGCCGGGGCAGTTTCCGGTGATTCAACAGTGGCTTATTCAATCGCATTTTCTGAAGCATATGAAAAAGCATTTCAGATTGAAACTGATCCTGAAATAAAATTTATACGGAGCATCCTTCTCGAAACAGAAAGAGCAGCAATTCATATCGGGGATATCGGTGCACTTGCAGAGGATATAGGATATTATCCGCTGCACGGTCTCTGTGCTACAGACAGAGGAGTGCCTCTGGGAATTATGGAAGCACTGACCGGTTCACGTTTCGGAAAATCATCTGTTTTCCCCGGAGAAGTCAGACTCAACAGAAAACTGACTGCAGAAAGCCTGAAAACTCTCTCGGCAAATATCAGATCTGTATTTCAAAGAGTGGAATCTCAGTTTCTCCGTGCGGCAGGACATTCAACCATCCGCGAAAGAATGGAAGACTGTGGAACAGTTTCACTGGAAACAGCTGTAAAAAACTCTTTTCTGGGGCTGCCTGCCAGAGCTTCGGGAGTGAATATGGATCTGCGGAAAAAAGATCCTGCTTATTTCATGAAAATTCCTATGAAATTTAATGATCTGGGAGAAATGAAAGGAGATGTCTGGTCAAGATTTTATCTGAGATATCTTGAACTGAAAAATACCTGCGAATGGCTGGAAAAGGTGATCCCTCTGATTGATATTTCAAAATCAGGAAGGGGGGAATACATTGTATCCAAAAGAAGGGCAGTTGAAGGCGTGCATTTCGGCGTATCGGAAGGATGGAGAGGAAATGTTCTTTCAGTATTTGACGTCGGCTCCGACGGCAGACTGAACGACGTGTATCTCAGAGATCCTTCAGTTCTCAACTGGCACGCACTTGAGCTTGCAGTAAGGGGAGTACTGATCGGGGATTTTCCGGTCAACAATAAATCATTTAATCTGAGTTATGCGGGGTTTGATCTCTGATGGGCATCTACGAAATTAAGAATTTTTTCACATTACATAAGAGTATGGACTTTGACAAATGCAGTCCGTTCAATGAAAATGCAAGAGGCATTCCTGCTCTTATTTCTTCCGAAGCAGACTGCGGGAAATGTACGGCCTGTGCTGACAGCTGTCCAGTCAAAGCTGTCTCTATATCAAAAACCGGAATGGAAATAGACTGCGGGAAATGCATTCAGTGCGGAATATGCACGGATATGTGTCCGGATGAAAGACTGGTCAATTCCGGTTTTACTTATGTATTTGCTTTCAGAAAAGAGGAACTGAAAATCCGGTTTCAGAAAGGAGACTTTGTTCCAGAGAAACCTGAGATCCCGGAAAACGTTCTTATATTCCAGGAAATGACTGAGGGCAAGGGGATCTGTTACAGAGAGATTGCAGCAGCAGGAAACAATTCTGTGGAATGTGAACTGAATGCGAGCTTCAACAATCTTTTTGACAGTGAAGGGCAGGGGATACGCAGTGTTGCATCTCCTAAACATGCAGATGTACTTCTGTATTCTGGACCTGTGAGTGAAAACATGGCCGGTCCTCTGAACACTGCGTGGGAATGTATGCCTGAACCGAAGGCAATCGCAGCTGCAGGTTCAGAAGCTGTGGGAGGAGGGCTGTTTCCATTAGGCCGACGTCCCAAAGAGCCCGACGTCTTTATCGGAGGTGATCCGCCGAGCCCGGATGTGATGATTCAGGCAATGAGAATGCTGATGGGAAAATTCAAATACAGTTTCCAGAGTGCTTTTCATAAAAGAATTCAGGAGCTGAAGAACAGAAGAAAGCAGTCTGTCTGACTGCTTTCTTTTTGCGTTCTAGCAGTTTAAAAAAAGAATTGACTGATTCTTTCGTCAGGATAGAAAAGATTCCGAATTGAAGACCTGCATCTGTCAGGCGGCTTTATTACGGAGAAACTATGAAATACTATAAAGTGCAGAACCCTGGAATTGACCAGACTCCTTTTTTAGATCAGAAATGCGACTGGTTTGGACAGATGTATTCGGAAGAAACGGGAGGACAGATTCTGATCGTGAGTTCCGGAAGACGAAATGCAGCAAGCCAGGCAAAGGCAATGTTTGATAATTATAAAAATGAAGTCACTAAGAATGCCGCTCCGATATCGTACAGACTGAAACAGGCTGAGCAGGAGATTCGGGAATGTTTCATGAAAGGTTTCAATACACTGAAAAAACCGGATGTTGAAATTGTAAAAGATATGACTGCAGTCATCAATTCTCAGATTCAAAGGGATGTGCTGATCTCCAACCATCTTCCCACCAAAAACAATGCGGACGGAACTGCAAATGATTTCAGTCTGCAGAATGACTATGCAGTGATGGATGCCATCTGCAAGCAGTACGGCATTTACATTGTAAAAGAACCGAAATGCATTCACATTACCTGGCCGGCATAAGATTACCGGATAAAAGTAAAACACGGTATGTTTAATTTTAAATGAAAAAACAGGACAGCAGTATATCGGCTCAGCGGCAGGAGAAAATGGGTATTCTTGGCAGACGGAGCGAATATCACAGGAATCCGAGTGGCGGGAATAATAAACTAAAGCACGAGTTAAAAAACAATCCAACTGAATTTTTATTATATCGGTATTCTTTATTAGAATACTTTTCTAAAGCTGCTTCAAAATCAGAAATAACAAAAAGAGAACAGGATTGGATGAATGTATTTGGCTCAAAAGCTTTTGGACGAGCAAATGAATTTCCACATCCAATTTGCCGAATCTGCCTGTATGAAACCTGATGATCAAAGCTAGGCTTTATCCACATCCAATTTGCCGAATCTGCCTGTATGAAACCCGATGATCAAAGCTAGGCTTTATCCACATCCAATTTGCCGAATTCATCAGTGTGAAACCTGCTGGTCACAGCAGAACTTATCCACATCCAATTTGCCGAATTCATCAGTGTGAAACCTGCTGGTCACAGCAGAACTTATCCACAGCCAATTTGCCGAATCTGCCTGTATGAAAC